>CALFNG010000232.1 GCA_937902985.1 uncultured Myxococcales bacterium
ACGCGCCCCCGAGGTCTCGTCTCGCTGAGGCGGCATCTATCCTGACGCAGGGGGGCAACGAGGAGGTTCGCGCCTTCTTCGCGAAGATCGGCTTGAAGGTGGGTGCCGTGGAAGAGGCAGCCATGCGAGCTGCGAACGAACCCGCACACGGGACGATGACGCCTGGGGAGAAGATGAAGGCGTACGTTGTCCACGGGCGCGCGTACCGCACGCTGTTCGCGCGCACCTTCCTGCGGCTGATTGGCTATGACGGTGCCTACTTGGATCGGACGTCGCCGGGATTTCCGTCGCGAGCTCTGGAGGAGCCTGCGGGCGAACAGCAAAGCGCCCGGCAGTGAGCGCGGTACGTTCTCGCTGGAACAAGCTGCGGCAGCCTGCGAGTTGCAGCCGAGTTGGACACGCGACAGCTCTTGGTTCATCGCCACTACCTTCAACGAGTGCCGCTTTCGGCGCGAGATCCTAAGTCTCGATGCTGCGCTTCGCCGAGGCCAGATCCTTCGGACGCCCAGACGGATCAACCTACTGCATCTTTGCCGAGAGCCACTTCGCCATCGTAGTTAGGAGGGTCGCTGCCGCCTCCTCGTGACCAGCAAGCGCGGAAAGGCGGATACCCCATGCGCTTCCCTGGGCTGACTGCCGCGCCATCGGGAGGTTGCTCGGGACGAGCCCATCCACGAAGTTGTAGGCCTGCATTGCCAAATCGGTGTCTTGTGTCCCGCGCACAATCCCATCGTACATTAGTCCGTGCACGATCCCCAAGCCGGCTTGGGCCCTTGTTCGACGCTTCTCTACGATCGCAAGGAGGATCGGAAGCGTGCCGGACGGCGAATACGTGACCGAGAAGCTCTGAGGATTCCATCGGACGCGCAATCCGGGTATGCGCTCGATCGCGTCGAGGAGCCGTTCGACGGTTCGAGCGAGGGAGGCCCCATGGGGCAAGCTCCGCAATTCTCCGAGGAAGCGGCTTCGGCTCGTGGCAACCGCCCGCTTCCGTCGGGCCAGAAGGCGCTGCCTCACAGCGCTCGGGGGCACGTAGGTGCGGAGCCTCTCGATCTCACGGTGCCGAGCTGCGTGCTTGGCAGAGTAGTCCGCGAGCAGCTCAGGCCCGAGCACATCGGCGTCCTCGTTGAGGTCACTGATCCGTGCGCGCACTTCGCCGAAGAAGAGGTCGCTCCTCGCTCCCTCGACGAGCGCATTGGCCTCGACGTTGGAGCGAAAGCCGCCAGCCGTGAAGTTTGAGCTGCCTAGGAGGCATGCGAAACGCCGTCCGATCCCAAAGAGGTACACCTTCGGATGGAACGTGGCGCCCTCGGTGCACACGCGGGCGTAACGCTTGAATTGCCCAAGGAACTCCGGGTCGGTCTGTAGGAAGTCGAGCCCAACGACGAGGGCGCGGATCTGACTACGAGCACGCCAGAGGGCGTCGGTAGGCGGGCACGCCTTAGAGGCCCAGGCTGATGCGATCCAGATGTCATCAGCGCGTCCGCACCAGGTGCGGAACGAATGCTCAACAAGCATCGGCGTGCCGAGAAATGTAATGTTCGCCACTGGAATATTCTAAGCGGTCCGGATTGGTGATGACAGAGCTTGAATGGATTGGTCTTGACCACTGCCGTCGGCACCAGGCGTGTCCGTTGCGTTGCCGAGGAGAGAGCATGACGGCGCCAATCGGGTACGAGAGCGAGACGCTCGCGATGAGCGCGCGGATGTGACCGTCGTTCCAGACCCAGCCGCGCTGGAAATCGGGGAGCTGGATCTGGCCCTTGTCGGCAAGCAACTCGTGAAGATGGATTCGTCCGTGCGGAACGTGCTGCCAATCGCGGTCATGATGGCCCTCCCGAGCCAGCCATCGTAGCCGACATCGTCCGGTCACGGCGGATCGATTGGTCACCTGCTGCGGTACGCCAAGACCGAGGTTCGGCAGTGGTCCGATCTCGCTACCCGTCGAGGACCTGACGTTGGAAGCGTTCGCGTCCACCCGTTCTCGGCTCGTTGAAGCTCCGGCTACGGTCCGCCGATGACCACTCGCCGTGAGAGACGTGCCGGAGCGCTCGAAGCCATCGCCCAAGCGCTCCTCGAGCTAGCCGCCGTGGAGCGGGAGCCCGAGGAGACGACGAGTCCGAGCGAGACGCTCATCGACCGCCGTAACTGCGAAAGGGAATTGGGGATCACGCCCCACGCCTTCGTCGCTGCCGCCGGTCGTGACTTTCCCGCGTTCCGGGTGTCGAAGCGCCTGACCGCGACAAAGGCGGACGTGCTCGACTGGCTCAAGACGCGGAAGGTCGAGCGCAAGGCGCCGCGTGCGAAGGAGGATCCGAAGCCTGCCGATCCCGATGCGCTACTGAAGGTCGTCAACGCGTGCTTTATCGTGCGCGTCGGACGCCCCATGTCGGACCAGGAATTGTCGGACGCCGAGTTCTCCATCGACGGGGACCGCTCCTTCGCCAAGCAGTTCGGGCGGGACTACACCGACACCCCGGACGACGTCGCAGCCAAGGTCGCCGGGAAGATTGGGCAGGAGCCCTTCCGCCACGGATACTGGCGCAAACTCGGACTGGACCCGGACGACATGGAGAGCAAGGCGAGCGACCTCCGTGCGAAGCTCAACACCGAGCACCCGGACCGGGACTGGCGACAGCGTCAGCGGGCGATCGAGGAGATGTGGGGAGCGATCGACGAGCCGCTCTCCGAGGCGCGCAGAAAAGCTCGCGCCGAGAAAAGAGCGGCGAAGAAACTGGAACGAGCAAAGGCGGGCCAGCTCGGGCTCAAGAAGTGAGCGAGGCTCACGACGTGCAGTCCAGCGAATGCACCGGGGGGAAGCTATAGTAGAAGGAAGGATGGGAAGACAGGCAGCGGTCGTGCTCTACGTGCTCGCGCTGGTCGCCGTCGTGGTCGGCGTGGACGTCCTGTTCTTCAGGAACCGGTTCTGGGAGCGGC
>CALFNG010000233.1 GCA_937902985.1 uncultured Myxococcales bacterium
CACGCGTTCCAGAGCGCCCTCATCGCCCGGGCTGCCAGGCCGGCAAGCGACGCCACAAGCCGGGAGCCGGGGAGGCGGAGCACCGCGCGATCCGAGCGGATCCGACGGCGATCATCAAGGCTTGTTCTCAGGAGAATCCTGAGCGATCGTGCGGTGGAGGGAAGTAGCCAGGACAGGCCTCTCGAAGCCGTCCCGGTTGACGGACCCCGACGGCCGCCTTGCATCCGCCGAACGGACCGGCCGCGGCGGTGCTTCGCAGACGGGACCTGGCGGCGCGACATTCGCACGCCGCTACAGAGTCCCCCGGAGCGACGCAACCCATTCCCGGTGCGGGCCGGCGTCCACACCTTCAAGCGCGACAGACGCCAGTGCCGCCTTCACGTCGGCCTTCTTGTGTCGCGTCGCACGACGACCATGCTCCGTCAGGTGATCGGCGAGCGCGTTCAGCGCCGGCTGTTGCCATGGCAGAGACCGGTGCAGGCGATTGGCGACGTCAATCGGGTATCCGCCCGGAGTCGTTGCCACCTGCCCAAACGCGCGGACCTCGGAGTCCTCGATCTCGAGGAGGTCGACGGCCCCCAGATTCATCCGGTTGCACGCGATGGCTGCGACGACCAGCCGACGATCCTCCTCCGCTTCGGCTTCGAAGAGCGAAAGCCCATCCGTGTCAGCATCACCAAGTACAAAATCTCTTCTGCCAGCGGCAAGATTCTCGTCCGTCACGGGCAAACGACCTTGCCAGTGAGCAATTGAAACGTGGCGCAAGAAAAAGGGCACGCGACGGCCCGTCTTGACGTTCCTACTCGCCGCGAAGCTCGGCGAGCGCGTCGTCGATGGCTTCAGCAAGAAACGGCTCGCCCTCGTCAGGTCGGCGTTGTTCGAGCAACCGCTGCGCCGCAGCGTCGGCCGACCGACCCAGCGATTGGATCGCGGCGTCGCGTACCTCTGCCGCGGGGTCGACGAGGGCGAGGGCCAACGCGCGGAGGCGCAGATCGCGGGCATGGAGACTGCGGACGCTCCCGAGTGCTCGCACAATCGCTACGCGCACTGCGGGGTGATCCCCGACGACCGGGTCCGCCTCCTCTCTCGCGCCCATCGATACAGGCACGAGGAGACGACTCGCCACGGCACGGACGACGCGCTCATCACGGCGCGCGGCTTCGGCGAGCACGTTGACCGCGTCGTCGATGACTTCCTCTCGCGGCGTACGCTCGACAGCCCGTAGGACCGCTGGGGCCACTTCGACGCCGGTACGGGCGAGAATCAGACGGAGGCGGGTCCGTCGAGACGAGGTCCAGACGCGACTTGAGGCTCCAAGAAAGCCTGCGAGATAAGTGGAGAGCTCAGGCGTCATTGCCGAAGCAGCATCCGATGCTCTGAGGATGCGTTCGCACTCGTCATCGGTGCGGGGGATGCCCCATGGGCTGCAATATGTGACTCCCCTCATCGAGCGGAAACGATCAGGTGACGCGCCGAAGGTTGCGGGCGAACTCGAAGCGACCATCAAGTAACCTCCTTGAAACGCGAGAGCTCCTCCGGTGCGAGCAAGCCGAAGAAGGCAACGTTTAGCATCTCGTTCAGCGAGGTCAGTTCCTCGCGAAGGTCCGGCGTCTCGCCTGGAAGGGCGCGATGCGCGCGGGTTTCCAGGCGTAGCCCCCGCGCGGGCATCATGCCGAAGATCGACTGCATGCCGAAGTGCATCGCGAGCACGACGTCTCCGTCTGCTCGGGTCTCGGCAATTCGGGCGGTAAGGTCGGCCTCCTCTGTGGAAGCGAACGCGCGCAGCGTTCCGACCATGGGTACCAGCTTGGACAGGTCCGCGAGATCACTCCAGTGCTTGCCATGCTCGAGCAGATCAACCTTCGTGACCTCGGCTCGTCGGACCGCAGGTCGCACACCAAAGGCCCCGTTACAGAAGATCGAGAAGAGCTCGAACGCGGCGAGCGCGCGCGACATGACGCCCTTCTCGTTCTCGTAGTCGTTGAACCTGGGGTAGCCGCCTTCGCGCTTGCGCCAGTTCAGGTAGAAGCGGTCGTTCTGGATCTGGATGACGTACTCGTCGCTGGACGAGGTGAACAACGAACGCAAGGGGCCGGGGCCGAACGCAAACATGAAATTTGGTTGGTCGAGCACCGGCAGCTGCACGGTATGCCCGGGATACTCGACGCGGAGACCGTGCCAGAAGTTGCCGATCGAGATAGGGTCGAGCGCGGTGATCGGTTCGAAAAAGAGCCCGCAGACAACCTCCACGATGGGCGGCGACGCGAGTTTCTCTTTCATGCTGACCTAGACCGGAGGTTAGCCGTTCTTCTTCCCGGCGCATCAAAAACCCGCAGAGATCGCGAGCGTTTCTCGGCGAAAGCGCGCCGGATCGTTGGCATGGTTCTCTCCATCGGCTAGCGGCTCGGTTCGGGAGTAGCGACCTATGGCATCACTCCGGGCGCCGACGCCGCTACGCAGCCCCGAGTTCCCGGTCGAGACGTGACGTGCTCCATACTTCCTCGGCGAGGCGCCGATACAGCTCCAGCCGCGCATCCAGGTCGGCCACCTTGAACGACGGGTGCGGTTTGAAAGGCAGGCCGGACCTCTTCACGTACCCGACGAACCCTGGGTTGTGGTCGTAGGCGCCGACGTGCAGCGAGCGGGCCAGGAGGTTCTGCGCGTTGTAGTGCTCGACCTTCGTCTCGTAAGGGAGGTCGCCGAAGCTGGCGTTGAACGACTTCGGCAAGAGCAGCAGGCCGCCGATTCGGTTCCTGTACTCCGCGAAATCCGACGAGCTCTTGAACTCGTCGGTGTGGTCCTCCGGGTGGTTGGCCCAGATGTGCTCGACCTCGTGCCGGGTCTTCTTCTCCGAGACGTACTCGAGGAAGCGTGACGGCATCCCGGACTCCCTCTCGATGTGGTCTGTCAGGCGGGCAAGGATGAGGTGAATCGAGTAGCGGTTCTGCTGGTTCAGGCGAAGTCGGTCGTTTGAGGCGAAGGTCTCCTTCTCCGTCGCAAGCTTCCCCTTCAGGATCTCGACCAGCTCGGGGAGCGTCTTCCCACGGATGTCCCGCATCACGAGGAACATCGCGTACTGCATCGTCGAGTAGGAAATCTGCCGGAAGTTCCAGAGGCGTCGGGTTAACAGGATGTCGACGAACGTTGCCACCGTCCGCATCTTCCTCAGGACGACGTCGTCTGGGTCCGTCACGAGCAGCGGCGCCAGGAGGAGTGGGTACTGGAGCGTGAACTCGTGGCGCGCGTTGAAGAAGACCGCCTCGAGCTCGGACTTCAAGTCCCGAACCCGGAGCGAGAGGTCGTGGAGGTGGATGCAGTGGGCTGGCGACTCATCTCGTTCTCACGCCGCAGAAAGCGGTCCACCCGAAGCCTAGCCGTTGCGCTGGCGGGGGTGCGATGGGTGCCGCACCGTGTTACGTTTTGGGCGTGAAGTCCGCGAAGAATGGCTCGAAGAACGGCGCCCATAGGGCCGCGCGTCCGCGCGCGACGCCCCGCCAGCAAGCCGCGCGGAAGAAGTACCTCAAGCTGACCGGCACGAAAGTCAGCCAGAAGCGGATCGCGGCTATTCGAGCTCAATGGGAGGGCTGACCCTCGACACCGGAGCGCTGATCGCGCTCGAGCGGACCCGAAGGCGCATCCGTGAGATCGTTGCTGCCGCCCAGGTGGGGAAGGACCGGATCACGGTCCCTGCGGCCGTGGTCGCGGAGTGGTGGAGGGGCCTGACACGCGTCGCCAATTGATCCGCGCCATGTTCGACGTCGAGCCGCTCGACGAGGATCTCGCGAAGATCGCGGGGGAGGCCCTCGCGTCGCTGCGCAGGGGCGGCGACGTCGACGCCAGCGTGACGATCGACGCGATCGTCATCGCGTCCACCGCGCGACGCGGCGACGTCGTCTTCACGTCGGACGTCGACGATCTCGGGCGATTCAGCAGGTTCTTCCCGAACGTGAGGGTCTTCAGCGTTTGACTCATCTCATACGCCCGTCACGGCCAGGCGTTGTGGTCACACGCAGTGGTGCCGAGGGTAACCGTGGGACAGGAACTCTTTGGCCTGTTCGCGCGTGAAGGACCGCGGAGAGGCAACGTAACGCTCACACGACGCCTTTCCCGTCCCCTCGTTCGAGAACGCCGACCAAGTTGAGCCTCCTGCGACGTCATCCGAATTCGGCTTTGAACCAGCGCGCCGCCGCGGACACGTCGATCCCGACGTGGTCGAACCCAGGGATGACGACGTTGTGGACGGCGCCGAGCACGTGCGCGCGCTGTTCGATGGGGTCCACGAGGCCGTGGTCGGGGACTCCCGGCCCGGCGAGCGTCTCGCTCGCGAGCCATTGCGCGACGTTCGTTCGCAGGAGCGGCACCAGCCAGCGTGAAAGGTCCCTGCGCATGACCGGAGTGACCCACCGCGAAGCGAGATGTGCCCAGCCGACGCGCGCGTGTACGACTTCGTCGGCCAGGTGAATCTGGTTCACGGCGCGCGCCAGCGGCGCCGTCGCACGGGCGAAGCCGTGCTCCAACCATACCGTCGCGATGCTCTCGTTGACGGCGCAGAGACCCGCCGCGAAGAGCGCGGCGCGCATCGGCCGGTCGACCCCCGGCAGGGGCGGGAGGTGGACCTGGCCCGCCTGCGGCTTGGCAATCGGCATTCCCAGGTATCGAACGGCGAGCCGCTCGCAGAGCGATGCATGGTATCGCTCGTTGGCGACCGAGGCGTCGAGGAGGGCCAGGACGGCGGGCTCGGTGCCGGTGTCGCGGAGTTGCTCGCCCAGACTCGCAAACGCAACCGCGACGCGAAGCTCGGCCTCCGCTCGTCCCGCCCAGTAGTCGCCGACCCGCTTGCGACTCCTCTCGTCCAGTCGATCGACGCATTCGTCGTCCCAGGGAAGTGACTCGTCGCTCCGGCGCGCGAGCCGCGACAACGACGAAAACGGAGGGAGCACGACAACTACTTCGTGATGTGAGGAAAGCTCACGTCCGCGCCAACGTCAGAGGGCGAATCCGCAGGCGCGTCGACCGCGTCGGTCGCGTCGGCCACGGCGGTCGCGTCGGCCGTATCGGCGGCGGCGTCGAGGCGGTCGCCATCCAGCGTTGGGCCGTCCTCTCCGCCGGCTGGTTCCGCGTCGAGTGCTCCGTCGGCGGCCGCGCCATCGGGCGCCGCCGACCCGTCCGTACCTGGCGCCGGCGCGGCGATCTCGCTGGTCCCGCACCCGCCCATCGATGCGCCGACGACGACGATCGCGTGGAAGAGCCTCTTGCCCGCCTCGTACGCCGTTGGCGAAAGGCTAGGCCCCGGGAAAGACCCGAGCAACACTCGATCGATCCAAGCTCGACAAGAAGAGCCTTCCACGCCGCCAGCGCCTCGCTGCGGCTCCAGGTCGGTTGAGGTCTCGGCCGCCGATCTGGACCGCGTGCCCGACCCATGTCGGTGCTTCGCACGCCGCGAGCAGAAAGTCCGCGACGTCTGCGCGCGAGATCGACGACGGAACCGACTCGATCGCGGTCTTCTTCACGTACCGGTGCTGCGCGGGGCCGTTCGTCAGCCTTCCGGGACGAGCCACGACCCACTCGAGGCCGCTCGTCCGCACTTGTTCCTCTTGCCGCGCGTTGGTCCTCGAACGCGACCTTGAGGACGAAGTCGACCATGAGCCATGGACGCGGCGCGCGGCACTGCGCTCGCGCGCTCAGCTCCGGTCCTCGTTCCAGAGGTCCGAGGCCAGCGCCAGCGCCATCCCTTCGGCCTCGTCCGCTGCCGGCAGCCCCAGCTCCCGCACCAGATCGGGATGGACGGGGACCGCCGTGTCGGATCTGCGCCAGAAAGGCACCCGTCACGGCCCGCGCAGGCGACGGCGGACAGGGCCGGAGGCCGGAGGGGCGACGCCCGGTGGCGCAGCCGTACGAGCAGCGCAAGTACCCCGGGGCCGCTGGCAGGCCTCCGAAGTTCTGGAACGTCGTGGTGCTACAGCCGGTGAGGTGGTCTCCGGCGTCCGGATACGGGTCCGGACATAACGCCTGGCACTGGGTCTTGGAGAACCCGGTGACAGGATCGTCACCACACGCACCGGGGACCCCTCGAAGGGATACTCGTAGTCCGAGCAGTTCATGATGACCATGCGGGGCGCCACTCCGGGGAACACGGTACAGGGCGCCGCGTCGGTCATCGCGTAGGAAACGCCTTCGTCCGCCATCGCATCGGGCGCCCCTTCGTCCGGCGTCGCGTCGGAAGCGCCGCGGACCGTCAACGCCGCAAGAGTCCCTCCGTCCGGCGGCGGGACGGCCGGCGACGACGACCCCCCGCAGGCGACGAGCGCCGGTGCCACGATCGACGACAACGGGAACAGGGCGGCGCGGCGTATAGCCGCCGACACGTGGGAGCATGGCGTTACAGTTTTGCAGCAGACGTGCCGGCGGCATGCCCGCGGACCGCCACTTATTGCGGAGGATCGATGTGCCACAGCGTTGCCGCACCGGATCGCTTTGCCAGGTAGGGACCTTCACGGGCCGGCCCTCCGAGGCCCGCCTTCCCTCGACAGGCAGAAGGCGCCACCATGATGCATGTCCTCGGGGAACACGTGCCAGCGCGTCGTCGGTAGGCTTCTCGAGATCCGCGTCGACGCCGGCTACCGCTCGCCCGCGGACGTGGACGCGATGATCGCCATGATGAAGAGCGTGCTCGACCAGCTCCCAGCCCACGAGCGCATCATTGTCGCGGCCGACTGGCGACGCTGCACCGTCTTCGGAGCGGGAACGGCGGAGCGAGCGATCGCGATGTTCAACGCGTCGAACCCGCGCACGCTTCGGAGCGCGATTCTCATCGTGCCGGATTCGCCGACCTCGGTCATGCAAGTGATGCGCCTCGTGAGCGAGGCGCGGCTCCCTGACCGCCGGGTCTTCACTTCTCCCGAGACGCAGATCCAGTGGCTCGCGGAGGTGACGACACCGAAGGAGCTCGACCGACTCAAGGAATTCGTGGCTCGCTGATCGCGCGAGTTCCTCGTCCGCGGCGAGGTCTCGCGCGGTCGACCGATCGCGGCGGTTTCACCGCGGCGTCCGTTCTCGCGCATACTGCGCGTCCCGCGTGAAGCGCCTGGCCGCACCTCTGTTCGTCGTCGCGCTTCTCGCGACGGCGAGTCGCACCGCTTCGGCGCAGAGCGCCGCCGCGTCTGCCACGCCAGCATCCCCGGCGAGCGACATCACGCCGCCGAATCCCGTCGACGTGGGCGCGGTCCCTTACCCTGTGTTGGCTCCTTTGGTCGTCCGCGGCTCTTACGCTGCGGTGCGGTAGTCAGGGTGCAGTCCTCCGAGCGCGGGGGTGGCGGTGAC
>CALFNG010000234.1 GCA_937902985.1 uncultured Myxococcales bacterium
CTGGTACGCGATGCGGACGTTCTTGAACGAGCTTTACGGCATCTGTTACTGCTGATGACGCGGGGGTCTTCATGGTGGCGATGTTCGAGGCGGCGAAGCCCCGCGGGCTCGGGCCGATCCCTCGATGCGGGCGTCGGCTCGGCGGGCCTTCGAGCCGGTCGATCACCGGAATCCGTCGAAGATTCCGGGCCCCGGCGTCAGGATGCCGTCGGGGTCGAACTGCCGCTTGCGGCTCAAGAACACGGGCCATTCCCGCCCGTACTGGAGGATCCAGTCGAGCTGGCTAAATTCGACCACGCCGATCGGATAGCGAGTCGCGCCCATGCGCCTTGCCTTCTCGAACAGCCGATTGTTGCGGGCGATCATGCGCGCCTGGAACGCAGGATCGGGCCCGGCCACGGAGTTGGCCGTCAGAATATCGAACAGGTAGAACCACTTCTCCGTCTCGGGGATCCGCAGAAAGGGACGCGTGAAGTTTTCTCGCTTCTTCGCAAAGAGAAGCAGGAATCCGGCGGCCCCCACGTCGTCGAAGGTCAGGGTGGGCGTGACCTCGCCGACGTATTGCTCGACGGTGCGCTCGGGCAAGAAGATGTCGAACCAGGGATGAAGGACGCCGTCCCACAGTCCCTGCGTCCTGAAGAAGTCGACCAACGAGTCGATCCGAAGCAGGTAATCGAGATAGGGGACATCCTGGAATTGACCGGCCGCCGGATCGACGCTCAGCCCCCGGAACAGGGTCGCCGTGTCCGGAGGGTGCGACGGATCGAAGTACTTGGCCGCGTTCAGCTGATACATGAAGCCCCCCGACCCGTTCGGGATGCCGAAGTTGTAGAGCTCGTCGAGCTCTTCCCGGTTGATCAGCGTCCTGAAGTCGCGAAAGAACGTCGCGTTGTCGGTGTAGGTGAATGTATAGGCGCGAACCATCGGCTTGGCTGGTATCAGCTCGACGACCGCGCGCGTGATGATCCCGCACTGACCCAGTCCCGCGAGCACGACCTCGAACAGGTCCTTGTTCTCGTGGGCCGAGCAGTGTCGAAACTCGCCCTCGCCCGTGACGATGTCGAGCTCGCGGACGTAGTCGACCTGGGCTCCGTTTCCGAAGTTCGCCGAGATTCCGCCGACGGAGAGGGTGCCCCCGAACGAGAGCCCGGTGAAGCCGGTCAGCGCGGGCGGCGTGAGGCCCATGGGCACGATCTGGGTCAGCAAATCCTTCCACGTGACGCCGGCGTCGACATCGGCGCTGGTGCTCGTCACAGAATGAATCGTATTGAGCGTCTTCGTCTCGATGCTGAGTCCTGCCTCGACCTGCGACTGCCCGAACGTGGTGTGTGCCATGCCTCGCGGGCCGACCTTGATGCCGTGCCGGCGGCAGTACCGGATCATCTTCTGGATGTCCTCGACGGAGCCAGGTTCGAGGACCGCGATGGGTGTGTTGTGAACGATGTTTCCGACGTCCACGGCCGCGGCCGACAGGGACGCGGGGTCCATGCGGAGTACCCCGTCCAGCGGCGGGATCCGATCGAACGGCGCGGCCTCCGCGACGCTGATCCACGTTCGTGATCTCGGGTTGAACCCGACGACCGCGACGGCTCCCAAGCCCGCCAGAAAATGACGTCGACCGATCATGTGTTCCTCCTGCTTCTCGGTGATTGTGACCGCTCAGCGCGCAAGAATCGACGCTTCAATTTTAGCCATGCCTTTGGACCGAACGCAACGAATAATACTAACTAGAGCGCCTCTTTTCGGGGTGCCGGAGATGTCACGTGTCTCCTGGCCACTCACGCCCGCGTCTGCCCCCACATTCCACCCGGCGATCGCTGGCCGTCGCTTCGCCATCGCCTCGTCACCGCCTTCGCCGCCTCGGCCCGCTCGCGTCGCTCCCGTTCGCTTCATGCGAGGCACCATACTCGGGCATCACATTCGGGCACCACGCGCAGGCCCGTTACGCCTTTGACGATCTTTCCAGGCCCCCGGCTCCCCGAGGTGCCGCCACACGGCGGCAATGGCGTCGAAACGTTTCGGCCGGAGCCCTCGACCCGGGCCGGCCGGCCGGCCGGGGGGGCGGGGCGCGGCGCCGCGGTCGGAATCGCGTATCCCCCGTGTGCAAAGCCGAAGGAGGCTTCCGCGCGCCACGTCATGCCAAGGCATGAGGGGGCCATCAGGGGGGCCGCCGCCGCTTGAGACCTTGACTCGTCGAGGGTCGGTCTTCTAGGAGTAGTAACTTGGACTTGCGACACGTCACGTAGCCGAAAAGAGCCAGCCTTCATGAGCGACTTCGCCCAGGACCTTTTCGCCCGCACGGTCGCGGAGCCGTATCGCACGAAGGTGGTAGAGAGGCTCGCCCTTCCGGCGCGGTCGGACCGCGAGCGAATCCTCGCCGCGGCGTTTTACTCGCCGATTCACCTCGAGGCGAACGACGTTTACATCGATCTCATCACCGACAGCGGCACCGGCGCGATGAGCGACCAGCAGTGGTCCGCGTTGATGCGCGGCGACGAGGCGTATTTCAATTCGAAGAGTTTCTTCGCTTTCGAGAAGTCCGTCAGGGACATCACCGGATTCTCGCGTGTCATTCCGACCCACCAGGGGCGCGCGGCGGAGAAGATCATCATGGAGCTCCTGGTCGACCGGGGAGACATCGTTCTCAGCAACACCCACTTCGATACGACGAAGGCACACGTCGAAAACCGCGGGGGGAAGCCGGTCGACCTCGTGGGCGATTGGCTCTGGAGGTTCGACGAGCCGTCGCCCTTCAAGGGAAACGTCGATCTGGACCGGCTCGAGGTCGCGCTCGAGCGCTACGGCGACCGCGTCCCGATGATCATCATGACCGTGCTCAACAACTTCGCGTGCTCGTCGCCGGTCTCGATGGCGAACCTCCGCGACGTGCGGCGGCTGGCCGACAAGCACGATATCCCCGTCTTCCTCGACGCGAGCCGTTTCGCCGAGAACGCGTATTTCATCAAGACGCGCGAAGGCGGCTATGGTGACAAGAGCATCGCCGACATCGTGAAAGAGATGATGTCGTACGCCAGCGGCTGCTGGATGAGCGCGAAGAAGGACGCCATCGTCAACATCGGCGGCTTCATCGCGACGAACGACGAACGCTTCGCCAGGTTGTGCCAGGAAAAGTTGGTGCTTTACGAGGGGTTCTACACGTACGGAGGCTTGGCGGGCCGCGATCTGGAGGCAATTGCAGTCGGGCTTCGCGAGGGGATCGACGAGGACTACCTGGCGCATCGAGTCCGGCTGGTCGCGACCCTGGGGGAGCTCATGGAGCAGGCGGGAGCCCGCGTGAGCAAACCAATCGGGGGGTCCGGCGTCTTCGTCGACGTCGAGGCGATGTACCCGCACCTTGCAGCCGACAAGCTGCCCAGTGTGGCCCTCTGCGCCGACATGTACCTCGAGGGAGGCGTTCGAATCGCGGCGGCGCCGTTCCTGATGCATCGCGTCTCGAAAGAGAGCGGCGACGTGTTCGACCAGGTTTTTCAGCTGGCACGCTTCGCCGTGCCGCGGCGCGTCTACAGCAAGTCGCACATCGAGTTCGTCGCCGCCGTGGTGGGAAAGGTGAAAGAAACTGCCCGCGAGAATCGTGGTTACAGGATCGTCGAGATGCCCGAGATTCTCGGTCACTTCTTTGCGAAGTTCGCGCCGTTGGAGGCCTGAGCCCCTATGCCGACGAACCTGGTCACCCGCGGCATCGGCTCGCTGCTCGTCTTGCACGAGAACGCCGAAACGCCGAGCGACCCCGAATGGGACGACTGCCTGCGGCAGCTCGCGTCGATGGGGCCCGACTTCAGCAAAGTGAAGGTCCTGGTCGTCACCGAGGGCGGCGGACCGACTCCGGCGCAGAGGAGCCGGCTGTCGGCGGTGACCGGAGGCAAGACCTTGAGGTCGGCGGTCGTCACGGAGAGCGTGCGTGTACGGTTCATCGTGTCGTCTGTCGCGCTCTTCATGCCCGCGATCGCCTCTTTCGGGGTTGAAGAAATTGGCCGCGCATACGGACATCTGCGCTTGGACGTTCAGCAACGAGTGATGCTCGAGCGGGTCCTCAAGGAAATGAGCGACGGGCTCACGCGGCCCCCGCCGACGATCCCGCCCCCCCGGTTGCGGCCCCCGCGAAAGTGATCCAGTCACGCTGACTTCGATGGGACGCGTGGTCCCGATGCCACAGCGGCGCATTTGTAGACCAGGAGGATCGGTCGATGGATGACCAGAGCGCACGGGAAGTCACTTCAGAGAAGCTGCCCGACGGGTCCCTGTCGATCCGCGGCCCGCGCGGCGCGGCGATTGTCGTCAACGGCCGGATGAGCGACGTCTTCCGACTCCAGTTCGCCGGTCACCTCGTCGGCAAGATGATGGCGTTGACGCTCGCGGCGCTCGACGAGGCGGCGTCGAGGGAAGCGGAGTTCGCCATCATCATCGATGCCGAGTCCCAGTCGGGTTACGAGCCCGAAGTTCGCGCCCTCACGACGGCGTGGCTGCTCCGGCACCGCAGCAAGCTCCGCCCCGTCCACTTGCTGGCCCGCGCGCCGATGGTGAAGATGTGGGCGCAGATGCTCAATCTCTCGCTCGGCTCCGAGGTCTTCAAGCTGTACGACGACCGGCGCGAGTTCGAACGAAATGTCGGCAAGGTCGTTCGGGACAGCGAACGGATGCGGGGCGCGCGCCGCGTGTAATCTTCGGTCGATCGCTTAGGCTCTTTCGTCGCCCAGGATCTCCGATGGTGCGGCCGTATGATGGCAAGCAGGCAAGCAGGAGGAGGGTGGCAATGTTCAAACGTCCAGCGTGCGTCGATTGTCATCGTGTGGCGCCGCAGACCAACACGGCTCACACGCTGCTGAGCAAGAGCTTCGGGTGGCGCCTCAGCCGCAGCAAAGGTCCGGGCGGCGCCGCTGGCGTCGAGTGGCGATGCCCACCGTGCTGGCGGCTGCGGAAAGCCGCGACGGCCAAGCCCGAGACCAACTCCTGATCGCCGCGTTCGCAGGCAACTGGCGGTTCGCGCCATCCTGCCGTGAACCGCTCGCGAAAAAAATGCGCCGCGCGACGCACCGACGGCGACGATGACGGGCGAGCCGTTGGCCAGCTGAGCGCCACGTCCGGACCGGCGCGATCAACGCGCTTTGCGCTCAGAACCCCACGTCACGGCGAGGCAGCGCGCAAGCGCGCGGCAATTTGCCCGTCGTAGCGCAAGCTCTTGCGCGGTCGTTTCCGCCGACGGAGCAATGAGACGCGCTGGCGACGGAGTAAATGGCAGCCATTGCCGGAGGTTGTATGTAGATCCAAGAGCTCGCGAGCTTCGCTACCATGGCCACTTCATCGCAGCTGTCCGGTGCCACATGAATCCGACGATCGACATTCTCCGCGCTGAGCTCGAGCGGCTCTACTCGCTCGACGAAATGACCTCCATGAGCGAGCGCCTCCTCGGTCTGGATCCCGACGAGGTCGGGGGTGCGACCGCGAAAGCGAGCTTCGCCCGGGCGTTGACGGAGCGCTGCTTCGACGGAGATCAGCTCGAAGCCTTGATCGACGTCATCCTCGTTTCGCGTCAGGGCGTCGACCCGCGCGTCTGCGACGTGAACGGTCTTTTCGGCAAGGAAGACCTGCCCAACGGCGGCAAGCTCGGGCCGTTCGCGATCCTCCGCAAGCTCGGTGAGAGTCGGCAGTCGATCGTCTACACCGCGGCACGCAAGGAAGAGCGGCGCGCCCTGAAGGTGCTGCGGCGCGAGGCCGTTCGCGACAAGCGCGCCGTGCAGCGCTTCCTCACCGCCAACCGCATGGTGGCCGCCATTGACCATCCGGGCCTTCCGCGCGGCCTCGAAGCGGGCGAGCACGACGGCACCTACTGGGTCAGCTACGATCTCATCGACGCGCAGCCGCTGAGCGCGAGGCTCGCGCGTTCGGGCGCGATGCACATCCGCGACGCGAGGCCGATCCTCCGCGGGATCCTCCAGCCCCTCGCGGCCATGCACCGCGCGCGCATCGCGCACGGGGACCTCAAGCTCGAGAACGTCCTCGTCAGCTACGGCGAGGGAGGGGCGCACGTGACGCTCATCGACTTCGGGACCGATCGCCTCCGGCAGCGCGCCACGGTCGCAAACGGACACACCGGGGTCCTCGCGGTGTTCGGCTCGCCGAAGACGATCTCTCCCGAACAGGTGCGGGGCCATCGCGCAGACGCGGCGACGGACCTCTACGCGTTCGGCGCCATGATGTACGAGATCTTGACGGGCAAGCCCGTGTTCTCCTTCGAGAGCGCGACCGACGCCGCGTTCGCTCACGTCACGACGGCCCCCGAGCCTCCGAGCACCAGGGGCCCGCGTGGCTGGATCACGTCCGACATCGACGACTTCGTCCTGAAGCTCCTCTCCAAGGATCCCACGAAGCGCCCGAAAGACGCGACGGCGGTGATGGACGAGCTCGAGTCGCTCGGCCGCGTCTCTGCCGCGCTCAAGGCGGCGCAGGGCGAGTTCCCCGAAGAGAAGCTGACGCAGCTCGTCGACCTCCTCATCGCGGGTCCCGAAGACATCGACGCGGCCGACGCGCTCGAGCATGCCGTCGAGGAAGGGGCGGATCCCTCGGCCGTCGCCGAGGCGTTCGACGTGGCGTCCAAGGGAGTGAGCGGCGAGGACGCCGACTCGCTCGAAGTGAAGAAATCGCTCCTTCGCCGCGCCGCGCGCCTCTTCAGCGAGGCCGCCGGAGACCTCGCGGGAGCCGAGCGCGCGTACGCCGAGCTCGTCGAACTCGACCCGGAAGACGCCGCAGCGCAGACCGCCCTCGACGACGTGCGACGAGCCAATGGCAAGTTCTCCGAGGTGGTCGAAGCGCTCATCCAGCGCAGCGACTCCGCGGCCCCGGGCGAGGAGCTCGCGAAGATATTCTCCGAGATCGGGCGCCTTTGCGCGAACGAGCTCGACGACCCGGACCAGGGCATCCTCGCGTACGCCCGCGCGCTCTGCGAAGTGCCGAGCGACGGCTCCGTGGCCGAAGAGATCGAGCGCCTCGCGGAGGGCAAGGCCCCCTTGTGGAACGAGGTCCTCGCCACGCTCACCGAGAGCATCCAGGGCGGCGGGCAGCCGGACGAAGATCGCAACCAGCTCTTCGCCCACGCCGCGCGGTGGTACGCCGAGAAGCTCGCTCGACCGGACCTGGCCGTCATGGGCTATCAGCAGATCCTCGCCTCCGATCGCACGAACGAGGCCGCCCACGAGGGCCTCACGACCCTCTATCGCAAGGGCCAGCAATGGCCCGAGCTGGTCGGCGCGCTGATCGCGTATGCCGACCTCCTGGGCAACTCGCCGCACGGGCGCGATCTCCGGGCCGAGGCCGGCGACGTCTACGAGGTGCACCTCAACGACGCGGTGCGCGCCCGCGATGCGTACACCAAGGTGCTGGTCGATGATCCGACCCACCTGACGGCGTGCGACGGAATGGCCCGGATCGCCGAGAGCACGGGCGACTTCAAGACCCTCGCGGGCATCCTCGAGCAGCGCGCCGAATCCGCGATCGGCCGCGAGAAGGTCGAGGCCCTGCTCAAGATCGCCGAGCTGTACGAAGACCAGCTGGGAGACCTGACCGAGGCCGAACAGCGCTTCAAGGCCGTGCTCGAGGTGCAGTCCGACAGCCTCGACGCGCTCAAGGGGCTGGATCGGATCTACAACCGCACGAGCAATTATCGCGAGCTGCTCACGAACCTCGAGCGGCAGGTCCTGGCCGCGCCGACGCCGCGGCAGAAGGTCAACCTCTACGAGCGCATGGCGTCGCTCCACGACGAAGAGTTCCTCGACCATGCGAGCGCCGCCGAGTGCCTCGAGCTGATCCTCAAGCTCGACCCCGTCAACGACGCGGCGCTCACCAGGCTCGAGAGGCACTCCCGCGCGCTCGGGCGCTGGGACACGCTCAACGACCTCTACGCGCGTCACGCGGCCATGACCACGGATCCGGCGCGCAAGGTCGAGCTCCATATGCAGCAGGCGCGCGTCCTCCAGGAGAACATCGGTTCCCCGAACCACGCGGCGCGGGTCTACGAGCGCGTCATCGAAGAGCAGCCGGGGCACGGTCCCGCGCTCGAGGCCCTCGCCCGGTTGCGCGAGCAAGCCGGCGACGCGCGGGCGGCGCTCACTGCGATCGAGGCGCTCGCAGAGACGGCGCCCACGGCCACCGCCCGCTCCGAGCAGTGGGTGCGTGCGGCCCGCCTCCTCGAGAGCCGCGGCGATCGCGACGCCGCGATCGATCGGTACAAGCGGGCGATCGAGGCGACGCCCGAAGACGCGTCCATCGCGACTGCTCTCCGCCACGCCTATGCGGCTCGAGGCGATGCCGCGAGCGTCGTGAAGCTCATCGAGCGCGAACTCTCGCTCGCCGAGGGCGACGTCGTCAGGGGCCGCCTTCACGGCGAGATGGCGCGCGTCCTTCGCGACAAGCTCTTCGCCGACGACGACGCCGAGAAGCACGCGAGGCTGGCGATAGAGATCGATCCCTCGAACGCCGACGCGCTCCTCGTGATGGGCGACATCGCCTTCGAGGGCGAGCGCTTCGTCGAGGCGACGCGCCACCTCGAGCCGCTCGTCGGCCGCGCCGCGACGCTCGACAAGGCCGACGCCGTCCGCGCGCTCGTCCGGTTCATCGAGAGCTATGGCCGGAGCACCGCGGCGCGCGCGTCTTCTCCCGGGACCGACGGCCGCCCGAGCGCGCCGGCGATCAGCGAATCGCACCCGCGCGTCGTGGCGGCGCTGCAGGCGCTGGAACAGATCGCGCCCGACGACGCCGACGCGCTGGCGCGCGTGGGCCGGGTCATGTTCGAGAGCAACGACACCGGCGCCGCGCGGCTCGCCTTCGCGCGGCTCCTGCAGCGGCACGGCGACGATCTGTCGCGTGCCGATCGCGCCGACGCCCAGTGGCGCCTCGGCGAGTCGCTGCGGCGCCTCGGAGAGCTCGACGGCGCGGTCGATCTCCTTCGCGAGGCGGCCGACGCCGACCCGGGCAACCCGGCTCCGCTCAACGCGCTCGCGCGCGTGTACGAGCAGACGGGCGACTGGGAGGAGTTCGTCAACACGAAGCGCCGGCGCCTCGAGCTGGCCGTGGGCGCGGAGCGCTTCGAGCTCTTGCTCGAGATCGGCGACGTCGAGTTCAAGAAGCTGAACAGCCGTGGCCGCGCCGGCAAGACTTACCTCGCGGCGCTCGAGGAGCGCCCCGACGACCGCAAGCTCCTCACGAAGCTCATGGAGCTCTACTCGACCGAGAAAGACTGGGGCAGCCTCGTCGAGGTCGTGCTCCGCCTCACCGAGTTCGTGGAAGACCCGAAGCAGCGCGCGAAGTACATGCACACGGCCGCCATGGTCACGGCGCGCCACCTCGGCGAGATCGAAGACGCGCTCCTCTTCTACGACAAGGCCATCGACTTCGACCCGACGCTCAGCAAGGCGATGGACGAAGCGATCGAGCTTCGCCTGCAGACCGGCGACCACGAGGGAGTGGAGCGTCTCCTGAAGGTGCAGCTCGAGCAGGCCAAGCGCCTGCAGGATCGCGACAAGATCGTCGCCGTGCTCGACCGGCTCGGCGCCCTCTATCGGAAGCTCCTGAACGAGCCCGAGCTCGCGATCGATGCGTACGAGGCCGCGCAGGCGTTCGACCCGGAAGGGAAGGAGCGGGCGGAGACGCTGGCGGAGCTCTACGCGAGCGACGTCACGCAGTACCTCGACAAGGCCGTCAATGCGCAGACGCAGATGCTCACGGTGAATCCGTACCGCGTCGAGAGCTACAAGCTCCTCCGGCGGCTCTACACCGAGGCACGGCGGCCCGACCCGGCGTGGTGCCTGTGCCAGGCGCTCAGCGTCTTGAGCCTCGCCGGGGCCGACGAAGAGCGCTTCTACCTGCGCTACCGCGGCGACAACGCGGCCGCGGCGCAGGCCGTGCTCGAAGAAGACGACTGGGCGGAGCGGATCACGCACGAAGACGCCGACCCGTTGGTCACGCGCATCTTCGCGCTCATTCAGCCGACCATCATTCGCGCACGCACGCAGCCGCTGGAAGCCCAGGGGTACGGCCTCGAGTACCGAACCGACCTCGCGTCGCAACCTTATGCCGCGTCGCAGATGCTGCACTACGCGCAGGGGGTCTTCGGCTTCGAGGCGCCGCCCGTCTTCCAGAACCCCGACGATCCCGCGGGGCTCGGCTTCCTCCATGCGCACGTTCCGTCGATCGTGCTCGGACGGGCGGCGTTCGAGCGGGTGGTCCCGAACCAGTCGCTCGCGTTCGTGGCCGGCCGTCACCTGACCTACTTCCGGCCCGGGTACTACGTGCGGCACCTCGTGCCGACCGGCACGGGCCTGAAGGCCTGGCTCTTCGCGGCCATTCGCCTCTGCGTCCCGCAGTTCCCGATTGGCCCCGACCTCCAGGGGCAGGTGAACGAGGCGCTCGCGTTCATGACGCTCGACTTCGTGGGCGTGCAGCGCGAAATCCTCGCGAGCACGGTCTCGAAGCTCCTGCAGTCAGGCGGCGCGATCGATCTCAAGAAGTGGGTGGCGGCCGTCGATCTCACGGCGGACCGCGCCGGCTTCCTGCTGGCGCACGACCTAGGCGTGGCCGTGCAAGTCATGCGGGCCACGGAAGACGCGTCGAGCGTCTCGAGCAAAGACCGTGGCAAGGAGATCGTGCTCTACAGCATCAGCGAGCCGTACCTCCAGCTCCGCGAAAAGCTCGGGATCACGGTCGACTCCTGACGAACCGCCGTCGGGGGTCCCGCGGTTCGTGCCGACGTTCGCGCGCTCGCTCGCGCGCTGGCTCGAGCGCGTCGCCCGTTCGATTTGACGAGCGGCGCCCGCGCGGGCAGTAGTGGCTCGTCGTCATGCGGCGTCTCGCGCTCCCGGCCATTTTTGCCACACTCGCGGCGTCCTGCTCGAAGGATCCTCCGCCTCCCGTGGGCTCGCCGGTCACCCCGAGCTCCGCGGCGGCGGGTCCGGCGGCCCACGCAGCGACGTCGGGGTCGCCGAGTCCGGCGGGAGCCAGGGGATCCGCGGGCGCCACCGGGGTGGTCGGAGCCGCCGCGGGGTGGGTGCCCGCGCGGCCGCCGACCCCGCCGGGGTTGCCCAAGGACTCCAACGTCATCTTGCTGTCAATCGACAGCCTCCGCGCCGACATGCCCTGGAACGGCTACCCGCGGCCGATTGCGCCGCGCCTGACGGACCTCGAGAAGCGAGCCGTCACCTTCACCCACGCCTATTCCGTGTCGTCGTACACGTCGATGAGCCTCGGCGGCCTGCTCGCCGGGCGGCTGCCGTCAGAGCTCATAAGGAGCGGCTGGTTCTTCGGGACCTACAAGAACGACCTCTTCTTCCCCAAGCTCCTGCAGCAGAACGCGATCCGGACGATGGGCGTGATGGCCCACATGTATTTCAAGACGGCGGGCTTCGACTACGGGTTCGACGACTGGCGCCTCGTGCCGGGCATCACGTTCGACCCCAACACCGATCGGGACATCACGTCGCCGGCCCACGAGAAGGTCTCCGAGGAGATGCTCGGCGACCCCGCGAACGACTCGCGCCGCTTCTTCTTCTGGGCCCACTTCCTCGACCCGCACGATCTCTACCAGCGCCATGACGGGATCGACTGGGGGCCCAACCCGCGCGACCGCTACGACGGCGAGGTTCAGTTCACCGACCAGTACGTCGGCAAGCTGCTCGACTTCATCGCGGCGAGGTCCTGGGCGGCGCGAACGGTGATCATCGTGACTGCCGACCACGGCGAAGAGTTCGGCGAGCACGGCATGACGCGGCACGGCTTCGAGGTGTGGGAGACGCTCGTGCACGTCCCCCTCATGATCATCGCGCCCGGAGCCAAGCCGCGGCACGTCGAGCCGATGCGGAGTGGAATCGACCTGGCGCCGACCATCCTCGAGCTCTTCGGCCTTTCGAGCGAGCCCTCGTTCGAGGGAAAGTCCCTCGTCGGCGAGGTTTACGGAGCGCCCGACGAAGAGCGGGACGTGATCGTCGACTTGCCGACGACGAGCGACAGCGGGCGCCGCCGCGCGCTCTTGCACCAGAACGAGAAGCTGATCTGCGCCGACAACGACAACGCCTGTCGCGTCTACGACCTGACTGCCGATCCGGGCGAGAAGGCGCCGTACATCCATGGCAGCGCCTACGTCGACATGAAGGCCCGCTACGACGCGGTCGCCGAGACCATCAAAGAGGTCGCGCCCTACGCGTGCGGGGCCGACTGCCTGAACACCGCCTACCGCACGAAGAAGGACGAAGCCCAGTAGCCATGCGAATCGTCCCCGTTCCGTGTCTATCCGACAACTACGCGTACCTCGTCATCTCCGGCACCGGCGAGGCCGCGGTGGTCGACGCCTCCGAGGCCGCCCCCGTGCGCGACGCGCTCCGGCGCGAGGGCGCGCGGCTGACGGCGATCTGGAGCACGCACCATCACCTCGACCACGTGGGCGGCAACGGGGAGCTCGCGGCCGGCGGCGCCATCGAGGTCGTGGCTCACGTGTCCGACCGCGGGCGCGTCCCCGCGCAGACGCGGGCCGTCGATACCGGCGACACGGTCCGCGTGGGCGACGTCGAGGCGAAGTGCATCCACATCCCTGGCCATACCCTGGGTGCCGTCGCGTACTACATCCAGGCGGGGGCCGAGCGCGTCGTCTTCACCGGGGACACGCTGTTCTGCGCCGGGTGCGGTCGCATCTTCGAGGGGACCCCCGCGCAGATGCACGCGTCGCTCGAGCGCGTCGCGGCGCTCCCCGGCGACACGCGCGTCTTTTGCGGGCACGAGTACACGGCGAACAACCTGCGCTTCGCGGTGCACGTCGAGCCGAGCAATGCGGCCCTAGTGCGCGCCCAGGCGCGCGTGGCGGCCCTGCGCGCGCGCGCCGAGCCTTCCGTCGGGACCACGCTCGATGAAGAGCGCGCCGAGAACCCGTTCCTTCGCGTAGGGTCCGCCGAGATCCGAGCCACGCTGGGCATCGCGAAAGACGCCGACGCCGTCACCGCGTTCGCCGCGATACGCGCCGCGAAGGACGCGTTCTAGCTTCGCTCTCGAGCGTGAGTCGAGCGCTCAGAGAGCGGCGACCGGCGAGCGGGGCGTTCTGCCGAGGGCGGCGAGAGCGGCGCGGGCGGCGTGGTAGCCCGACATGCCATGGACGCCGCCCCCGGGAGGAGTCGACCCGGAGCAGATGAAGACGCGCGGGTTTCGGGGTCGTGTACGGGTTCCAGCGGTCGCGAAAGCCCGGCGCGAAGCGCTCGACCTGCCGCTCGATCGTTTCGGTGAGGTCGGTCGTCGATCCGGCAGGGACGTGACAGTACGCATATCCCGTGTGCTTTCCGTCGGGCGCGCGCGCCGGATCGAACTGGCTCTGTTGAACGAGCATCACGAACGGGCGCTCGGGGTGTTCCCCGCGCACACCGCGCTCTCCGACGCCGCGATCTCGTCGAGCGTGCCGCCGAGGTGTCCGGTCCGTCGCTCACGTGAGCGTCAACCGCCGTCGGCGCTGGTGCCAAAGCACGACGGACCGCACATCAGCGTGGCGCAGGCGGCGAGCTTCGTCAGCGCCACGTTCCCGTCCATCTGAGCGTTGACGGCTATCATGCAAGCCGAGTAGCCGCTGTTGATCCCGCCGACGCTGTTTTGCTGGAGGCAGGTGTAGACAGGAGCGCAGACGCAATCCGTCGAGCACGCCGCGAGCAGCGACGCGCAGTTCGCCGTCTGGCACTCGAAGCAACCGGCCGCGCCCCCATCGAGAATCGGGGCGAGCGAGACGGCGTCGCACGCGGCGACGGCGTTGTCACCGCCGTCGCCAGCGCCCGGCGGCGGGCTGGACGAAGAAGAGCTACACGCCGCCAGCGCGGCGATCACGACCCCGAGACACGAGAGCCCCTTGAACCGAAGCGTCATGCCCATTTAGTTGCAGCGCGTGGAGCCCGCTGGGAAATAATATCCGATCGCCATGCACATTTCGTTGGAAGCGGCCGTCTCGCCCACGAGCACCGCCTGTGACGTCGTGTTGCTGTAAGCGCAGCTGTACGTGAACGAGTCGCCCGCCTTCGTCTCGAGGAAGTTCGGACCGTAGAAGAGGCCCACGTCGGGTGATTCCCAGTCCGTCGTGTTGACGATGTTCTGCGTCTGGCCTCCGCTCACGTAGTTCACCTGCGTGTCCGTCGCGTGCTTGTGCGTGTGCGAGGTGAGCGCGAAGAACTTGGAGCCGACGGGCGCGGTGCACGTCCCCCGCACGGTCTGCGTCCCCGGCCCGGCGGCCGTGGCCGCCGGGACGTTGATGCCCGCGTTGAACGAGATCATGGTCCCCGCCTGGTACATCACGTTCTTCGCGTAGAGAACGTTGAGCTTCAAGGTCGGCGAGGCCGCCGTGGTGCCCGAGTTGACGAAGTGCATGTTCAAGACGAGCTGCGTGCCGGCGTTCATGCTGAGGCCGACGCCGTCGGGCATCTTGAGCTCGATGACCTGGCCCGCCACGGAGGTGGCGTAGACCCACTTGCCCGCGACGCCCTGACACATCGAGAGCGCCCCGTCCGCGTTGGTCGCGCTCGTGGCCTCGTAGGTGATGAAGTGATGGCTCGAGCCCGTGCTCATCCACGACTGGAACGCGCCGACCTGAATGGACGCGCTGCCGGGGATGGTCTTGTAGTAGCAGTAGTACGCCTCGGTGTTCGGCTGGATGGTGATCTGTCCGGACTTCAACACGAACTGGAAGCCGTCGGCTGGATCGGGAGCCGCGAGGTCGGTCCCCGGCGTGCACGACGTGCCTTGCCCGCACCCGTGGCTCGGCATCGCCGTGCCGCCGTCCGAAACCGCGCCCGACGAAGTCATGCCGGAGCTACCGCCCGTGCTCGCGTCCGATCCGGAGCTACCTTTGCTGTCCGAGCTGCCGCCGGTGCCGGAGGAGCCGCCGCTTCCGTTCGACGTCGGACTACCAGACGACGAGGCGGTCGTGTCGTTGCGCTGGCCCGTTCCGTCGCCGGAGCCGACGTCGGTCCCGGTGCTGATGCCCGCGGAACTGCAACCCGCGAAGCAGGCCGCCAGACCCAGAGCCGACAGAAAAGCAAACCGGGGAAGGATGGAGCTTGGATTCATGACGACCCCTCGAGCACGAAATGAACAACTGCCGACCCGAAATGAACAGCTACCGACCATTGGCACCTACGCTCCTCCGCTCGTTCTCGCAATCGCCGAACGCTGAATTTCCCATGCGATCTCGCCGCAATAGAATAGTTCAAGCTGCGCGCTTGCGATTCGAATGTCAGTGCATAAGACGCGAGGAGCGAAGGACGGCAATAACGAAAATTGCCCGCGGCGGTAGCCGGAACGAAACGCGCAAGCTGACATCCGCAGCGCGCGACGCTCCTCCTTTACGGAGGCCAGCCGCGAGCCGCCGCGAGGATGGCACCGTGCTCGAGAGCTCGTGTACTTTCGGCGGGCTCATGCCCGCGCCCGCCTCTGCCCTTGCCTTCGCGATGCTCGCCGCGCTTGCTTGCAGCTGCCAGACGACCTCGAGCGCGCCCACCGGGGCGCCTTCCGCGTCGTCGCAAGAGGCCGCGACGGCCGACGAGAGGGCGGCACAGGTGGCGGCCGAAGCGTGGCTAGCAGTCGTCGACTCGGGCGCCTATGCGCAGAGCTGGGGCGACGCCGCTTCGTTCTTCAAGGGTACGGTCGACCAGGGGCGCTGGGAAGCTCAGCTCAACGGCGCGCGGACCCCGCTGGGAAAGGTCCTCTCGCGAACTCTCAAGGCGGTCCGCTACGCCACGACGCTCCCCGGCGCGCCGGACGGCCAGTACGTCGTCCTCCAGTACGCGACCGCGTTCACGAACAAGCAGGGCGCCGCCGAGACGGTGACGCCCATGAAAGACCCGGACGGGCAGTGGAGGGTCTCCGGGTACTACATCAAGTAGGCGGCGGGCCGGGCCTCGACGACGGCGGTGTGCGGCGATCACGTGTGCGGCGATCATGCGCGTTGACCGCCTCGAACCCGGTGAGCTCCACCGCGGTCACGGGTGCTGCTTGTGCATCACCGCTTCGATCAGCGCGTCGAACGCGTCGCGCATGGCCCACGCCTGGGCGCTCGGGTCGGCCAGCGCCGCCGCGCGCTTCTGCGCGTCGCCGATCGCCTTTGCGGGGCCGTGGCAGGCCGGCGGAAGCTTGCGCGCGAGGTCGGCGGCGGCTCCGTCGTAGACGTGGTAGCAGCTTGAGGTCTTTCCGGCGTTGTACAGCGGGGCGCCCGTGTCGATGGCGTCGGACACCATGCGGACGATGAGGCGCTGCGCGTCGATCGTGCAGCCGTCGAGCAGCGACGCCGGATACGACGCGTGCTTGCGCGCCTTCGGCGCCCCCGATTGCCGGATCTGCGCGATGGCCTTGGCGAACTCGGGGAAGGGGACGGGCTCCGGCGCCTTCATCAGGGACACGAGGTATCGCGCCGGCATGCCGAAGTTGAGGTTCTGCCCCTCTTCGAGGACCGCCGTGGCGATGCCGATGACTTCGCCGTGGTCGTTGAAGATGGGGCCCCCCGACGAGCCGGGCGCGATGGGCGCCGAGATCTGGAGGACCTCGACGCCCGCGTCGAACTTTCGTCGTGCGCTGATCAGCCCGTTCGAGACCGTGTTCTCGAGGCCGAGCGGGTTGCCGATCGCCACGATCGCGTCGCCCGGGCGCATCGCGTCGCTGTCTCCGAGCGCGACGACCGGCAAGCCGCGCGCCTCGACGCGAACGACCGCGAGATCGTGCTCAGGGCTCGCGGCGAGGACCTCGACCACGTCGAGCTCCCGGTCGGGCAGCGTGACTTTCACGCGGGGTCCACCGACGATGACGTGCAGGTTCGTCGCGATCCACCCGTCCGACCGGACCACGAAGCCCGTCCCCAGCGACTGCTCGGTGCGCATCGTCACGATCGCCGGAAGCGCGCGGAACGCGATCTCGGCCGGAGACAGCGTGCGCGACGACGCGCCGACGACGACGGCGGGGGCCGCCGCCGGGGGTGCGGCTTTCGCGGACGACGCCCGGTGGCCCGCACACGCGGCGAGAGCCAGAAGCAAGAGCGCTCGCGACCGCATGTCTCCCTTGAGTGTGACACATGCGGCGCGCGCACGGCACCACGGTCACACGCGCACACGCGCACACGCGATCGTGGCAAACCGACGACGGCGCTTACGGTCCGTCTTGCGGTGCGGGCAGAGCCAGCGCGGGCGGCACGGCGGCCGCCCCGGCGCGCGTCGTTCGGGCCTCGCGCGGCTCCCAGCGCGACTTCTGCGCGCCGCTCATGTCGATGATCCGGAGCGCGCCGAACATGCGCATGATCTGGTAGGCCGGGTCGATCTCGAAGGCGCGAACGGCGAAGTTCGGCGACTGCCCCCATTTGTGGTGGTTGTTCTGAAAGAGCTCGCCCATGGTGAGCACGTCGAAGACCAGGGTGTTCTTCGAGTTGTCGTCACTGTCGAAGTTCCGGTAACCGATCTCGTGGCCGGCCCAGTTGACGATGGCGCCGTGGACGGGGCCCATCAGCCAGTGAAACGGCAGGAACGCGAGCAGCCACCAGTGGGGCGCGAACCCGAGGTAGAAGAGCGCCCACAGGGCGCCCCAGCCGACGGCGATCGTCATGTTCGAGAGCTTCTCGTCGAGGAGCGGCCACTCGGGGTACCCCCCGTCGAACCGCGGCTCGATGGGCACTCGACGGTACTTCACGTCTTCGTATTGCAGCTTCGTTCGCCACATCATCTTGAAGAAGTTCGGTTGATGCGTCGGCGAGTGCGGGTCTTGCGGCGTATCGCTGAACGCATGGTGCATGCGGTGCAGGATCGCGTATGCCCGCGGGTTCAGGTAGCTCGGACCCTGAACGAGGAAGGTGAGCAGGTGAAAGGTCTTCTCCCAGCCCTTGCTCATCGTGAACTGACGGTGGGCGCCGTAGCGGTGCAAGAAGAAGGTCTGGAGGAAGACCGACACCTGCCAGTGCACGAGAAAAAGGGCCACGAAAGCGAGGGTGAGCACGCCTCCTTTGATAGGGGAGTGCCCTCGCCCGAGCCGCCACGTTTCGGTCATGGGCCGGTGGCCATTGTCACGGTTCAGTCAGGCTCCCGAGGAGCCCGGCCGCGGGCATCCACATCGCCGGCGGGCATCAACCCGGATCGTCGTCGTCTCCTCCCGACGCCACGATCGCCTCCACGCGCTCGCGTTCGCGCGCGAGCCAGGGCGCGAGGGCCGAACGGAGGCGCCGGTCGGCGAGCCAATGGGCAGAGTGCGTCAAGGTCGGCACGAACCCGCGCGCCCGTTTGTGTTCGCCCCCGGCCCCCGGCTCGAAGACGTCGATCCCACGCTCGATGCAGTGGCGCACGCCGGCGTAGTAGCAGACCTCGAAATGCAGGAACGGCACCTCGGCGCGGGTGCCCCAGTAGCGGCCGTAGAGGTACCGACCGCGCACGACGTTGAACGCGCCGGCAACGATCGCGCCCGACGGGTCGCGAGCGACCACCCAGGCGAGGCGGTCGCGGAAGCGATCGATCGCGGCGTCGAAGAAGCGCTCGTTCAGGTAGAGCCGGCCCCAGTGGCCGTGCTTGTCGATCGTCGACGCATAGAGAGCGTGCATCGTGCGCGCGACTTCGAGCGTGTGCTGCTCCGGCGCGAGCGTCTCGACGGTGAGCCCCGCGTCGCGGACGCCGCGGAGCTCGCGCTTGATCTGGTTGCGGCGCTTCGAGTTGAAGCGCGCGAGGTAGGCCTCGAACGTGGTGCCTCCTTCGCGAAACCAGTGGAACTGAAAGCTGGCGCGGCGGAGGTACCCCGCCGCTTCCCATGCGCTCGCCTCGGCCTCGCGCGGGAACAAGGCGTGGACGCCCGAGGCCTTCACCCGTCCACACCACTCGCGCGCCGCCTCGGCGACGAGCTGCGTGAGGGCGCCGCGGTCTTCGCCCGCGGCCACGAGCACCCGGTCCCCGGTGGCGGGCGTGAAGGGAACGGCGACGACGATCTTCGGGTAGTAGCGAATCCCCGAGCGCTGCGCGAAGTCGGCCCAGTTCCAGTCGAAGATGAACTCGCCTTCGCTATTGCCCTTGAGGTACGAAGGCGCCACCGCAACGAGGCGATCGCGTCGCCAGATGGAGAGGTGCGCGGGCACCCAGCCCGTGTCGTCGCCGACGCAGCCCGTCTCTTCGAGCATGTCGAGCCATCGATGTTCGACGAAGGGCGAGCTGTCTTCGCGTAAGAGCGCGTCCCAGTCTTCGGCGGGCACCTCTCGCACGCGCTGGAGGAGCCGGAGCGTGTACTGCGGTTCGCCCATGCCGTTGCCTCGCTGAGTTTGCGACTATAGCTGCCGTGCTAGCTTTTGCTCATCGCCATGCGTGTCGCCGTCGTGCAGCTCAATGCCCAGGACGTCGTCGAAGAGAACCTCGCGCGCGTCCACCACTGGATCGCGCAGGCCGCCGCGGCGGGCGCGAAGCTCGTCGCGCTGCCCGAGAACTTCGCGTTCTTCGGCGAAGAGGCGCAGAAGCGCGACATCGCCGAGCGGCTCGATGGCGCGTTTCCGGGGCCCATCCTGAGCGCGCTGATCGCGAGCGCGACGAAGCACGGCGTCTGGGTGGTGGGCGGTGGAATGCCCGAGCGCAGCGCCGACGTCGCGCGTCCGTACAACACGTCGGTGCTCGTCGATCCGAAGGGCGGCGTCGCCGCCACGTACCGCAAGGTGCATCTCTTCGACGTCAGCCTCGCAGACGGCACGTCGTATCGCGAGAGCGCGGCGACGAGCGCCGGCTCCGAGCCGGTCACCGCCGAAGTCCTTGGCGTCGGCTTGGGGATGACGGTCTGCTACGACGTGCGCTTCCCCGAGCTCTATCGAAAGCTCGTCGATCAGGGCGCGCGCATCGTCACCGTGCCGGCCGCGTTTACCCTCACGACGGGTAAAGACCACTGGCACGTGCTCCTTCGCGCGCGGGCGATCGAGAACCAGATGTACCTGATGGCCCCCGCGCAGCACGGCAAGCACCCGCGCGGCCGGCACACCTTCGGCAAGTCGCTCATCGTCGACCCATGGGGAGAGGTCATCGCCCAGTGCTCCGAAGGCGAGGGGTTCGCCTCGGCCGAGATCGACTTCGCCTACCAGGACCGCGTGCGAGCCGCGCTGCCGTCGCTCCTTCACCGCAAGTGGTGAGCCGCGTCCCGTTCGTCGACCTCGCCGCGCAGGAGGCGACCGTCGCGGCCGACGTTCTCGCCGCGATCGGCGACCTCGCACGGGAGGCGCGGTTCGTGCTCGGTCCGCGCGTCGAGGCGTTCGAGGCGTGGCTCGCGAAGGCGTGTGGGACGGCGCATGCGGTCGGCGTGGCTTCGGGGTCCGACGCCCTCGAGCTGTCGCTGCGCGCGCTCGGGATCGGCGCCGGCGACGCGGTCATCACGCCGGCGCTCTCGTTCATCGCCGCGGCCGAGGCGGTCGCGGCCGCCGGCGCGCGCCCCGTCTTCTGCGACGTGGACGCGGAGACGATGAACGCCAGCGAGCCCACCGTGCGTGACGCGCTCGTCCGCGGGCGACGCGAAGGACTGCGCATGCGCGGCGTTCTGCCCGTGCACCTCTACGGTCGGAGCGCGCCCCTCGGAGCGCTGGCGGAGCTCGCCGAGCGGGAGCGTCTGGTCCTGCTCGAGGACGCCGCGCAAGCCATCGGCGGGCGCGACGAGGTGGGTCGCCCCGCTGGCGGCGTCGGCGATGCCGGGTGCTTCAGCTTCTTTCCCTCGAAGAACCTCGGCGCATGGGGCGACGGCGGCGCGGTCGTGACCAACCGCGCCGATGTGGCCGCCGCCATACGGCGCCTTCGCGCGCACGGCACGCTCTCTCCGTACGTTCACGCGGAGCTCGGTCGGAACAGCCGCCTCGATGCGCTCCAGGCGGCCGTCCTGCTCGCGAAGGCGCCGCACCTGGCGGGCTGGCAGGCCAGCCGCGCGCGTCTCGCCGCGCGGTACGGCGCCGAGCTCGCCGGGCTACCGCTGACGCTGCCCGCGGTT
>CALFNG010000235.1 GCA_937902985.1 uncultured Myxococcales bacterium
ACCCGAGTCACCTCATCGTGAGGTGGAACGGGTCGTCCCTACCGGAACCGCCCTCGCCTCTGCGGCCCATCTCCGTCTCTCAAGTGAGCAGCGTCATAAGCAGCTCCGCTTCCAGCGCTTCAGGCCCCGGGCGTCGAACTCGTAAGGGACGGTGCAGTCGAGCTTTGGGCGCGAGGAGCCGACAGCCGTCGCGGGCGCCAGCTCGTGTGTCAATGCGGCCGGCACCGGCGCCGCCGCGCTCGTGGCCGCAGGGTCCGCGCTCGGCGCCGGGATGACCGCGGTGGGTGGCACGGGGGCCGGGGGAGTCGAGGCCGCGGGTACGGCGGCCGGGGGAGTTGCGGCTGCGGGCACGGCGGTCGGGGGAGGAGCCATGGCCGCCGGGACCGGTTCACCCACGGGCGGAGCCGCGCCGGAAAGGCGCGTCGCAAGAAGAACCCGCCCGCGATGAGCGCGAAGCCGAACGCGCACGCCGCCGCGAGCCATAGCGGCGACGTCTCAGGGCGGGTTCGCCGGACGGTCGTCGCGGCAACGGGGCGCGGGGTCTCTCCTCGCGGCGCCTCGCGGCCGGGCGCTCGCTCGTGCACGGCGCGTTCGAACGCGCTCGCCAGCTCCCTCGCGCTCGCGAAGCGATGCTCCACGCGAGGCGCGAAGCCACGCTCGAAGAACGCGCCGAGCGCGCGCGGCAGACCCGGCGCCCGCTGGTCGATCGGAATGAAGCGGCGCGCGCGCAGGTTCGCGATGAGCTCTTCGGCGTACACCCAGGGGACCGGGAGCTCCGTGGTCAGCGCTTCGTAAGCGACGGTGGCGAGCGCCCAGAGGTCTCAGCGCGAGAGCAGCTTCACCGCCACGCGTTCGTGCAAGGTGCGATGCTCGGCGAGCCACACCTCGCCCATCGAGCCGCCGCCGAGCGGTCGGAGGAGCTCGTACTTCCCGCCGATGATCCTCCCGGCCGCGATCGGGAGGATCTCGGTGGGACCTTTGGCGAACGAGACCCCGGAAGACTCCACACCCTGAGCGTGGTTCACGAATGACGGTCGAGCAACCTTCGTGCCCGGCTGGCTTGGTCAGGTGGCTTTGCGTTCGAGCTGCGAGAGGTCTCGCACGGCGCCGCGCGACGCGCTCGTCGTCATCAGCGCATAGGCCTTGAGCGCGACGGATACTTCGCGCTCGCGCTTCGGGTGCCAGCCGTCGGGCCGAGCATTCATTGCGGCGCGGCGACGCTCGAGCTCGGCAGCATCGATCAGGAGCTCGATGCTGCGGGCCGCGATGTCGATGAGGATGCGGTCGCCCTCCTCGACCAGCGCGATGGCCCCGCCCTCGGCCGCCTCGGGCGACGCGTGACCGATGCTGAGCCCGGAGGTGCCGCCGCTGAAGCGGCCGTCGGTGACGAGGGCGCACGACGCGCCGAGCCCTTTGCCCTTGAGGAACGACGTCGGGTAGAGCATCTCCTGCATGCCGGGCCCGCCGCGGGGACCCTCGTAGGCGATGACGACCACGTCGCCGGCGACGACGGCGTCGGCCATGATGGCGTCGCACGCGGCCTCCTGCGACTGGAAGATGCGCGCGCGACCCTCGAAGCGCCAGACGGACCGGTCGACGCCGGCGGTCTTCAAGATGCAGCCTTCGCGCGCGATGTTCCCGTAGAGGACGACGAGCCCGCCGTCGCGGCTGTAGGCCCGCTCGGCGTCGCGAATGCAGCCCTGGCCCGCGTCCATGTCGGGCTCGGCGAAGTATTTGTCTTGCGAGAACGCCACCTGCGTTCGCACGCCGCCGGGCGCCGCGAGCGCACGCTTCTTGGCCGCGACGGTCGCGGTCTTGCGGCGGAGGTCGTTGTCGTCGATGGCCTCGCCGAGCGTGCGGGTGTGCACGGTCGCCGCCCCGCGGTGAATCAGGCCGGCCCGATCGAGCTCGCCGAGGATCGTGAAGATGCCGCCCGCGCGGTGCACGTCTTCGACGTGGTACTGCGACGACGGCGCGACCTTGCAGAGCGTCGGCACCTTGCGCGACATGCGATCGATGTCGGCCATCGCGAAGGGGACGCCGGCCTCTTGCGCTATCGCGAGCAGGTGCAAGACCGTGTTGGTCGACCCGCCCATCGCGATGTCGAGCGCGATGGCGTTCTCGAACGCCTCGAAGCTGGCCACGCTCCGCGGCAGCATCGACGCGTCGCCCTCGAGGTAGTGGCGCTTCGCGAGGTCGACGATGAGCCTTCCCGCCCGCTCGAAGAGCTCCCACCGCATCGCGTGCGTCGCCAGCAGGGTGCCGTTACCGGGGAGCGCGAGGCCGATCGCCTCGTTGAGGCAGTTCATGCTGTTGGCCGTGAACATTCCCGAGCACGACCCGCACGTCGGGCACGCCGAGCGCTCCATCTCGTCGAGCTCGGCGTCGGTCACCTTGTCGTCGCTCGACGCGATCATCGGGTCGATGAGATCGAGCTTGCGTACGAACGGCTTGCCGTCGCGCGTGTGCGTGCCCGCCATCTTCCCGGCTTCCATGGGGCCGCCCGACACGAAGATCGTGGGGACGTTGAGGCGGGCCGCGGCCATGAGCATGCCGGGCGTGATCTTGTCGCAGTTCGAGATGCAGATGAGCGCGTCGGCGCAGTGCGCGTTCACCATGTACTCGACGCTGTCGGCGATGAGGTCACGGCTCGGGAGCGAATAGAGCATCCCCCCGTGGCCCATCGCGATCCCGTCGTCGACGGCGATCGTGTTGAACTCGACGCCCCACCCGCCCGAGGCGTCGATGACCTTCTTGACCCGCTGCCCGACGTCGTGCAGGTGCACGTGCCCGGGCACGAACTGCGTGAAACTGTTCGCGATGGCGACGATCGGCTTGCCGAAGTCGGCGTCGGTCATTCCGGTGGCACGCCAGAGGGCGCGCGCCCCGGCCATGTTGCGGCCCGAGGTGGAGGTTCGGCTGCGATACCCGTGCATGGCCCACATGATACTGCGTCCGTGGGGAAACGCCGCAGCCCGCGCCACGAACGAGAGCTCCCTTCCGCGGCGGCGGCCGCGCCTGGTCCCGCTGGCTCAGTTGCCGGGCGCGATGCCGTAGAGGGGCGTGACGCCGACGTGATGGTCGTCGCTCGCGTCCTCGATGGGCACGGCGATGCCGTACGCAGGCTGCGCCATGGGCGGCCCGCTGTCCGGCGCCGGCGTCGACGCCTCTGTGGACGCATCGGGCACGGGGCTGGCGGCGTCCTCTCCCGCATCTTCGAACATGAAGGGGACGCCGTACGCGGGCGACGACGACGACGACGACGAGCACGCCGGCGCCATGGCCACGGCCCCGGTCCCGAACGCGAAGAGCGCCGCGCGGCTCAATCGAGCGGCGGGACCCTGAGGCCGCACGCCCGCCCGGAAGTCGTCGGTGAGCTGCGCCCCGCAGAAGGGGCAGCCCCCTTCGTTCACGCGCACGTGGCGTTCGCACGACGGGCAGGGGCGGAGATGGGCTTGGGTCATGAGGGTAAGCTCCCGAGGATCAATCGTGGCCGCTGTCGCTTCCGGAGTCCAGACCGACCTTTAGTGACACGCTCACTTGGTGAGGAGAGCGAGATTGGCCGCCGAGGCGCAGAGGGCGCAGAGGGCGCAGAGCAGAGATTGGGTCGAAGGCTGGCGACCTGCGCGGCGGATCCGATCTGCGCTATGGCGCTCCAGCGCGCGCAAAACCCCTCTGTCCTCTGCGCTCTTTGCGCCTCTGCGGCCAATCTCTCTCTCGCTTGACGGCATTGCCTTTAGTGAAGCGCGCCGTCGCCGCCCCCGTCTTCTGGAGGGGGAGGGGGCGCGATCCCGTAGGGTGGGAGCACCCTGATGCCCGAATCGCCGGCGTCGGGCTCTTCGCTCGCGTCGGGGAGCGGGGGCAGCCCGTAATGGGGCACGGCGGCGACGTCCGCGATGCCCGCGTCGCCCGCGTCGTCGGTCTCGTCGCCGCCGTCGGGGACGGGCGGGATCCCGTACGGCACGATGGTGGACGTGCTGCTCGACGAGCAGCCCGGGGCGACGGCCAACGTACCCATGCCCAAGGCGCCGACGGCGAAGAGCGCCGCGCGCGACAGGCGAACTGACGGCGCCACCGGAGCCGCGCTCCCGCGAAGCGAAGCGGCGAGCGCGGCCCCGCAGAATGGGCACGCGTCTTCGGTCACGCGGACGTGGCGCCCGCAGGCGGAGCAAGGAGCGAGGTGCGGCCTGGTCATGGATGATCTCCGGGCGACGAGGAGAGCGGCGATGCGGGCGTGACCGTGCAAGGCGAAGGGGGCGGCGAGGGGGGCGTGTCTTCGACGACGATCTCGAAGATGCCGTGGTCGAACGGCTGCCCCGGCGCTTGCTCGACGCGAACGATCCGTTCGCGCTTGCCGACCCGCGCCATCTCGATCGCGCGGTGATGGCAGTAGGGGTTATTGCCGGGTTTACCGAGGGTGACGAAGCTGGTCCACGTGCAGCCGCTCATGCACTCTTCGGCGTAGTAGCAGCTCTTGCAGTAGCCCCAGAGGTCGCGGGTCGTGCGGTCGCGCGTGTAGCGGAGCGCTTCGCTCCGCTCCCAGATGTCTTCGAGCGACGCGTCGCGGATGTTGCCGCCCGTCCATGGCGTGGTCGGCAGCGAGGGGCAGCCCTTGATCGCGCCGTTGGCCTCGATGCCGAGCGTGGCGCGGCCCGCGCCGCACGACCCGCCGTGACCGCGGTAGTTGTGGCCGCGAAGCACGGACTCGTAGGGGCCGAAGTAGCCGATGTTGTTGCCCGGCCACAAGCGCACGCCGAGCTCGTCGCACCGCTTCTTCAAGGTCGCGAGCAGCGGGAAGAGCTCGAGGAGATCATGCGGCTGGAGCAAGATCTCCGGCTCGTCGGCCGCGCGGCCCATGGGCACGGTGAGCTGGATCTGCCAGGCGCGAACGCCCGCGGCGGCAATGGTCTCGAGGATGTCGCCCAGAATGGGCATCGACAGCCGGTTGATCTGCGTGTTGCACGAGAGGCGAAGGCCCTGCTCGCGAATGGCCTTCATGGCCTCGAAGCCCGAGCGGTACGATCCGGTGACCCCGCGCAGGCGGTCGTGGGTCGCCTCGTCGCCGTCGATCGAGATGCTCGCGCCCATCAGCCCCGCGGCCTTGGCCTCGGCGACGATCGCGGCGGTGAGCCCGCGACCGCCCGACGTGGTCGCGCAGATCATTCCGCGCGCGCGAATGGCGCGAATGATCTCGAGCCAGTCTTCGCGGAGGTACGCCTCGCCGCCGATGAGCGTGACCTCTTTGACCCCGAGGTCGGCCATCTGGTTCACGAGGTCGAGGCACTCGGCGGTCGTCAGCTCGTCGGGGCGTCCGTGTCCCGCGCGCGACCCGCAGTGCCGGCACGCGAGGTCGCAGGCGAGCGTGATCTCCCACACGGCGTAAATGGGCCGACTGCGTCGATCGACGTCGCGCGCCTCGGCGGCGAGCGGCAGGTTGCGAGCGCCGGGCAGCGCGCTGGGCGCGATGGGCAGCCCCCGCCGGGGTCGAGGCCGGGCGAGTTCTGCCGCGCGCTCCTCGCTGGAAAGCGGGTCGGGCTTGTCCATGGCTCGGGCAAGCATACGGCATGATCCGTACCCTGGCGCGGAACGCCGTGAAACCCGGCGTTTCGCGGTGTGACCGGATACGGTATCGAGGCAGACCGTGCAGATCGAACTCCCCTGCGGCACAACGTGGCACGTCCACGAAGCCGCGAAGAAGCTCGGATACCGCGCGCAGCTCCCGGGGGCGCGCGTCTTCGATCTCGTCGCCCGGAGCCTCCGCGCCGCCAGGGCGAGCGGCGTCGGCGCGAGCGATCGCTTTACGCTCGCACTCCCCGCGAGCTGGATGGTCAACAGCCCCGCGGTCTCGAAGGTGCTCCGGCGGTGGGCGCTCCCCCCCTGCCTCGAGACCTGCCTGGCGCTCATCGACGTGCTCGAGGGCGGACCCGACGAATGGGCCGGAGACCCGGCCAGCGTGGAGGCCGTTCGCCTGGGCGTCGCGTCGCTCGGCACCGAGCCGTACGTGACCGAGGCGCTGAGCAAGGTCCTGGCGCTGCTCGTGCCCGAGGCCGTGCCGCTGATGCCCCCGCCCGCCCGCGCGTTCGTGCTCGGGGACGCGGCGAAGGACGATCCGGACGCGTTCGCGCGCATCGTCGAGTGGTTCGCCCGGGCAGCGCTCGACCATCGAGCGGACCTCGAAGGCATCGCCCGCGAGCACCGCGACGTCGAGCTCAGCGGCGCGGGCGTCCTCGACCGCCTCCTCTGGTTCGACTCCGAGGGGCACAAGCACTTCCCGAAGATCGACGTTGCCTAGGAGCCTTCGAGGCGTGGGGGGCTGGAAGAGAGAGACTGGCCGCAGAGGGCGCGGAGGGCGCGGAGGGCGCGGAGGGCGCGGAGGGGAGAGGGGAGAGGGGCGAAGACTTTTGGCTGACGTGAGGAGCCCGAAAACGCCAAAGGCGACCCCGAGGGGCCGCCTTCGCGTGCTCAGAGCTCTTCGACCCTGGTCTCTGCTCTGCGTACTCCGCGCCTCTGCGGCTAACTCTGGACCGCCAAGCGACGAGCGTGCCGGGGCTACTTGTTCGGCTGCGGGGTCGTGCGCAGGTACGGCTTGACGACCTTGTAGCCCTTCGGGAACTTCTGCTTGAGCACCTCGGGGTCCTGGAGCGAGGGGACGATGATGACGTCGTCGCCGTCTTTCCAGTTCGCGGGGGTCGCGACCGAGTGCGAGTCGGTGAGCTGGAGCGAGTCGATGACGCGCAGGATCTCGTCGAAGTTGCGGCCGGTGCTCGCCGGGTACGTGAGCGTCAGCCGGACCTTCTTGTTCGGGTCGATGATGAACACCGACCGGACCGTGAGTGTGTCGTTCGCGTTGGGGTGGATCATCCCGTAGAGCGTCGAGACCTTGCGATCGGGGTCGGCGAGGATCGGGTAGTTGAGCTTCGTGCCCTGCGTCTCCTCGATGTCGCCCGACCACTTGCCGTGCGACGCGACGTCGTCGACGCTGACGGCAAGGACCTTGACGTTTCGCTTGTCGAACTCCGGCTTGAGCTTGGCCACCGCGCCGAGCTCGGTGGTGCAGACCGGCGTGAAGTCCTTCGGGTGAGAGAACAGGATGCCCCACGATTTGCCGAGCCACTCGTGGAAGTGGATCGGACCCTGGGTCGAGTCTTGGGTGAAGTCGGGGGCGATGTCGCCGAGCTGAATGGCCATCGGATCTCTCCTGCGAGGTGTGACTCGTGAACTTCGGTGCGCGGGATCCTATGTCCGCGATAGAGGACGTCAAGGGACCGCGCCTTCGAAGACGGCGCGAGCGTCGGCTCAACGCGTGCCGTCGTGCCCGAAGGGCAAGGTGCGATAGCGATTCAGGAGCAGGGTCTGGCGCGTCTCGAGCGGCTGCTCGCGGCCACGCACGAAGACGTGCTCGACGCGGGTGCCGATCTGGAGCGGATCGCCGCTCCAGACGACCACGTTGCCGACCGCTCCGGCCTCGAGCCGGCCGTATCCCTTGAGGCCGAACGCGTCGGCGGGCGCCTCGGTCACCGCGCGGATCGCCGCGTCGTGGTCCATGCCCAGCCGGACCGCGTTGCCGGCGCGCTGCCAGAGCAGCCGCGCCTCATGCGACGAGAACGTCGAGAGGACGACCGAGACACCCGCCGCCGAGAGCAGCGCGGCGTTGTCGGAGCGTGACCGCAGGCGATCGAACGCCTCGGGCAAATCTTCGAGCGGATCGATGATGACCGGCACGTGGGCCCGGGCGATCTCGTCGGCCATGAGCCACGCCTCGCTGGCGCCCCGGAGCACGAGCTTGAGCTTGTACTCCGCGCCGAAGCGAAGGGCGGTCTCGATGTCGCTCGCCCGGTGCACTGTCACGACGAGGGGCTGCTCCCCGCGAAGCACCGGCAAGAGCGCCTCGAGATTCATCCGGCGCAGGCCCAGCGTTCGCGTCGCGTTCGCGTCGTACTGCGCCTTGTGCGTGCTGTAGAAGCGTGCGTCGTCGAGCGCCTGGCGAAGCGTCATCCAGAGCACGCCGCGGGTGCCGACCTCTTGCGCTTCGGCCTCGTCGGCGCGCGCGTACTGGGCGAGCGAGGCGCGAACGACAGCCTCGGCCTGCGTGTCTCCCGCCAGGTCGACGAACGCGCTCTGCCCGGCGAGGGCTCCGGCGCGGGGGGCGACGACGACGGAGGTCACGCCGCCGCTTCGAGCAATCGGGATGAGCGCCGACCGGGGGTTATAGCCGTCGACCATGCGGAGGGCCGGCAGGAGCAAGCCGCGCGCGTCGGTGTCGTTCGACCCGCTTTCCATGGCCACTTCGACCGCGCCGACGTCGGTATCGGCGTCGATGAATCCGGCGGTGATGGACTTCCCGTGCGCGTCGACGACGATCGCGCCCGGGGGCATCGAGGCGCTCGACCCGACGGAGACGATCTTGCCCGCCGCGAGCACCACCGTGGCGTCGACGAGCGGAAGCCGCGTCCCTGGGCCGTAGACGAGGGCGTGCGCGATCGCGATGGGGGCCGCTTCTTCAGCCCGCGCGGTGGGACACGCGGCGACGGACACCAACAGGAAAGCGGCGACGACCGCGGCACGCGAGGCAATCGCGGCAAACGAGGCAATCGCGGCAAACGAGACCGACCGCAGGCGGGTGCGCGCGCGCATCACGGCGTCGCTCCCGCGGGAGAGAGCGGCGGTGGCGGCGGCAGCGGCGGCATGGCCCGGACGCCGAGCTCGAAGTCGCTCCAGGGCGCGCCGAAGTGCCCGCGATCGAAGATGAGTCGCCCGTCGATGTACACCTGCTCGGCGCGGGCATACGTGCTGAAGGGGTCCTCGCTCCAGACGACGACGTCGGCGCGCTTGCCGGCCTGCAACGTCCCCACCTGGTCGTCGATGCCGAGCACCCACGCGGGGTTTGCCGTCAGCCAGCGAAGCGCGTCGTTCTCGTCGAGCTTCACGCCCGCGGCGCGGCCTGCGGCGAGCGCCTTGCCAGCGGCTTGATTGAGGATCTGGCCCGCGACCGCGGAGTCCGAGTGCACCGCAGCGCGGCCGCCCGCCTCGGTCATCAGCGCGAGGTTCTCGGGGATGCCGTCGTACGCTTCCATCTTGAAGCCCCACCAGTCGTCCCACGTGGCGATGGCCACGCCGTGCGCCACGAGGACGTCGCGGATCTTGTAGGCCTCGAGGGCGTGGTGGAAGGCGCGCACCTTGAAGCCGAACTCGCCGGCCACTTCGAGCGCCGCGAGCATGTCGTCGGCCTGGTAGCAGTGCCACTCGACCAGGATGTCCCCGCGCATGACGAGCGCGAGGGTCTCGAGGGCCAGGTCGCGATCCGGCGGCTTCGCCTCGTCGGTGCTGCCGTTCGCCGTCTTCACGGGATGTTGCTTGCGGGCGGCCCACGACTCCCAGTCGTGCGAATACTTCCGGGCCTTCGTGAACGCCTCGCGGAGCGCCCGGACGCTGCCCATCCGCGTGCTCGGCGCTCGTGACTTCTCTCCGTAGACGCGCTTGGGGTTCTCGCCGCACGCCATCTTCAGGATCTCGGGCGAGCCGGGGAAGCGCATCGCCCGCGCGCCCAGGCGCGGCAGGAGATGAATGACGACCCCCCGGCCCCCGATGAGATTTCCGCTCCCGGGAAGGACGCCGATCGTGGTCACGCCGCCGGCGACCGCCCGCTCGAGCGCCGCGTCTTCGGGCCAGAACGAGTGCTCCGCGCGAATGCCCGCCGTGATCGGGTCGGTCAGCTCGTTGAGATCGTCGTGGCCGAGCGTCTGCGGAACGGGCGAGACGCCCATGTGCGAGTGCGGATCGACGATGCCCGGCGTGACGAACTTGCCGTGCCCATCGACCACGAGGGTCCCCGGTGGGGGCGCCGGCCCGTCTCCTTCGCCCACCCCCGCGATCTCGCCGCCGCTCATCAAGACGTAGCCCGGCTCGTACCTCTGCCCCGCCGCGGTCATCACCGTGGCGTGCTGCACGAGCACGGCCGTCGCCTGCCGGGTCTCTTCGGCCTCGATGGGCATCCGCGCCCGCGATTCGGTGGCGGCAAAGGGGTCGGGCTCCGTGGTCAGCGCGGCGGGCGCCCGGGCGTGGGTCGACCCCGCGCGCGGGGGGTCGCAGCCGGCGGCGAGCGCCGCGAGCCCAGGCAGCCCGAGCACCAGGACAATCGGCGCCGCGAGCGCTGGCAGCAGCGCACGGAAGACGGCGTGGAGAGCGGGGAGAACCGTTCGCAATCGGTTTGACACGCGGAGGCCCCCCAAGTTATCGGATATTGGCCGTGTCAGTCACCTTCGTGCGAATCGCGCTTCCCGATCTTCTCCTTCCGCTCCTTCGCCTTCTCGGCGGGGCTGCGGTGAGAGAGGGCCGGTTCGCAATCTGAAGAACCTCAACCTCTCTCGCCACACCCCGAGTGGGCCGGCGGAGAGAGGCATGGCTTGATCGATCTTCTCTCTCCTGTCCGCCAGGCCTGGAAAGCAGGAGTCTCCATGTCCGATCGAGTAACGGTATTCGACACCACGCTGCGCGACGGCGAACAGACCGCCGGCGTGCTCTTCACCGAGCGCGACAAGCTCGACATCGCCGAGCGCCTCGCGGCCATGCGGGTCGACGTCATCGAAGCGGGCTTTCCGGCGGCGTCGCCGAGCGAGTTTCGCTCGGTGCACGCCGTGGCCAAGCAGGTGCGCAACGCCAGCATATGCGGGCTGGCCCGCTGCGTGCCGCGCGACGTCGACGCCGCGGCCGAAGCGGTTGCCGGCGCGGCTCGCCCGAGGATCCACGTCTTCGTCAACGCGAGCGAAGTGCAGCTCGCTCACCAGCTGCACCGGGACCACGACGACGTCCTCGAGCTCGCGTCGAGCATGATCGCGCGGGCCCATCGGGCCGTCGGCGACGTCGAATTTTCGGCCATGGATGCCACGCGCGCCGACCGGCCGTTCCTGGCGTCGCTCGTCCGGGCCGCGGTGCTCGCCGGAGCGAGGACGATCAACATCCCCGACACGGTCGGCTACGCGCTCCCGCATCAAGTTGCCGATCTCTTCCTTTACCTGCGCGCCCAGGTGCCGGAGCTCGAGGGCGCTGTGCTCTCGTTCCACGGGCAAGACGACCTCGGAATGGCGTCGGCCAACGCCATCGCCGCGGTCACGGCGGGCGCGAGGCAGGTCGAGCTGTGCGTCAACGGCATCGGCGAGCGGGCAGGAAACACGTCGTTCGAAGAGGTCGTCATGGCGATCCACGTCCACAGCGACACCCTCGGCGTGCACACCGACGTCGAAACGACCGGGATCTACGCGCTGTCCCAGCTTGTCGAAGCGCGGAGCGGAATTCCCGTCACGCCGAACAAGGCCATCGTCGGCCGGAACGCGTTCCGGCACGCCTCGGGCATCCATCAAGACGGCGTCCTCAAGCATCGCCTCAACTTCGAGTGCATCGATCCCGCGCTCATCGGCCATCCGGTGGGCACCGAGATCGTGCTCGGCAAGCTCTCGGGCAACGCGGGGTTCGCCTCCAAGGCGCGCGCGCTCGGGTACGATCTACGGGGCGCTCAGCTCGCGGCAGCGTTCGCCGAGTTCCAGGCGCTGGCGGACCACCAGCGCGACATCAGCGACGACGAGGTGCGCGCGATCTGCGCGCGCGCGCCCGACGAGCGCCAGTGACGCGCGGGCTCGGAGGGCGCGGGCTTTAGGCTAGGATGGCCTAAGGATGGCCTAGGTCGCGAGCGTGAAGAGCCTTCGTATCGTCAGCTACAACGTTCGCTATTTCGGGCACTCCACGCGTGGGCTGGCGAGCACGCGCACCTCGATGCGCCGCATCGCGGAGGCGATCGCGGCGCTCCGGCCGCTGCCCGCGATCGTGTGCCTTCAAGAGGTCGAGACGCGGTCGATCCGGTCCACGGTGGTGCATCCGGGCGAGCTGACCCAGCTCGAACGCTTCATGGAGATGCTCTCGAAGGCGCTCGAGCGCGCCGGCGCGCCCGACGTCTACGACGCGTACTACTTTCCGGCGCACGCGTACCGGATCGCGGCGAACACCCACGCCTACACGACGGGGCTGGCGGTTCTGGCGCACTCGGACCTAGCGGTCGATCACCACAACGCCGAGATGCCGCACGACATCACGCACCGCCGGTTGCACGCGGTCCGCAAGATCAAGCAAACGCGCATCTGCGCCCACGTCCGCTTCCGGCATCGCGACCCGCGCGACGGGCAGCGCCCCATCGACATCTTCAACACGCACCTGAGCCTGCCGAGCGCGCTGTCGAAGGAGTTCTGGACCAAGCCGAAGCGCCTCGGCTGGGGGCCCAACCAGCTCGAAGAGGCCCGGAACCTGGCGAAGTTCGTGGAGCGCGAGCGCGGCAGCGATCGCTTCGTGGTCCTGGGCGACTTCAACGCGCTACCGGGGTCTCCCGCGTACCAGTACCTCGTCGAAGAAGCCGGCTGGGGCGACGCCTTCGCGCAGCGCTATCGCTTCTCGGTCGCCGACCTCGCGAGCTGGCCCACAGCGGGCTTCATGCGAATGCGCATGCACCTCGACCACCTCTTCTCGGGCCGCGGTCTCCGCTGGCTGAACTTCGACGAGACCCGACCCTTCGGCGACCGAGAGTCCCCCTTCCACGGGCTGTCGGACCACGTCCCGATGGTGGCGGCTTGCCGCCTGGTCCGGGGGGACACGATCCCGCCTCGCTGAGAGGCCCTCCGGGGTCTGCGTTGAAGTCACGCCTTGCGCCTGAAAACTGCGCTAAGAATCGTTTTCATGCCGGCGACCGAGACCTCCACCGCCGTGACCGAGGGTGTTCGCATCACGGTGCGCAGCGCGCACATTCCCGAGCAATCGTTGCCGCTCGCGCGGCGTTACGTCTTCTCGTACACGGTCCGGATCAGCAACGAAGGTGGCGAGCCCATTCAGCTCAAGTCGCGTCACTGGATCATCACCGACAGCATGGGCAAGGTCGAAGAGGTCCGGGGCCCCGGCGTCGTGGGCCATCAGCCGCACCTTCGGCCCGGCGAGCACTTCGAGTACACGAGCGGCTGCGTCTTGCAGACGCCGCGCGGCGAGATGCGCGGGACCTACCAGATGCACCGGCCCGACGGTCGCCTCTTCGACGCGGTCATCGCGCCGTTCTTGCTCGCGATGCCGCATTCGATGAATTGACGCCGGCAGGCTATCTCTCCGGCTGCGATGGACGAGACCACGTATCAGAAGCTCGCCGACCAGGCGTTTCATGCGATCGGCGACGCGTTCGAGAACGTCGATCCCGACCTCGTCGATTGCGAAGTCGCAGGCGATGTGGTGACGCTCACGCTCCCCGGCGCCAAGCGGTGCATCGTGAACACGCAGCGGCCGACCCGCCAGATCTGGCTCGCGGCCAACGCGCGCGCCTGGCACTTCTCGTACGACGAGACGGCGCGCCGCTGGGTCGACGACAAGGGCCGGGGCGACGATCTCTACGGGACCATCGCCCGCATCGTGAAGGAGAGCGCCGGGGTCGACGTTCCGTTCGGCTGATGGCCGCGGCGGATGAACCCGGCCGCGGACCTGGCAGCGAGCCCGGCCGCGAACCGGGCCAGGCTCTGCCCTCGCAATCCACGGACGCGACGCCGCTGACGTCGCTCTACGACGCGATCGGCGGCGAGCCTCGCGTACGCGAAGTCTTGCAGTCCCTCTACGATCGGCTATTCGAGGACCCGATGGTCGGGTTCCTCTTCGCAGGAAAAGACAAGGCGCACATCGTCGCGCAGCAGCTCGCGTTCACCTGCCGGTTCCTGGGCGGTCCTCAAGTTTACGACGGCGTGCCCCTGCCAAAGGCCCATGCCAACCTGCCCCTTTTGCCCGGCCATTTCGACCGGCGGCATCGCCTCCTCGAACAGGTGCTCGAGGCGAAGGGTGTTCCAGCCGAAGTGAAGCGCGTCTGGCTCCAGATCGACTCGACCCTACGGCCGAGCGTACTTGCATCTGCTGGAGAGGCCAGGGAAAAGACGCGAAAGTGACGGGGAAATGACGCGATCGTCGCGGTACGTCGAGCTGCGGCCGGCCCTCGTAGAATCGTTCGATGTGAGCGAATGTCCTGGCGCCGCACCCAAGTCGGTGTAAGTGCCTGATTTATGAACGAGGCGAGCGCCCAGCTGGCGGAGCGTGATTCCGAGGCGGACATGCCCACGGTCATGTCGGACGACAAGCTGCTGACGACGCGGCTGCCCCCGGTGACCCCTCCGCCGATGCGCCCTCCGAGCGTCCCGCCCGCGGCCGAGGCGCAGCATGCGCATTCGTACGCCCCCGTATCGGGGACCTACCGGGACGCCGTGTCGATCCCCCCTCAGCCGCGAACGAGCTGGTGGAAGGCGCTGTCCACGTCCACGTCGCCGCCGCCGTCGAACGCCACGGTTCTGACCGACGAGCGCGTGATCCGCAGGCGCGTCGGCGCGACGTGCGCGGGAATGGCGATCGGCTTCGTCATCCTGGCTCTGGCCCTCGGTCTCCGCGGGGCCGAGCCGGCCTTCAGCCCGATCGTCGCCGCCGCCATGGTCGTAGCGCGCGCCATGATCGCCGTCGGGTTCCTCGCGTTCGGCTACGGCCTCCTGCGAATGGCCGAGCGCTTCTTCGTCACCCGCGCCGAAGCGCCCCCGAGCTCCTCAAACCTTCACTGACCTGCGCAGGGCTCGCGGTCGGGCGAGGAGAATGGCCGCTGAGGCGCAGAGGGCGCAGAGGAGGACGGGTTCGTAGCCCCATTCTGGGCTCCGCCCCCTCCTCTGTTGTGCTGCTGCCTCCGCGGCCAATCTCCTCTCCTCGGGCCGAGTCGAGCCGAGCGACTGGCGAGAGGTCGGTTCGGCTTGACGGGGCCGGGTCTTGTGCCTACCTAACTCATACCCTTACGTAAGACTGGCACGTCAGGGTCTCCAATGGCGGACCATCACCGACTTCCCCTGCTAAAGCGCGTCGACGGGTCTCCTGTCGAAGTGCAAGTCCGTGGAATTCCTGCGGATGGTGGCCGGCGGGGGCCCGACGCGAACGCCGGTGGCCCGAAAGTCGAGCGGAGCGAGCGAGCTAGCGTGCGTTCCCTCGACGACGCTCGCGAGCGCCGCGACCTCATGCAGATCGGCGATCTCGCCCGCGAGACCGGCAAGACGGTCCGGGCCATTCACCTCTACGAGGAGCTCGGCCTCCTCTCGCCGGCCGCCCGGTCCAAGGGGCGGTTCCGCCTTTACGGGCGCGACGCGCTCACTCGCATCCGCTGGATCGGCAAGCTCCAGGACATGGGCTTCAGCCTCGGCGACATCCAGACGATCGTCCGCGAGTGGGAGCTCGTGGAGAGCGCGCCCGGAGCCATGAAGCGAATGCGCGAGATCTACGCGCGCAAGCTCGAGGAGACGCGCGACCAGAAGCGCCGCCTCGAGGCCCTCGAACACGAGCTCGAGGCCAGCCTCGACTACCTCGACACCTGCGACGTTTGCGATCCGCAGCGCCTCCTCAGCGCGTGTGAATGCTGCGACCTCCACGCCAAGGAGGTCGACGTGCCCGAGCTCGTGCTCGGGTTCCGGGTGGCGCGCCAGCCGGACCAGGTAAGCGAACCTCTGGAAGTGCGAGTACTGGAGACGAGCGAGTGATGGCCATCAAGCTCCCCATTTTTATGGACAACCACGCGACGACGCCCGTCGATCCGCGGGTGCTCGAGGAGATGCTGCCCTACTTCACCACGAAGTTCGGCAACGCCGCGAGCCGAAGCCACCCCTTCGGGTGGGAAGCCGAAGAGGCCGTCGATCACGGGCGCGAGCGGATCGCGAGGCTCATCGGCGCGAAAGATTCGAAAGAGATTGTGCTCACGAGCGGGGCGACCGAGAGCGACAACCTCGCGCTCAAGGGTGTGGCCGAGTTCTACAAGGACAAGGGCAACCACATCATCACGACGGTCACCGAGCACAAGGCGATCCTCGACACCTGCAAGCGCCTCGAGAGGCAGGGGTACGACGTCACGTATCTCGGCGTCGCGAAAGACGGGCGCGTCGATCCCGCCGACGTGAAGAAGGCCATCACCGAGAAGACGATCCTCGTCAGCGTGATGCTCGCGAACAACGAGATCGGCACGGTGCAGCCGCTCGAAGAGATCGGGAAGATCACGCGCGAGCGCGCGGTCTTGTTCCACTCGGACGCGGTGCAGGGCATCGGCAAGGTGGAGTTCGACGTCCAGAAGATGAACCTCGACCTCGTGTCGATCACCGCGCACAAGATGTACGGGCCGAAGGGCGTGGGCGCGCTCTACGTGCGGCGCAGCAAGCCGCGCGTGCGTCTCGTCGCCCAGATGGACGGCGGCGGGCACGAGCGCGGGATGCGATCGGGCACCCTCGCGGTGCCGCTCATCGTCGGCTTCGGCAAGGCGTGCGACATCATGCTCCGCGAAGGCAAGGCCGAGAGCGTGAAGCTCGCGGCGCTGCGCGAGCGCCTGCGTTCGCGCATCATGGGCCAGCTCGACGAGGTGTACATCAACGGGTCCATCGAGCACCGGTTGCCGGGCAACCTCAACATCAGCTTCAACTTCGTCGAGGGCGAGGGGCTGATGATGGCCATCAAAGACGTCGCGGTGAGCTCCGGCTCCGCTTGCACGTCGGCCAGCCTCGAGCCGAGCTACGTCCTGCGGGCGCTGGGCGTCGGCGACGAACTCGCGCACTCGAGCATCCGGTTCGGCCTCGGGCGCTTCAACACCGAAGAAGAGGTCGATTACGTGGCTGACCTCGTGGTCGGCAAGGTCAAGGGGCTGCGCGATCTGTCACCCCTGTGGGAGATGCACAAAGAGGGCATCGACCTGAAGAGCATCGAATGGGCAGCTCATTGAGAGAGCAACCGCCGGCGTCGTGGAACGAGCCCGTCTCGGCGCTCGCCGTGCTCGACGTACGGAAGTACGTCTGCGCGCGGCGCCCGCCGATCCGGGCCCGTTCCACTTAGCCGCCGGTCGCTCTCGTTTTCGCCACGGAGAGATTGAGAGTAGAGGACATCATGGCGTACAGCACCAAGGTCATCGAGCATTACGAGAACCCGCGGAACGTGGGGACGCTCGACAAGAGCGACGACAGCGTCGGCACGGGGCTCGTCGGGGCTCCGGCCTGCGGCGACGTGATGCGCCTGCAGATCAAGGTCAACGAACAGGGTGTCATCGAGGACGCGAAGTTCAAGACGTTCGGCTGCGGCTCGGCCATCGCGAGCTCGTCGCTCGCCACCGAGTGGATCAAGGGCAAGACGGTCGACGAGGCCGAGGCGATCAAGAACTCGCAGATCGTCGAGGAGCTGAACCTGCCGCCGGTGAAGATCCACTGCTCGGTCCTGGCCGAAGACGCCATCAAGAGCGCCATCGCCGACTACCGGAAGAAGCAAGTGCGCCGGGCCGGATCCACCAAGCACGCGAAGTAAGACCGATGGACACGACGCAAACCACGCAGCAACCGTCAGCCGATGCTGCCGGGCCGGCCGGCAGCCCAGCCGCCAAGGTCCCCTTTCTAGGCGTGTCTCCCCAGGCCGTCGACGCGATCGCGCGTCAGATGAAGAAGCGGGGCACTCCGGAAGCGGGCCTGCGCCTCGGGATTCGCGGCGGCGGTTGCTCCGGGTTCACGTACGTCATCGAGTTTCACGACGGAGAGCCGCGGTCGCGCGACCGCGTCTTCGATCACGTCGCTTCCGACGGGACGAAGGTGCGCGTCGTGGTCGACCCCAAGAGCCTCGTTTACCTCAACGGGACCGTGCTCGAGTGGGAGCAGTCGCTGATGCGTCAGGGGTTCAAGTTCGCGAACCCCAACGAGAAGGCTGGCTGCGGCTGCGGCACGTCGTTCGGCGTGTGAGCGTGGACCCTTTTGCCACCCTCGGCATCGGTCCGGTGTTCGACGTCGACATGGCGGCGGCCGAGAAGGTGCATCGCGAGCTCTCTCGCGCGCTGCATCCTGATCGATACATCGGAGCGAGCCCGAGCGAACGCCGCGCCGCGCTGACCAAGGCGGTCGAGGTGAACGAGGCCTGGCGGATCGTGCGCGACCCACTCCGGCGCGCGGACGCGCTGCTCGGTCTCGCGGACCTCGGTGACGCGAGCGCGATCGAAGAGGGCGCGCTCAAGGCCGACCCGGAGTTCTTGATGGACATGCTCGAACAACGCGAAGCTCTCTCGGAGGCGAAGGCGGCCAGGGATCTCGAGGCCGTCCGCCGCCTCGCGGTGGGCATCGATGCGCGGGCGCGCGGCGTCGAGGCCGCGCTGTCCAAGGGCTTCGAGAGCGGCTCCGCCGTTTCGCGGGCCGACCTACCGGGGCTCGCCCGCAAGGTGGGCGAGCTCAAGTTTTACCGGCGCTTCCTCGACGAGGTGAGCGCCATCGAAGACGAGCTGGCGGCATAGATGGCGCTCTTCGAGATCTTCGACCCCAAGGCTCCGCCGCGGCCGATCGGCATCGACCTCGGCACCACGAACTCGCTCGTGGCCTACGTGCACAACGAGCGGCCCGTGGTCATCAGCGACTGCGATCAGGAGTCGCTCGTCCCGAGCGTCGTTCAGTACGAAGCCAGCGGAGAGGTCGTCGTCGGGCGGCGAGCCGCGGCGTTCGCGGCGGAGCACCCGCGCGACACGATCGTGAGCGTGAAGCGCTTCATGGGCCGAGGGGCCGACGATCCCGAGACGCGGCGCCTCGGGCCCTACGAGTTCGTGGCGGCGGCTCCGGGCGAGTCGAACACGGTGCGCTTCAGGGTCGCCGGCGGACGCGTGCTGACGCCCGTCGAAGTGAGCGCGGACATCCTTCGCGCCCTCAAGGCCCAGGCAGAAGACGAGCTGCGGAACGTGGGCGGCGCGGTCATCACCGTGCCCGCGTACTTCGACGACTCGCAGCGCCAGGCCACGAAAGACGCGGCCCGCCTCGCCGGCCTCGAGGTGCTCCGGCTCCTGAACGAGCCCACGGCGGCGGCGCTCGCCTACGGGCTCGAGAAGAAGACGAACGGCACGTTCGCGGTCTACGACCTCGGCGGCGGAACGTTCGACGTCACGATCCTCTTGCTCGACAACGGAGTCTTCCAGGTGCGTTCGACCGGCGGGGACAGCCAGCTCGGCGGCGACGACATGGACCGCGCGATCGCGCACGATCTGCTGGCGGCGCTCGGCTTCGAGGCGGCGCGGCAGACCCCGGAGCTCGTGCGCCTCGTGCTCGACGAGGCCCGCAAGGCCAAGCACGCGTTGACGGAGCAAGACGCGGTCGAGGCCGTCGTGCCCGGTCACACCGGCGTGCGGGTCACGAGGGCGCGGTTCGACGAGCTCGTGCGCCCGCTCCTCGAGCGGACCGGCGTCGCCTGCCGGCGCGCGCTGAAGGACGCGGGACTCAAGGCGGAGCAGCTCGACGGCGTGATCCTCGTCGGCGGGGCGACGCGCGTGCCCTCGGTTCGCCGCTACGTATCGGAGCTCTTCAAGCGAGAGCCGCTCACCGACATCGATCCCGACCAAGTGGTCGCGCTGGGCGCGGCGGTCCAGGCCGATCTGCTCGCGGGCGAGGGGAGGCGCGACGACGTCCTCCTGCTCGACGTCATCCCCCTGTCGCTCGGCATCGAGGTGGGCGGCGGCGTGGTCGACAAGATCTTGCCGCGCAACTCGACCATCCCATCGGCCGCGCGCGCGACGTACACGACCCAGGAAGACAAGCAGACCGGGTTCGAGATCCACGTGCTCCAGGGCGAGCGCGAGATGGTGAGCGACAACCGCAGCCTCGCGCGCTTCACCCTGAAGGGCATCCCGCCGATGCCCGTCGGCATGGCGCGGCTCGAGCTCACGTTCAACGTCGACGCCGACGGGCTGCTCAGCGTTCACGCGAAGGAAGCGACCACGGGCATCGAGCAGACGGTGAGCGTCAAGCCGAGCTACGGCCTCGACGACGCCTCCGTCGAGCAGATGTTGATCGACGCGCTCGACCACGGCGAAGAAGACCTCGAGAACCGGCGCCTCGCCGAGAACCGCGTCGATGCCCGGCGCATCTTGAAGGCCACGCGGCAGGGTCTCGCGACCGACGGCGACCTGCTCCAGGCGGGCGAGCGCGCGCGGATCGAGCAAGCCTGCGACGCCCTCGAAGCGGCGGCGGCCGGCACCTCGGCGACGCTCATTCACAGCCGGTTCGAGGCGGTCGACGACGCGACGAAGGCGTTCGCCGGGCGGCGCATGAACCGCGCGATCGCGCGCGCGATCGAGGGTCGCCCCGTTGACGCGCTCGAGAAGAGCGTGGAGCACGCGAAGGGCATCGAAGAGGCGCACGCCCGCTGATGGCCATCGTTCGATTCAAAGGTTTCGGCGAGGTCGACGTGACCGTGGGGACGTCGCTCCTCGAAGCCGCGACGCGCGCGCACTTCCCCGAGGGCAGCGCCTGCGGCGGCGTGTGCGCGTGCTCCACGTGCCACGTGCACGTCCTCAAGGGGGCGTCGCTCCTCAGCGAGCAAGAAGATGAAGAGGCCGACATCCTCGACAAAGCGTTCGACGTGCGCGCCACGTCCCGCCTCGGCTGTCAGTCGAAGATCGTCGCCGACGGCGAGCTCGAGATCGAGATCACCCGCGAGAGCCTCGAGGCCTACGAGAACGAGCACCCCGCCGAGCGCGGCAAGTACACGAAGTAGCGGTCGCCGAGACACCGCAAAGACGCGAAGGCGCGAAGGTTTGTTGCCGGCGCGCCCGGCGTCTCGACGAGGCGTCCCGAGGGCACTCGGCCCGATAACCCCTTGGCGTCTCCGCGTCTTTGCGGTTTTCTCTTGGAGCGGGCGCCGACCGACATCGCGGTCGCGGGTGGCACAGCTCGGCGCAGTGACGGGCGCCTTCAGGCGCGAGAACGAGAAGAGGATCTTCGCGCGGCACGGGTGTTGCCCAGTCGCTTGTCATGCGGGAATACGTCACGGTGTAGTTCTCATCATGACGCTCGCGGTCGGCACTCGGCGCGGCACTGCCCGTCGGCATCTTCCAGCCCGGGAGACCTGCGAATCTCCCGAGATCAAACGGGAAATCGCCACGCTCGATCCCGCGCGGAGGGGAAATCGAGACTTGATCGCTGGTATGCCCGGTCT
>CALFNG010000236.1 GCA_937902985.1 uncultured Myxococcales bacterium
GCGGAGCTTCGCGACGGGGCGCGCCGCCCTCGCGCGGAGCGCCGGCGCCGTCGCCGCGGCCACGGCCCGCGAGGACGATGTTGTTGGCGACGACCTCGGTCGAGTAGCGCTTCTCGCCGTTTTTCTCGTAACTCGAGGTCTGGAGGCGACCTTCGATCAGGATCGAATCGCCCTTCGTCAGGATCTTGCCGAGCGCCTCGGCGCGGCGACCCCACACCGTCACGCGATGCCACTCCGTGCGCTCTTGGCGGACGTTGTTGCGATCGAGGTAGCTCTCGTTCGTCGCCAGGCGCAGCTTGAGGATGGCCTGACCCCCGGGGGTCACTCGGAGCTCGGGGTCTGCACCCAGATTTCCGAACAGCATCACACGGTTCAACCCTTCGGCCATCGGCGCGACTCCTTCGGTGCGATTCCCTTCACGCGTGATTACGCCGGACCGCGCGGGAACGCCAGCCTCGGCGGCTTCTCGAGCACGTCTCGACTCCCCCATCGGCCGGCGCCGGGCAGAGGTTGCGTGGAGACCTTCATGCTAGCGTCCGGCGCCGTGGGCCTGGACGACCATCGTAAGCGGATCGACGACCTCGACGACCAGATCTTGAAGCTGCTCGACGAGCGGGCGGGGGTCGTGGCCGACGTGGCGCTCGCGAAGCGTGAGGCGAACCTCCCGAGGTTCGACCCCGAGCGCGAGCGCCAGGTGCTCGACCGACTCGCCGCGCGGGCCGGGCAGTTCCCCCCGGACGCCGTTCGCGCGGTCTACCGGGAAGTGATGAGCGCCTCACTCGCGCTGCAGGAGCCGATCAAGGTCGCCTACCTGGGCCCCGAAGGCACCTTCTCGCACGCTGCGGCGCGCCAGTTCTTCGGCCTCGCCGTCACGTACTCGGAAGCGACGACCTTCGACGGCGTGTTCGACGCGGTGTCGCGCCGCCAGGCCCTTTACGGGGTCGTGCCCGTCGAGAACTCGAGCGAGGGGACGGTGCCGCACGCGGTCGACGCGCTCGTCAGCGGCGATCTGCTCGTTCGCGCGGAGTTCGAGATCGAGGTGTCGCAGTGCCTCCTCGGGCGCGCCTCGGGGCTCGCGTCGGTCGAGCGCGTTTACTCGAAGGCCGAAGTCCTCGGCCAGTGTCGCGTCTGGCTCGCCAAGAACCTCGGCGGCGCGCAACTCGTTCAGGCCTCCTCGACGGCCGCCGCGGTTCGCGAAGCGCTCACCGACCCGCAGGGCGCGGCGATCGCGAGCCGCCTCGCGTCCGAGCTCTACGGCCTCCCCGTGATGCGCGAGCGCGTGCAGGACCGGGCCGAGAACTACACCCGGTTCGTCGTGGTCGCCCACGAAGACGCCGGGCGCACCGGCGACGACAAGACCACCGTCGCTTTCAGCCTGCGAGACGGACGCGGGGCCCTCATGCGAGCGCTCGCGGTCTTCGACGAAGAGGGCATCAGTCTGTCTCATATCGAATCGCGCCCCAGCCGGGAGAAATCGTGGGACTACGTGTTCCTGGCCGAGCTCATCGGCCACCGCGAAGACGCGTCGGTCGCGCGCGCCATGGCGCGTCTTCGTGAGACCTGCCCCCTGGTCAAGCACCTGGGCAGCTACCCGCGTTCGCACCGCTCGGCCTGATTCGCTTCGAAACAAAACGTCATACGCGAGGGAAGGAGACGGAACGACCATGAGTTGATGGGTGGGCCGGCCGCGTTTCGAGCCTCCTCGCCGCCGTTGTTCTCTCTGTTCTATCTTCTCTCCCCCATGGACTCCGTTCGAACCCTCATCGTCGGCGCCGGCGTCACCGGCCTGGCCACTGCCGCGGCGCTCTCTGAACACGGTGACAGCGATTACCTGATCCTCGAGGCCGACCGCGAAATCGGCGGTTGGTGCAAGACCGTCAAGAAGGAGGGCTTCGTCTGGGACTACTCGGGCCACTTCTTCCACTTCAAGCACCCCGAGATCGAGCGGTGGCTCGTCGAGCGGATGCCTGGCCAGAACATCCGCGTCGTTCAGAAGAAGAGCTTCATCGCGTACAAGGGCCGATTCGTCGACTTCCCCTTCCAGAAGAACATCCACCAGCTCCCGCAAGACGAGTTCATCGACTGCCTGCACGACGTTTACTTCGCGCGGTCGAGCGACGTGAAGGCCGACGAGAAGCACGCCGCGCCCCCCGCGGCGAACTTCAGAGAGATGCTGAGCGCCCGCTATGGCCGAGGCATCTGCGAGAAGTTCCTTTTTCCTTACAACGAGAAGCTCTATGCGTGCGACCTCGCGACGCTCGACGTCGACGCGATGGGCCGCTTCTTTCCGTATGCGGACCTGACCGACATCGTCCGCAATATGAAGCGGCCGGACAACGCGAGTTACAACGCCATCTTCACGTACCCGGAGGGCGGCGCGATCGAGTACGTGCGCGCAATCGCGAGCGCCGTTCGGCCCGGCGCCGTCGCGTTCGAAGAGGCGCTCGTCGCGGTGGATCTCCAGCGCAAGGTCGTGCGCACGACGAGTCCCGACGGCGGCCGCGAGATCGGGTTCGACCGGCTCGTCTCGAGCGTGCCGTTCAACCGCTTCGCCGCCTTTTGCGGTCTCGATCACGACGCGGGTCTCTGGACCTGGAACAAGGTGCTCGTCTACAACTTCGGGTTCGACGGCAAGGGCCAGCGAGACGTGCACTGGGCCTACTATCCGGCACGCGAGACCGCCTTCTACCGGGTCGGCTGGTACGACAACATCTTCGACACCGACCGTCTGAGCGTCTACGTCGAGGTCGGGTTCCCCAGGGACGCGCCGATCGACGCCGCGAGCATGCGCGACCGCGTGCTCGCCGACTTGAAGCGCGAGGGCGTCGTCTCGACGCAGCAGCTCGTCGCCGAGCACTCGGTCGTCCTCGATCCGGCATACGTCCACGTGACAGCGCGGTCGATCGCGGAGCACAGGCGCATGGCGGCGCTGTTGAAGGCGCGCGACGTCTGGTCGCTGGGCCGCTATGGCGGGTGGACGTACTGCGCCATCGAGGACAACATCGTGGAAGCGCGCGAGCTCGTGGAGAGCTGGCAATCGGGCCACATCTCGTAGTAGTGGGGGGGCTCCCGTGACTTCTTCAGCTTCAGCGCGACCAGCGGATCCGGACATCTCCATCGTCATCCCGATCTACAACGAGCAGGCGATCCTCCACGCCGCCGTGGTCGATCTGCGCGAGCGGCTCAAACCGCTCGGGTGGCGCTACGAGATCATTCTGGCCGAGAACGGCTCGAAGGACCGCACGATCCAGATCGGCCACGAGCTCGCCGACAAGTACGCCGGCGAGAGCGATGGCCAGGTCAAGATCATCTCGCTCGGTGAGCCGAATTACGGCAAGGCCCTGAAGCAGGGCATCTTGCTGGCGCGGGGAAATCTGGTCCTGTGCGACGAGATCGACCTCTGCGACACCGAGTTCCACAAGCGCGCGATCGACATGCTCCAGACCGGCGGCGCCGACATGGTCATAGGCAGCAAGCTCGCGGTGGGCGCGGCCGACGAGCGGCCCATGATCCGCCACGCCGCCAGCGTCGCCTACTCGACCTTGCTCAAGGTCTTGCTCGGCTTCCGCGGCACCGACACGCACGGCCTCAAGGCGTTCCGGCGGCTGGCGCTGCTCGACGTCGTACGCGCGTGCCTCGTCGACAAAGACGTCTTCGCGAGCGAGTTCGTCATTCGGGCCGACCGGGCGGGCATCGTGATCAAAGAGATCCCCGTTCAGATCATCGAGAAGCGGCCGCCGAGCATCAACCTCTTCAAGCGCGTCCCGAACGTCATGAAGAACGTGGCCAAGCTCACCTGGTCGATCCGCTTTCGCGGCTAACGGCGCACAGCCACACGCGGTAGGCTCGCCGCATGCGGATCCTGTACGGGGTCGTGGGCGAGGGCATGGGCCACGCGACGCGGAGCAAGGTCGTGTGCGAGCACCTCCTCGCGCGCGGGCACGACGTGAAGATCGTCGTCAGCGGGCGCGCGCACGGGATGCTGTCGAAGGCGTTCAGCGACGTCGTCGAGATCAAGGGTCTGACGATCCGGTACGTCGACAACCGAATGGACCGCGACGGGACGCTCGCGCGGAACGTGCTTGCCGCGCCGGGCATGCTGGCCAAGAACGTCGGCGCGTACTTCGAGACCGTGTCGAAGTTCAGGCCGGACGCCGTCATCAGCGATTTCGACTCGTTCGCCTACCTCTTTGCCAAGCGCCACGGCCTTCCCGTAGTGTCGATCGACAACCAGCAGATCGTGAGCCGGTGCAAGATCGCCAAGTTCGCGAAGGCGGGGGCCAAGGTCGACTATCAGCTCACCAAGGCGTTCGTGCGCGCCAAGCTCCCCGGCTGCGACCACTACGTCGTTACGACGTTCTTCGAGCCGCCGATCCGGCGCAAGTGCGAAGGCGACACGACGCTCGTTCCGCCGATCTTGCGCAGAGAGATCCTCGACGCGAAGAAGCGCGCGCGCCCCGGCGACCACGTGCTCGTTTACCAGACGTCCGAGAGCGACACCAAGCTCCTCGACGAGCTGCAGCGCATCCGCGACCAAAAGTTCATCGTCTACGGCCTCAGGCGCAACGCGCAGCGCGGCAACGCGACGCTCAAGGAGTTCAGCGAGTCCGGCTTCGTCGAGGACCTCGCGGCAGCCAAGGCCGTCGTGTGCAATGGCGGGCTGTCGCTCATCGGCGAGGCCGTCTACCTCGGCAAGCCTATCTTCAGCGTACCCGTCCGCAACCAGTACGAACAGGTGCTCAACGCGCGCTACGTCGAGCACCTCGGTTACGGTCTCGAGGCGCCGCAGATCGAAGCCGACCTCCTGCGCGCCTTTCTCGCGGAGGCGCCGAAGTTCGGCGCGCGCCTCGCGAAGCACAAGCAAGATGGCAACCGGGAGCTCTTTGGGTTCGTCGACAAGCTCCTCGAGCGGTTCGCGCATAAGGCGAAGCGACTGAAAGAGCGATCCGTGTGATCGGCAGGCGAGAGACCGCCGTTTTCGCTACAAATGGAAGGGTGTCTCGAGAGCCCGTCGATTCGGTCGCGCCGCCGGCGCCGATGCCGGTGGCGCAGGGGTCTCTGCCGGCCGACAAGGTCGACGTCGCGGTCATCGGCGGAGGCATCAACGGGACGGGCGTGGCGCGCGACTTCGCGCTTCGGGGACTGCGCGTCGCGCTGTTCGAGCGCAACGATCTCGCCTACGGCGCCAGCGGCAACTCGAGCGGCATGATCCACGGCGGCGCCCGTTACATGCTGCAGTCGCCGCAGGTGACGGCGAACTCGTGCCGCGATTCCGGGTACATCCAGCGCATCGCGCCTCACCTGCTCTTTCGCATCCCCTTCCTCATGCCGCTGCGGAGCGGGGCGCAGGGTCGGGTGATGTTCGAGCTCATCGACGCGTACTTTCAGGCCTACGACGACTACCAGCCGTTGAAACGCGGTGAATCGCACTGTCGGCTCGACGCGAGCGAGATGGCGCGTCTCGAGCCGGGCCTCGTCGGTTCGCACGTCGGCGGCATCACCTTCGACGAGTGGGGCGTCGACGGCGGACGCCTCTGCGTCCTCGGAGCGATCGACGCGATCGAGCACGGCGCACGGGTGCACCTGCACACGACGGTCGAATCGATCGAGCGCGTCCCCGCGCGGCCCGATCGCGGCGCGGGCTACGTCGTCAACGCCCGGCACCGGATGACAGGCGCGACCGTCCGCGTCCTGACGCACGTGGTCGTGAACGCCACCGGCGCCTGGAGCCCGATCACCGCGGGCATCGTGCGGGTCGGTCAGGCGAGCACCAGGGTGCGCCCAGGAAAGGGCATCCACATCGTCCTCGACCGGCGCATCACGAACTACGCCATCCTCTCGAAGGCGATCGACGGGAGACAGGTCTTTCTCTACCCCTGGCAAAATGTCAGCCTCGTCGGCACGACGGACGACGACTACTACGGCGACCTCGACGACGTCCGCGCCACGAGCGAAGAGGTGCGCTACCTCGTGCAGGGCGTCGCGAAGGTGTTTCCGGGCATCCGCGAGGCGCGCGCGATCGGAACGTACGCCGGCGTCCGCCCGACCTTGTACGACTACGGGCCCACCGAAGACGCGCTGTCGCGTGACCACCGTATCGTGGACCACGGCGCGGAGCCCGAGGGGGGCGGAGCGCCCGGCGTCTACTCGATGGTCGGCGGCAAGCTCGCGAGCTACCGGATGTTCGCGCAGGAGCTCTGCGATCTCGTCGCGCCTCGACACTTCGACGTCACCGTCCCTTGCTCGACGCACGAGCGACCCTTGCCTGGCGGCGAGCGCGTGCCCGACGCGCTCGCGCTCGCCGAAGCCCACGGCGTCACGCCGGTGTGCGCGCGCCGGCTCGTGTATCGGCACGGTTCGCGGGCCCAGAACGTCTTCGAGCGCGCCGCGCGCGTTCCGGCGGAGCACGACGTCGTGTGCCCTTGCGAACCCGTGCTCGAGGCCGAAGTGAGGCACGTCGTGCGCGAGGAGATGGCGCGCACCGTCGACGACGTCGCGCGACGGACGCGCCTCGGACTCGGCGCGTGCGGCGGGATGCGCTGCGCGGCGCGCTGCGGTCAGATCGTCGCCGAGGAGCTGGGCATCGCGCCGGCCGAAGGGCCTGACAGCTCTTTCGCCCAAGGGGTGAGGAGACCCATCAC
>CALFNG010000237.1 GCA_937902985.1 uncultured Myxococcales bacterium
GACTGATGCGAACGAGCTCCTTCGCGAGGCCCCGGATCGGCAGTGCGTAGTCGACGACCCCCGCGTCGACCGCGCTCCGCGGCATCCCGTCGAACTTCGCCGACTCCGGCTCTTGCGCGAAGGTGATGCCGTTCGCCTCCCGGATGGCCCGGAGGCCCTCGGTGCCGTCGGACGCGGTCCCGGAAAGCACGACGCCGATCGCTCGGCTGCCCATCTCGGCGGCCAGCGCCCGAAAGAAGAGGTCGACGGGCAGGTGCGGGCCCTTGGCCTCGTCCATGCGGGGCGAGAGCGTCAGCCGCCCGGCGTGGAGGCCGAGGCAGGCATTCGGCGGAATGACGTATACGTGGCTGGGCTCGACGAGCATGCCGTCCTCGGCCTGCTGCACCGGCATCTTCGTCGTCTTGAGCAACGCCTCGCGCAAGAAGCTCGTGTGCGTGGGATCGAGGTGCTGGATCAGCACCAGCGCGATTCCGCCCTCGTGGCCGCCGATGTACTGGAGGAGCTGCGAGAACGCTTCGAGACCGCCGGCCGACGCGCCGACGCCCACGATCGAAAAAACGCGAGCGACGACCTTGGCGAGCCCATCGCCAGGAGCCACGGCTTCGATCGTTGCGGACGGATCAGGCGCAGGTCGGGCGGCGCGAAACTTGGCTCTCTTCTTCACTCTGTGCTTCACGCGAGCGCCTGCGCTCGGACCGCGAAACGTTGCGTGGCGCATCGCGCGGGGGCTCGAGAGCCCAATGCGGGAAGGAACGAGGGTCCTGCGAGCACGATTGGATCGATCTTGTCCAGCGCGCGCAATTTAAGGCGCCCAGCGCGGGCGTCAATTGAAAAGCGTGCATCCTTGGGCGCGCATACCGGCGTCATCATGGAGAAAACGCCGCGGTGAGGGCGCGGCGAAGCGTCGCTGGTGAACCTGACGGGACCCGACGGAGCCACGGACGTGCTTCGCGCGGAGCTCGAACTCGACGTCGGGCCCTGATGCCTTCTTCCCAGGTCATGGCGATCAGGGGGCGGCACGTTGCGGCACACCCACGGGGCCCGTTCTTCGCACGAAACCGTGCGTCGTCGACGGCGCGGCCCCTGCAGTGGTGGCCGGGATGTTCGCCGGGACGGCTCGTAGCACCTCGCTCTCGTCGTGTCTCGGCGCGCTCGCCATTCTCGTCCTCGCGTCTGTGGCCGGAGGCTGCACCGGCGGCGAGGTCAGGGCCGTGCGCGACGGCGCGCAGGGTGACGGCTCAGTGCTCGACGCGAACGCCGCAGGGCTGTCGCGGGGCGACGTCGCCTGCCTGAGCGATTGCGGCAACGAGGTCGTCCCGTGCTGCCGCGCAGGGCATTGTGATACGAACGCCTGCGGCACTCCGGGCCTCGAAGATGCCGGACTCGACGCGATGCCTAGCGCGAAGGACGCCAGCCCCGAGGCCGGAATCGACGCGGGGGGGACCGAAGGCGGCGTGACCGAAGCGGGTGCCGACGCGACGGCCAGCGCTGGGCCCGACGGCGGAGACGGAGGCAACGGCAACGTCGCCACCGTCTCATTTGCCAACGACGTGATGCCGGTCTTTCAGCGCGGTTGCACTCTCAGCAGTGTATGCCACGGCCAGCCGAACAACGCGGCCGAAGAGAACCTGTACCTCGGCGACAACGTGACCAACACGCCGGCCACGATCGCGCAGGTGTACGCGAGTCTCGTCGGGGTCAAGTCGATCGAAGACCCCTCGATGAACCAGGTGACGGCGGGTAACGTGGCGAACAGCTACCTCTCGCGCAAGATCGTCGGCGACCAGGATACGCTTGCTGCCGGGTGCGCGATGGCCGCGCAGCCGTGCGAAGGATGCACGGCCCAGACGCCGTGCGGGACCTTCATGCCGTACCTCGGAGTCATGCTCGACCCGGGCGCCATCGACGCCATCAACCAATGGATCGCCGAGGGCGCGCCGAACAACTGACCGCTAGCGACGTCTCGCTTCTTGGCTACGTTCGTGGCCGTGCCGCTCGCCTGGATCGCGCCCTGCCTCGTCGCGTCGTCGTGCGCATGGCAGCTCGTCAACCGACGCCGGCTAGCTACCAGATGTACTCGTCGCGCCCACCGTCGTGCGGCGAGTTCTTCTCCACCAAGCCGCTCGCTCTAGGGGAGGCTGGAGAACCGATCGCCGCGCGCGTCGCGCCGAAAGAGCCGCAACGAGCGGCCCTCGAGGTGCGTCTTCCCACCGGTGGGCACGCTCTCGGTCGCGCCGTCGTCGTTGGTGTCGAGGAGGAGCTGCCAGTCGTCGGCGTCGCCCTCGAGCCCCGGCATGTGAAAGTCGAGCGACTCGTGCCCCGCGTTGATGAGCAGGAGCATGTCGTCGTCGACGATCGGTTTACCCTCGTCGTCGGTCGTGTCGAGCCCGAGACCCGCGACCATGAGCTGGATCGCGCGCGTGTACGAGGTGCCCCAGTCTTGCTCGCTCATCGCCTCACCGTCGTGGCGAAACCACATGATGTCTTTGATGTCGGCGCCGCGAATGTCGCGGCCCTTGAAGAACTTGGCGCGGCGGAGCGCCGGGTGCTCCGCCCGGATGCGGATGCAGCTCCGCGTGAATGCGAGGAGCGCCTTGCGCTCGTCGTCGAGCTCCCAGTCGTGCCAGCTCGTCTCGTTGTCCTGGCAATAGGCGTTGTTGTTGCCGCCCTGCGTGCGCCCAATCTCGTCGCCGCCGCAGATCATCGGCGTGCCCTGCGAGAGGAGCAAGGTCGCGAGGAGATTGCGCTGCTGGCGTGCGCGAAGGCGCCTGATGTCCGGATCGTCGGTCGGCCCCTCGACGCCGCAGTTCCATGACTGGTTGTCGTTGGCGCCGTCGCGCCCGTCCTCGCCGTTCGCCTCGTTGTGCTTCTCGTTGTACGAGACGAGATCGCGCAGGGTGAACCCGTCGTGCGCGACGACGAAGTTGATGCTCGAATACGGGCGCCGCCCGTCGTTCTGGTAAAGGTCGCTGCTGCCGCTCAACCGGTAGGCGAGCTCGCCGACGAGGCCTCCGTCGCCCTTCCAGAAAGACCGCATGAGATCGCGGTACTTGCCGTTCCACTCCGCCCAGCGAACCGGAAAGTTGCCGACCTGATAGCCGCCTTCGCCCACGTCCCACGGCTCGGCGATGAGCTTCACCTGACTCAGGATGGGATCCTGGTGAATGATCGTGAAGAAGCTCGAGAGCTGGTCGACATCGTGGAGCGACCGGGCTAGCGCGGACGCGAGGTCGAACCGAAAGCCGTCGACGTGCATGTCGGTGACCCAGTACCGGAGCGAGTCCATGATGAGCTGCAGCGTCTGCGGGTGCCTGACGTTGAGCGTGTTTCCCGTTCCCGTGTAGTCGAAGTAAAAGCGCGGATCGTCCGGGGTCAGTCGGTAATAGGTAGGGTTGTCGATTCCCTTGAACGAGATCGACGGGCCGAGATGGTTGCCCTCGGCCGTATGGTTGTAAACCACGTCGAGGATCACCTCGATGCCCGCCCGGTGCAGGCGCTTGACCATCTCCTTGAACTCGATGACGCCCTCCCCCGGCTTGTCGATCGAGCGGAAGCGGGTCTCCGGGGCGAAGAAGGCGATGCTGTTGTAACCCCAGTAGTTATGTAGGCCCTTGTCGAGCAAGGTCTTGTCGTCGACGAACGCGTGCACGGGCAAGAGCTCGATTGCGTTGATCCCGAGCGCTTTGAAGTACGCGAGCATGGGGTCGCTCGCCACGCCGCCATATTTGCCACGCATGGCCTCGGGCACCTTCGGATGGCGCATCGTGAGGCCGCGAACGCTGGTCTCGTAGATGACCATCTGGTGCAGAGGCACCTTCGGGCTGGCGTCGCCCTCCCAGTCGAATTGAGGATTGATGACGACGCCGCGGGGAGCCCCGAGGCCCGGCCCGTCGCTCTTCTTGGTATCGCCCTCGGGGTTGCCGACCTCGTAGGCGAAGAGGCCCTTGCCCCACTGCTCGTGCCCGTCGACTGCCCGCGCGTACGGATCGAGGAGCACGATGTTCTCGTTGAAGCGCAGCCCCTGGCTGGGCTCGTAAGGCCCGCTCACGCGGTAGCCGTAGTGCGTTCCGGCCTTCACGCCGGGGACGTAGACGTGCCACACGAACGCCGTCCGCTCGCGGAGAGGGATTCTTCGTTGCTCGGCGCCGGAGGCGTCGAAGAGGCACAGTTCGACGGCCGACGCCTGTTCGGAGTAGATGGCGAAGTTGACGCCTTTCTCGTCCCACGTGGCGCCGAGCGGGTAGGGCACACCAGGTCGATCAGCTCGTGTCTTCATCGGCTCATCCGAGCGAGGCCGTGTGTGCAAGAGCTGAGCCGCGTCGCTGGTGCCGCTTCGGCCCGTCATTGGACGGCTCGGGACAAGAAGGAGCAGTCGCTGGCTGCTCGTTCTTGTCCCCAGCGGCATGTCCGCCCCGGAACGCGCCGACGGCAGTGGAGCGTCATGGGTTCGCCGGGGCGTGGCCGCTGGCTCGCCGGAACGCGTCGGAGCCGACCCTGAACGGCGACTGGGACGGGCTCTCGTCGAGTACGGCCGCACCTGGCATTGCCGGTTTCGCCGGATACTCGAACGCCGACTTGCCGGCGCTTCCGAGGGTCACGACCGAGACCGGGTGGGTCACGTCTGGTGCCGGCGCGATCACCGAAGAGCAGCAGGCGCGTCTCTTTTTGAATCTTTATCTTGCTGCCTACAAGCGCGGCCTCGCCTATACGTTCGTTTACATGCTCCGCGACGACCCCAATCAAGGGCACTGGCGCAAGACGCGACCACGGTGCCGCTGACGCTCGGCGACTCCCCCGTGGTGATCGAGCTGACGACTCCCTGAGATGGCACCGTCCCTCGAGATCCGCGTCCTGGGCGAGCTCGAGGTCCTTCGCGACGGCAAGGCGGTCGCGCTCCCGGCGTCGAAGAAGACGCGCGCGCTGCTCGGGTACCTGGTGCTTGCCGGGTCGCGGCCGCAGCCTCGCCAGCGCCTGTGCGACCTACTCTGGGACGGGCCGAGCGACCCGCGCGCCGCGCTTCGATGGAGCTTGACGAAGCTGCGTCCGCTCGTCGACGAGGTTGGGACCACGCGCCTCTCGGCCGACCGCGAGCACGTGGCGTTCGTACCGGGCGGCGCGCGCGTCGATCGAACGGCCGTTGGCGACGATCTCGGCGCGGAGGCCTCTCCTTCGGTCGACCCCTCGGTCCGCGGTCCGGTCGACAGAGGCGAGGTCTCGGTCGAGGTCTCGGTCGAAGTTCTTCGCCGGGCCGCCGCGGTGTTCCGAGGCGAGCTGCTCGAAGGCCTCGATCTGCCCGAGTGCTACCGCTTCCACGAGTGGTGCGTCGCCGAGCGCGAGGCCGCGCGAGGGGTGCGCGCGTCGATCCTGGCGACCCTGGTGCAGCGTTTGGCCGCGGTGCCCGAAGACGCCCTGGGGTACGCGCGGGCACGCGTGGCCGTCGATCCCCTCTCCGAGGCGGGGCACATCGCGGTCATCGAGCTCCTCGTCAGGCTGGGCCGCTCGCGCGAAGCCCTGAAGCAATACGAGAGCTGCCGCCGCATCCTGGAGGTTCAGGTCGGGAGGGGGCCGTCGAGGGCGCTCGAAGTCGCGCGGTTCGCGATCGGGAAAGCGCCGGCCGACGCGCCGAGCGAGCCCCTCGCGTCTCGGGCGGTCGTCGTCCCATCGGTCGCACGGGCGGCGCTCGTCGGCCGCCGCGCAGAGAGTGCGATCATCGCCGAGGCCCTGCGTGCAGCCACGGCCCGCGAACCCCGGCGCGTGCTCCTCCTGTCGGGTGAGCCGGGCATCGGCAAGACGAGGCTCCTCGCGGAGGTCGCCGAACAGGCGGTCGCGCGCGGAGGGACGGCGATCGTCGGTCGCGCGTTCGAGGCCGAGATGGTCCGACCCTACGGCGCCTGGATCGCGGCCTTGCGCTCTCTGCCGCAGGGGGCGATCGACGGCTCTCTCCACGCGGAGCTCGCGCCGCTCTTGCCCGAGCTCGGCGCCGCGCGCGACGAGACCGACCGCAATCGACTGTTCGACGCGGTCAGCCGCTTGCTCCAGCAGCGCGCCGCGAGCGGCCCCGTCGTGGTCGCGCTCGATGACCTGCAGTGGTTCGACGAGGCCTCGGTCGCTCTCCTGAGCAGTCTCTCTCAGTCCGGCGCCCAATCGCTCGCCGGGTCGCCGGTGCTCTTCGCCTGCGCCGCGCGGTCGGCCGAGGTCGACGCCAATCCTGGAGTCGTGGCGCTCCTCCGGGGCCTTGGGCGCGGGGGCCGCCTGACGCGGGTCGAGCTGTCGCCGCTCGACTGCGAGGCGACGGCGGCGCTCGTTCACAGCGTCGACAGCCACGCGGACGCTTCGCAGATCTTCGCCGACGGGGGAGGCAATCCGCTCTTCTCGCTCGAGCTCGCCCGCGCCTTCGGCAATCGAGGTGAGCTCGGCGATCGTGGCGACGCCGACGGAGGGGGCGCGGGGCACACGCTCGAGGGTCTCATCGCCGAGCGCCTCGCTCGCCTCGACGGCCGCGCGGCCGAGCTCCTGCCGTGGGCGGCGGCCCTGGGCCATGCCTTTTCGATCGACACCCTGGGCGCGCTGACGTCGCTGGCCGCGCCAGCCCTGCTGTCCGCCGTCGAAGAGCTCGAGCGGCATGGGGTGCTTCGCGCGACGAACGCGGCCGAGGGATGCGCGAGCTACGACTTCGCTCACGATCTCGTCCGGCGCACCGCCTACCGCGCGCTGAGCGAGCCTCGTCGCCGCTGGGTGCACCTGCACGTGGCCCGCACCCTCCACGCGGCGAACGACGACGGCGGGGCGCTGGCGGGCGACGTCGCGCACCACGCGGCTCTCGGCGGCGACAGCGCGCTCGCCGTGAGCGCCTACGTCGCCGCGGGCGAGCGCGGTTTGCGGCTCTTCGCCTACGCTGACGCGAACCGGCTCGCGGGGAGCGGGTTGCCGCACGCCGACCGTCTCCCGGCGGAGGCGCGCATCCGCGCGAGGCTCGCGCTCATGTCCGTTCAGGTCCGCTCGAACCAGTGGCTGCGGCGCGCCCACGAGCTCGAGGCCGAGCTCTCGCGCGTGGCGGTGGCCGCCCAGCAACGCGGCATGCACGCCGAGCAGGCGCGCTCGCTCTACCTGATATCGGTCGTCCACAACGAGCGAGGCGACTTCGCGCGAGCGCGAGCGCGCTCGCTCGAGGCTGCACGCGCGGTCCGGGCGGGCGACGTCGAGGGCCGCGCGGAGCAACTCGCCAACACCGGTCGATGCCTCGCGCAGATCGAGCGCGATCTCGCGAACGCGGAAGACCTCCTCCACGAGGTGCAGGCCCTCGCGCCCGACGCGACGGGGCGTACGAGGCTCGACGTTGCCTTCGGCCTGGGGCTCCTGAATGCCTTCCGGGGGCTCGACGACGAGGCCGTGCGGTTCCTCGAAGAGGCGGCTCATCGGGCGGAGCTCGAGCCCGATCACTGGGCGCGCTCGCAGGTGCTGACGCGGATCGCCCGCCTCGAACTCGAGCGGGGCCGCCCTGGCGAAGCGCTCGCGCGCTGTCAGGCCCTCGAGCCGCTGGTGGCCAAGCTCTCCGAGGGGAGCGAGAGGCCGCTCGTCGTGGCCCTGCAGTGCCTCGCCCGCCTCGGGGTGGCGGGCAACGACGAGAGCGGGCGGTTGGCTGTCGAGCGGTCGGTCGACGGGCTGCGTGCGCTCGACAGCCAGGCCCACGTCGCTTACGTCCTCAACGCGCTCGCGGGGTACTACGCGCGCGCAGAGCATCTCGAGGGGGCCCTGCGAGCAGCCGGAGGCGCCCTCGAGGCGGCCGAAGCGGTGGGGCAGACGAACGAGATCGTCGTGGCGCGAGCCCGTCTGGCGCTCATCGCCCTCGACGCCGGCAACGGGGGGCCCGCGCTCGCGTTGCTCGAGGCGTACGGTCCGGCGCTTTCGACGCGTCTGGCCCTGAGCGCGCGAGCGCGAGCGGCTTTCACCGCGGTCGCCCAGCGGCTCGGCGGCGAGAGCGACATCAAGAGGTAGGCGACCTCCGCTTGAGTTTCCACGCGACTTCAAACGCTCGTTCAAACGGTCGGGAGAGAGGGTCTTCTCCCGCGCTGGCCACGAGGACCGTCGGCCGCGGCGCAAAGGAGCTGGACCATGAGCATCGACGAGAAGAAACTGAACGACTTTCTGGGCAAGGTCGTGGGCGACGTCGGGGCGGCGATGAGCGCGGCGCTCGTCGTCATCGGCGACAAGCTGGGCCTCTACAAGGCCATGGCCGAGAACGGGCCGGTGACCCCCGCCGACCTGGCGCGGGCCACCGGAACGACGGAGCGCTACGTCCGCGAATGGCTCAACGCCCAGGCCGCGAGCGGCTACGTCGCCTACGACGCCGCGTCCGGACGGTTCATCTTGCCGCCCGAGCAGGCGTTCGCGCTCGCCGACGACGCGAGCCCTGCGGCCGTACCGGGCCTCTTTCACGTGACTGCGGCCATGTGGCACGGCGAAGAGAAGATGACCGAGAACTTCCGCACGGGGAAGGGGCTCGAGTGGGGAGCTCAGCACCCGTGCCTCTTCGAAGGGACGGAGCGCTTCTTCCGCTCGGGGTACATCGGCAACCTCGTGAGCTCGTGGCTTCCGGCCCTCGACGGCGTGGCGGCAAAGCTCGAGAAGGGCGCCAAGGTCGCCGACGTGGGCTGCGGCCTCGGAGCCTCGACCATCCTGATGGCGAAGGCCTTCCCGAAGTCTCGGTTCGTGGGGTTCGATACCCACGACAAGTCGATCGCGCTCGCGCGCGAACGCGCTCGGACGAGCGGCGTCGCCGATCGCGTGACCTTCGAGGTCGCCAACGCGACCGACTTCCCCGGAACTGGCTACGATCTCGTGGCCCACTTCGACTGCCTGCACGACATGGCCGATCCCGTGGGCGCGGCGCGGCACGTCAAGGAGACGATCGCGCCCAACGGCACGTGGATGATCGTCGAGCCCTTCTCCGCCGATCGCCCCGAAGACAACCACAATCCCGTGGGGCGCGTCTTTTACTCCGCGTCGACCCTGCTCTGCGTGCCGCACTCGCTCGCGAATCAAGGCCCGGCGCTCGGCGCGCAGGCTGGCGAGGCCCGCCTCCGTGAAGTCGTGGTCACCGGAGGAGGCTTCTCGAAGTTCCGCCGGGCCACCGAGACGCCCTTCAACCTCGTGCTCGAAGCGCGCCCGTGACACGGCGCGGGCGGCGGCATACGACAGACGAGAGCCGTAGCCACCGGACCGCTAGACGACCCGGGCCGAGCCACACGCCGTGGTGAGCGAAGGTTCAGCGCCTCGAACGCCGAGGTCCGGAGTCCAGCGGGCGGACCTACGCGCGGGTGAACCGAGCCTCGCCGTCCGTGTCGGTCGGGGCATCCCACGTGCCCGTCGGTCGATGCCACGCGCAGAGCGTCGAGGTCGTGGGCGGGGCTGCCGAGGAGGGTGAAGAGGACCCTCCAGAGTCGACCGTCGGGCGGGATCCTCTTGTCGTCGGTGCGATCGCGATTGCACAGTCGTGCTGG
>CALFNG010000238.1 GCA_937902985.1 uncultured Myxococcales bacterium
GTCAAGTGAAGGCATCACATGGCATCCTCCAGGTCGAAGCTTGCTTGGCGCACCAAAGCAGAGAGGGGGCCGGACGCTCGTGAGCCGCGTCGTACGACGCTGACCCTCTCGCGCGCGAGTTGGAGCTCGGTACCAACCCTCTCACGGCTCTGCGCCCTCTGCGCCTCGGCGGCCAATCTCGCTCTCCTCTCTCCTCTTGGATGAGCGGCATTGCCTCTAGGTCTTCTTCGGGCGGCCCTCGAGCATCGCTCCGTACGTCTCGCGAAGGCGCGTCTTCAAGAACTTCCCCGTGGACGTGCGCGGGATCTGTTCCACGAAGACGTAGGCGTCGGGCATCCAGAACTTCGCGAAGTCGCCGGCGATGTGCTGCGTGAGCTCGGCCTCGGTGGCGCGCTTGTCCTTCTTCCAGACGATCGCCGCGATCGGGCGCTCGTCCCACTTCGGGTGACGGCCGGCGAAGACGGCCGCCTCGAGCACGCACGGGTGGCTCATCAACGCGTTCTCGAGCGCCACGCTGCTGATCCACTCGCCGCCCGACTTGATGACGTCCTTCGAGCGGTCGGTGATCCGCACGTAACCCGCGGCGTCGATCGTCACGACGTCGCCCGTCTTGAACCACCCGTCGGCGCTCCAGCGGTCTTTGCCCTCGTCGCCCAGGTACGACGCGGCGACCCACGGCCCGCGGCACTCGAGCTCGCCCATGGTCGCGCCGTCCCACGGGAGGACCCGGCCCTGGTCGTCGGTGTGGCGCGTCTCGAAGAACGGGAGTGGGTATCCCTGCGAGGCCCGGTACGACATGCGCTCCTCGGGGCTCGCGTCCGCGACGTCTTGCTTCAGGCGCGCCATCGTTCCCACCGGGTTCGTCTCGGTCATTCCCCACGCGTGGAGCACGAAGAGCCCGTGACGCTTCTCGAACCCTTCGATCATCGAGGGCGGCGCCGCCGCTCCGCCGACGTTCATCTGGCGGAGACGCGAGAGATCCCACCTCTTCGGATGGGCGTCGAGCTGCGCGAGGATTCCGATCCAGATCGTGGGCACTCCGGCCGCGATGGTGACCCCCTCGCCGGCCATGAGGTCGAGAAGGCTCTCGGGGTCGAGCTTCGGGCCCGGGAACACGAGCTTGCACCCGACGGCCGCGGCCATGTGGGCGAAGCCCCAGCAGTTCGCATGGAACATCGGCACGACCGGCAGAACGGCGTCGCGATTCGAGAGCGCCGCCTCGTCCGGCAACGAAGAGACGAGCGCGTGCAGGACGTTCGACCGGTGGCTGTACACGACACCCTTGGGGTTCCCGGTCGTGCCCGACGTGTAACAGATGGTCGCCGCCGCGTTCTCGTCGAGCCTGGGCCAGTCGTACTCGATGGCCTCGGGCTCGAGGAGCCGCTCGTAGTCGAGCATCCCTTCGGGCGTCGGCCCGTCGTCGGCCATCACGATCACCTGGCGCACCGAGGGGACGCTCGCCACGAACTGGTTCAGGAGCGGCAGGAGCGAACGGTCGACGAGGATCGCCGCGTCTTCGGCGTGACGCGCGATATAGCCGATCTCGGTCGGGTGCAATCGCAGGTTCAGTGTGTGTACGATCGCGCCCATCATCGGCACGGCGTAATACGCCTCGAGGTGCCGGTTATGGTTCCAGGCCAGCGTCGCAACGCGGTCGCCGTCTTTCACGCCGAGCCGGGCGAGCGCGTGAGCCAGCTTGCAGGAGCGCTCGTAGGTGTCCTTCCAGGTCTGCCGGTGCAAGGTCCCGTCGGGCTGCCGGCTGACGATCTCCGTTCGCGGGAAGAGCCGGCGCGCGCGATCGAGAAGGTGCGTGAGCGTCAATGGGAAGTCCATCATGCGGCCGGGAGTCATCGCGGCGCCTCCGTTTCGCACGCAGACTACCACCGGGCGGCGTGCCACCTGGCCGGCGAGGCGGGCCTCTACCCACTTTCGGGGCGGCCTTCGGAATGACGGGATGCGTCAGTCGAGACGACGGCGGTGATGGCCTCGGCAAGCTCCTCGAGATCGACGGGCTTGCGATTGCCGCTGACGGTCAATGAACGCGGACCGACCGCCTCGAATTCATGATCGATCCGGAAGCCCCTGAACGAGGTCCCGTCGTCGAGCGTGTGCTGGATCGTGTCGCGGAGCTTCGGGTGCGCCCACTGGCCGTTGCCGAGGTTGGTGAGCAAATTGTCGATCGTGTCCTGGCTCGACACCCGAAGTAGTCGAGGAACGACGCGTTGACCCAGAGCACGCGGAGGTCCTTGTCGATGACCGTGAGGGGGTGCGGAATCGCCGACAGGAGCTTCTCGGCGTATTCCTCGACGTCGATCGCGAGCGCGTCATCGCGCTTTCGAGCGTCAATGTCTTCGAAGGCGAGGAGCGCGCCCGCGATCGTCAACGACGCGGTCATGTAAGGGGTCGCGGTCAACGCGTACCAGTGCCCCCGGGTCGAGCGCGTCTCCGCCGCCGCCACGGTGACGCGCGTGATCGCGCGGTTCACGAGGCCACCGAGATCGGCGTCGGGGAGCGCGTCTCGGAGCGCCGTCAACGGACGGCCCTCGTCGCCCGACGACAACCCGAGCAGATCGATCGCCGAGTTGGTGAACCGCCGGATGCGACCGCCGCCGTCCACGAACACCGTCGGCTCGCGCCGAGGCGCCGATTCCGACGATGGGGAACGCCTTCGCGGGAAGGCGTTCTTCGTCAGTCGGGGTGGAATTGGACGCCATGACTGCCGACCGCTCGCCGACCGCTCACAGAGGCTTTACTCGCGCCGATCGACAGCATCAATAGGCGCTTTCGTCACAGTGCTTTTCGTCTAGGATGCCGCCTCATCCATGCAAACCCGCAGCTTCGTCGTTCGTTCGATCAGGTCGTTCGTGCTCGCCGTCAGGACGCCGCGAGCGCTCGCCATCGCCCTCGCGCTCGGCCTCTTCGCCGGGTGCCACTCGAACCCCGGCGACGCGTGCTCCGACACGCCGGGCAGCTGCTCCGACAAGGCGTCGCATCTCGTGTGCACCGGCGGCAAGTACGTGCTCGAGACGTGCAAAGGCGCGGGCGGATGCACCGACGACAAGTCGCTCGTGTGCGACAACACGAAGGCCGACGTCGACGACGGGTGCGGCCACGCCGGCGCGCGCGCCTGCAGCGTCGACGGTACGAAGGAGCTCCGATGCCGCGAGGGCAAGTTCGGCGTCGAGTGGAGCTGTCGCGGCGGCTGCACCCTCGACTCCAGCAGCAACCCGAAGTGCACGCCCACGGGTCAGATCGGGGACACTTGCCGCCCGGACTCGATCGTGTGCGACGTCGCCGCTCAGTCCGAGCTCGACTGCGTCGACGGCAAGCTCTCGGCCACGCGCACCTGCCACGGCGCGCTCGGCTGCGTGACCCCGCCCGGCGGCGGCGTTCGATGCGATCGAACACAGGCCCTCGAGAACGAAGAGTGCCGCACCGAAGGCACCGGTGCCTGTGACATCGCGAAGAAGAACGTCCTCGTCTGCCAGGGCGGTCACTTCAAGACGCAGCTCCAGTGCCTCGGGCCGATCGGCTGCGAGCTCCCCGGCAACTACAGCGTTCGATGCGACAAGAGCATCGTCGCCGAAAACGAGCCCTGCACCGAAGACGGCTCCCTCTCCTGCACCGCCGACGGCAAGCAGGTCAAATGCGCCGACGGCAAGTTCTCGCTCGACAAGAAGTGGAAGCCGAAGAAAGACGAGCCCTGCGCCAACCGGTACCGGGTGTCTTTCGAGACGGAGAAGTTCGAAGCGCGGTGAGGGGCGGCCTTGCTTCGCGGCCGCACCGACCATCAAGGATGGTCGCGGCCCTGAGCGTGAGGCGCGAGTCTTCCCAGCGGGGGATGGGCGGCACAGGCGGTCGATGGGCGCGCGTCCACTACGTCATGACGCGGTCCTGAGCCTCGGAGTTCAGTCTCCCGAACAGGGGGACGCGCATCTCTCGGGTCGAGGAGGGACGCTTCCCCTACGTCATGGGGGCATCCCTTAGCTTCAGAGGGTCGTCTCCCATCGTGGGGAGGCTCGTCTCCCGAACCGGTCGAACCGGGGAGGCTCGTCTCCCCGGTTGGGGAGATGCGCCTCCCCTCCTTCGCGACCGCGCCATCAACCGGGTCAACCGGGGGAGACGGTCCTCCCAGCAAGAGCAAGGGAGATGGGCATCCCCTGCCTCATGGTCGCGCCACGAACGTGGGGAGACGCGGCTCCCGGACAGGGGAGACGGCCCTCCCGAGGCCACGGGCATCCCCTCCCCTCCTTCCCAGACGCGCCATGTGGTGAGCGATCGGTTGGGCCTCGCCATCGCAAGCGCTGCGGCTCACCTACCCAGACGGATGTCTCACGGGTTGCTGTCGAATTCGTACCATGTGAACCGCCCGAAATTCGGAGCATCGGAGCTCGAGCCGTCGCTGTTCGCATTGTCACGCCGCCCTTCCGCGTGATAACTGCTCGTCGTATTCGGACGAGCATGAGGGGGAAAATGGCCGTACGCCTTCACCAGCTCGTGCTCCGAGTCTCTCTGTTCGCGTCGCACTGCCGGCCCGGCCATCAATGGGTCGCCTCCCGGGTGCGGACCCGTAGGGCGCGTACCGCGGCGGGGTTTCGGGAGAACTCGCCCTCCTCGACGGTTCGTGTCGGTCCGCCCGCTTTCAACGGGTGATGTCAGAGATGGCTCCTCCGGAAAGAACCGAAGGCCGCGGGACGGGCACGCGCTTCCACATAACGCTGCTCTTCTCCGACTTGTGCAATTTTACAGCGCTTGGGGAAGCCAGTGATCCGGAAGACGTGGGAGACCTGCGGCGCGCCATCATGGAGAGGGCGAAGCGTGTCATCGAGGACCACCGCGGTACGGTCAATCAGGTCTACGGAGACGGCATCCTCGCGGTCTTTGGCTACCCGCATCCCGAGGAGCACGACGTGCGTCGCGCCATCGAAGCCGCGCTTGATCTCCACGAGACCGTGCGCGCGATTCGCTCCGAAGCCATGCATTTGCCGCCTGGTTTTGAGGTCCGGATGCACTCGGGCGTTCATTCGGGACTCGTCTTCGTGCGCGAAGGGAGCACGCTTTACGGCCGCTACGATCTCACGGGCGACGCAGTCAACACCGCGCAGCGCCTGTGTGGCGTCGCATCCCAAGACCAGGTCGTCGTCAGCCAGGCGACGCTGCAAGGTCTCGAAGCCTTCTTCGAAGTCGAAGACATTTCGCCTCTGTCGCTAAAGGGCAAGGAGCGGCCGACGTTAGCGTCGATCGTCCTCCGGCGGTCGGGGCTCGACTCGTCGCAGGCAAGGCAGCGTCGCGGACTGACGCCGTTCGTCGGCCGCACGCTCGAAATGAAGGCCGTTCACGAAGCGATGGCAGACGTCACCGCCGGCCGCTCGCGGACACTCTGGGTCAAGGGACCCGCAGGGATCGGCAAGAGTCGCTTCCTCGAATCGTTCCGGCGGCGCATTGGAACGAACGTCATGGTCTTCTGCGGCGCCTGCGAACCCTTCGGGAACGTCGCTCCGCTCCACCCTTTCGCGCAGGCGTTCCGGCAAACGTGCCTGGGAGGCAATGACCTGCCAATCGATGCCGCGATCGAACGTTTGAAGGATTGGATCGAGGGCATCGACCCCTTTCTCCGCGAGCACCTCCCCGCACTCGAGCGCCTGCTGTCTCTAAGCCCCTGGCTCCGGGCGCAGAGCACGGACCGCGAGACCCTCGAGAACGAGGTCGTCGGCGCCATGGCCGCAGTGTTCTCGACGGTGGGATCGACGCAGCCGGTGGCGATCGTCCTCGACGACTGGCACTGGGCCGACGACGCATCGAAGCAAGCGCTCGTGAGCATCACCCGCGCCGTCGTGAACGGGCGGGTCCTGGTGCTCGTCGGATCTCGTCCGAGCAAGGACGACGACATCGTCTCGCGCGACGCCGTCATCGTCGAGCTCCAACCCTTCACTTACGACGAGTCTTCGCGGGCGGTTCATTCGCTCCTTCCGAACACCCTCGATATGGGGGTCAGCGCCGCCATCCATCGCCGGTGCGGGGGAAGCCCGCTCTTTCTCGAAGAGCTGTGCCGATCGCTCCCGTCGGATCCGGCGAACACGCCCATGGATCCGCGAATCCCGACGACGATTCATCGGCTCATCCAGGGACGCGTCGCGCGCCTCCCGCAAACGGATCTCGAGCTCCTCCACGCAGCGTCCGTCATCGGAACCGAGTTCCCGCTATGGCTCCTGGAGAAGGCGGCGGGGCATGCGGATCCTACGGCGCTCGCGCGACTGGCCGGGGAGGACCTTGTCTATGCAAGCCAGACCGGTGGCGCGTTCCAATTCAAACATGGAATCACGCGTGACGTGGTCTACGAGTCGGTACCCATTCAGCGCCGAAGAGCGCTTCACGGCCAAGTCGCTCACGCCATCGAAGCGCGCTCGGGCGCGACCGGACTCGCCGACCACTACGAGGCGCTGGCCCACCATTATGCTGGGAGTCAAGACCACGCCCGCGCTGCCACCTTCGCCGAGCTCGCGGGAGACAAGGCGACCGCGACTCCCGCGCTCGATCGAAGTCGCTTCCAGTACGCCGCCGCGCTCGCCGCGCTCGACGCACTCTCGCCTTCCGACAACCGGGAGCGCTGGCTTCGCATCTCGGCCAAGTGGGCGTCAGCGTGCATTTACAGTCCCGCGCGAAGTCAGCTCGAGATCCTGAGACGCGCCGTCGAATACGCCCGCGAGCTCCACGCGCTCGAAGCCGTTGCTCGCGCCGAGTATTGGAGGGGCTGGATCCAGTACGCCCTCGGGAATCAGGAAAGCGCCATCGCGCATTGCCGAGAGGCGCTCGGGATCGCCGAGCGGGCCAGCATCGAGCGGCTTCGCGTACAGCTCGTGGCCAACCTCGGACAGTGCCACGCGGCGGCCGGCGAGTACGACGACGCGTTCCGGTACCTCGACGAAGGCATCGAGTATCACAAGACGCGCGCCGTGGGCGTCAGCCGCCGCGGCGTCGCTGTCGGCTTTGCGTATGCCCTCGGAACGCGAGCCCTGGTTCACGGCGACCGCGGTAATTTCGGGGATGCCTATCAGGAAATGAACGAGGCCCTCGCGATGGTCGAGGGCTCGGGTCACGCCATCGAAGGCTCTCTTTTCGGACTCCTTGGCATGATCCAACTCTGGCAAGGCCAATGGGAGGCATGCCTCGAGACAGTGAGACGCGCACGTGCAGCCGCGGAGCAAGTTCACGGTCCGTACGTGCTCGCGATGGCGCAGACGGCGGGCGGCTACGCGGCGTGGACGCTTCGTAGCTCGCAAACGGCGTTGGCCGAGCTCCGTCAGAGCGTCGATTGGCTCGAAGCTCGCGAGATCCATCTTTACGTGTCATTCAACTACGCGCACCTCGCCGACGCCCTCGTGGACGCTATGAAGCCCGAGGAGGCGCGTGCGTATGCGCTGCGCGCGCTCCGTCGAGCAGAGGAGAAGGATCCCATCGGCGAAACGATGGCCCACCGTGTGCTCGCTCGTCTTGCCGGTCCCGGGGCGGTCGCGGAGAGCCATCTGGAGAGCGCACGTCAGTCGGCGATCCGTCGGGGCTCGCGCCGCGATCTGGCCCTGACGCGCCTCCTCGCCGTTGAACTCCGCCCTTCAGCCGATCGCGACACCGCCCGCTGCGAATTGATCGAGCTCAGAGACGCGTTCACCACGATGAACATGCCTGTCAGCATCAACACGTGTGATCGGCTGCTCGCCGTCGCTTGATCGCGGGTTTTCGCCTGCTCCGTCAGGGGCCATCGAAAGTGACCATGAGGCGCGCAGTCCTCCGGATATTCCGGCGCGACATCAGCGCGGCCGCCATCCCCATGAGCACGCCGAGGGCGAGCTCCTTGCCCGAGCAGGCGTGGACCGGCTCGCCGTCGGCCTTCTTGGCGTAGTTGCCGCCGAAGAGGAGAGACGGATCCGTACGGCCTTCGCCGGCGGCCGGGCACTTCTCGATCCGCTCTTGTGCTGCCGAGGCGAGACTGAGGACGATCCGCTTGCCCGCGGGGATCTTCACCGGCGTCGCCGTTCCGTCGGCCGATCCGAGCTCGAAGGCTTCCTGCCCGACCAGGGTGCGGTGCAGGAGAGGCGGCACGGGGCCTTGCATCAGCGCTCCGATCACGGCCTGAGGAAGAAATCCCTTCCCGTGCGTTTCGAGCAAGACCGGCGTCGCCCCGTTCAATGCGCCGAACTCCTGCTGGACCCGCCAGAGTTCGCCGGACTCGATCCACTGGTCGAGAACCGACCGCGCAGCCCGACTCGTCGGCGCGAGGAACCCGTTTATGGCCCCGATCCAGGCTCGCGCGATCTCGTCTTCGCTGCCATACGCGTTCGCCACGAGCTGATCGACAAGGGTGTCGCTGACTGGCTTTGGCGGGGTGCCTCCCGCGTAGAGAGCGCATCGCTGCGCGACGAAGTCCCGCCCCGCCTTGTGAATGGCGTGCCCTCGCGTCACCGCTCGGTCCCGGAGTGCTGCGTCCGGCTGGGGGCCGAAGATGTAGTTCCCGATCCACCAGTAGTCGTCGACCGAGACGGTTTCCCAATTACCGAAACCAAAGAGGCTCGTGACGAGCGCTTCGAGCACGGCGTCGACATAGAGTTCCAGGTCCATTCCCAACGTTCCGTCGTCCATGTCGATCGCCTCGCCAAGAACGGCGCGACTCACCTCGAACGTCTTCTCGTAGGCGGTAGGGCGATCGATTGCCCCGATGAACTCGTTGGGCATGCCGGAGGCTTTGAAGTAATCGTGACCGGGGTCTTGCCCGAGATAGAGCAGGCCGAACGAATTGCTCATTCGCCTTCCGTATTCTGAGACGGAGTAGTTCGACGCCTTCTTCAATACGTTGACCACGTCTTCTTCCCGGCCCACGAGCAGACCGTACGGCGTCTCCTTGAAGCCCGGCCTGGCACGTACGGCGGCCCAGACGGCCGACGCATTCAGGAAATTGGCCGGGATCGCCACGTCTTCGATCACCTGGCGCCACGCCTCGAGGGCCTCGGGGCCCGTAAGCGCGTCGAGCCTGGCGATGATCGCGTTTCCCGCATCGATCATCGACGGAGGGGCCGGGACCGATGCGGCCGAAGCCTTGGCCGCCGAGGCGACCGGGCAGCCTCCGGTCGCCGCACCTTGCGTGGCGATGGCCTTCGTCTTCTTTCCGGCGCGCCTGGCGATCTCGAGCAGTCCCAGCGTCGAAGGGGCGAACAAGTAGAGCCCCCAGTCGACCGTCACGAGCGGTCGACCGGGTAACGCGACTCGCACGACGCCGTCTTTCCCGTACGGGAACTCGAACGTCGGGCTGTCGAGCTTCGGAACGCCGATCAGCGGGTCCACCTGACTGCCGAGCGTGCCGGTGCTGTTGGCGCCGTTGACCCACTTCTGCACGATCTCGTATTGCTGGGCGAGGCTCGCGCAGTACGCCATGAAAACGAGGCCTTGTTCCGTCTCAGCGTCGTTGGGGCTATCGGCCTCGTTCTCGTTGAAGGCGAACCCGCGCCGGACGATGCGCGGCACCACGAACTCCGTAGTCCGCGGATTGGCGCGGCGGATGTGGGCCGACAGCGGACATTGCTCTCCGCCCGCGTCGAGACTGTAATTAAAGGAGCCGTAAGGAGAGCCATTTGGAGCGGCAAGCGGCTTCCCGTCGGTATACCGACCGAGCGCCTTGGCCTTCAGCTCGTCTCGCAATGTGTAACCGACCCGCGCAACGAACTCGGGGTACCTCGCCGCGACGTCGCCTTCCAATTCAGCGAAGTACGTGTCGAACGCTGCGACCTCCTGCCGGAACTTGCGCACCGCAAGAAACGACCCGTTCTTGAAGACGGTGGCGCTGGGTTCCGGATACGTGCTGACTTCACCCTTCTGGTTGGGGTGCCCGAGCAAGATCTCTCCAAGCGCAACCTGGTCTTGCGACGCACCCTGGAAGCCTTTCGCCAGCGGGACGGGCTGACTGAACCCGTCGGCGAACCCGAATGGTTCCGCGAACGTCTTCCGGCCATCGATTATGATTTTCTTCCACCGATGCAGCGGCTGGACCCCCAGAACCCGGACGTTTCCCCCCGCGTCCAGGGCCTTCACCTCACTTTCGACCCAGACGTCGCTCTCGCTGGTGTCCTGAAAAACGACGATCGCGTGGACCGTCGAGAGCGCAACGCGCTGTCTGCCCCCCGATTTCCATTCGATCGGTAACGCCCAGCTCGCCGGGTGCGCCGAGCCCGCGTCCCCGAGCATCGGTGCTCGTGAGTCCATCCCCTCTCGGAACTCTTCGGGGAATGAGCCGAGAAGGCTGGGATCGAGCTCGAGGGTCTCGAAACCGGCATACGTGAGCGCGATGTTCTTGACCTGGTTCGGCTTGCGTCTGTTATCGGCCTCGGTCGTGACCTTGAACGCCCTGAGGAACGCCGCACCTTCGGCCGCGCTCCTGAACTCCAGCAACACGAGCCGACCGCGGAGCATGCCGTCATAGCCCGTGAGAATGTTCCCTTGAATCTGATCTTCCTGGCCCGTGAGATCCACGGAGAGCGGCTTCGCGGGCTGCGAGCTCTTGGGGAGCGTCTTGTACCACGCCCACGTCGCCGGAAGGATCCCGGGCGGCGCCGCAGGAAGATCGGCGATCAACAGATCGAGCTGACGAATCGCGACGCGCTCAAAGAACAATTTGTCCGATGTCGGCCCGTTCGGATACTGCTCCCTGAGTTTGTAGAACGCGTTGAGAGCGATTTCGAACGACTGAAGGTTGTTCATGCGCGCCTCTGGGCCGGTCGCTTGAGGCGGAGGGGCCTTGACGGAGACTCGAGCCGTCTGGCTCTCGAGCAGCTCGGCCGTCTTCTTCGGGTCCTCGCGCAATTTTCGGACGGCCTGCAGATACCGCACGTCGTCGGAGCTGATATCCGGGAACGCCGAGTGGAAGAACTGGCACTGGATCTGGTGAGCGCGCACCCACGACGCGAACGCCTCGTACCCCTTGTCGCTGGAGTGGCCCTCGTAGCCCTCGCAATGTCCGAAGATCAGATCGAGGAAGGGGCCTGCGTCGTCGACGATGCCGCGAATGTACGACTCCCAGGGTCCGTCGAACGTCACCGCGAGCAGCAGACGCGTCCCTCCGTCGAGGATAGCCCACTGAATGAAGTGGAGCGTCGTCACGCGCTCGAGCGGGCCGACGAGCTGGTTCCCACTCCGCTCGATCGCCGCGCTTCGTAGCTCGAACAACGCGACGAGCAGCTCGCCGAGACGGGTCGTGTACGAGGTCGTGGGTGGGATCGATACGAGCCCCTGTTTGATCGGCGCGATGAGGAGGAGTTCGCTGCTCTTTCGAAGGTGCAGGCTCTTGGGTGGAGGAAGAGTCGGCATCGGTAGGCCGCGCGACGGCCGAGACGTGCAGGGTGGCGTGGCGGGCGACGCCCGTAGCGGCGGACGTCTGCTGAACGAGTCGAGCGCCGCGTTGGCGGCGCGCTCGCCTGCCGCGAGGTTCTCGATTCGCTGTGCCTTCGAGAAAAACCCGGTGACCGCGCCCCCCGGCGTCGCTCTGTCCGGACGGATCTCGATGAACTGGAGCATCCGCCAGTCGAGCGCCTTTCGTACGGCTCGGAGGTCGACGAGGGAGCCCAGCGTGCGAAGGTCCTTGTTGAACGTCCGCGCCGTATCGAGGTCGCGCGTGAGGCGCTCGCGAACGATGATCTCGACGAGAGTCATGAACGGAAACCGAGGGAAGCGAGGCCGCGTGAACGAAACCATTGGATCGGGCGTGACGACGACGACGTGGTCTACGGTCTTGTCGAACGCGAGGGCCGAGCCGATGGGCGCGTTGTCGACGAGGCCCCCGTCGACGAATCGCTCGCGGCCAATCCGAACGGGATTGAAGACTCCAGGAATGGCCGCCGAAGCCACGGCCACGAGCGCGATCTCGTCGAGGCACGCGGAGTTCTCGAGCTGCTCCGTTTCGTAAACCGAAACCGTTTCGAAGGTCGTGTAGGTAGGCTTGGCGTACTTTCGTTCCTTCGTGAGCTCGCCCCGGAGCGACGTCGACACCATGCGAAGCTGTACGAGACGCCGGCGAGGCTTGCCCTCGAATTCAGCGAGCGCGCTGCGAACGATCTGCACTCGCTGGCTTTGCGTGAAGATGTGCCACCACGTGGCTTCGTGCTCCCAGAGGTCGAAGAGCAGCCTCGCCGCGCGCACCGGGTCGCCCGCGCGGAGCCCAGCTGCGTAGATGGCTGCGTTCAGTGCACCGGAGCTGGTGCCGACGACGCAGGTGACCTCGAACTCGGGGTGCGCGGCGATCGCCGTTAGGGCGCCGGCGGCGAAGGGACCTTTCCCGGCCGCGCCAGCGAGGATGAGCGCGGACTTGAGCGTCGCCTGCCCGCCCTCACAGTCAACGCAGGCACCTTGCGTCTCGTTTTTTGACACGAAGCATCACCCCTTCCATGACGTCCCCTAGTAGCGCACCGGACCTCGCGCCGATCCGACAAACGACTGAGCGGAGACGGTCTCGAACAGAAAGTTATGGGACTTCATAAACGCTCCGCCCGCGCGACCTCCAAACCCCGGCCACATCTGTCGACTGGCGCCGGGCTGCGAAGACGCGTCGACCGCCACCCTTGGCGCCACCGCCCGGAGCGGATGCTTCGCAAGCTGCGGCGCAAAACTTCAGGCCTCAAGCCAATGTGTTCGGCGACGACAGGACCGGCAACGAATTGAGTCAGCAAGTTTGTAGTGGCTCAATCGCGTCCAATGCGTGGGCGTTGGCGCAGCACGACGCGATGATCGCAGCACTGCCGAATAGGACTTGTTTGCCCTGTCGTCACGAGATGCCTGGGGCCAGTCGCCAAGCTGAACACCTGGGGCCGGGCCCCTACCCCGGCGCCTTTCGCGACAGCCCGAACGCCTTGATCAAATTGTAGACGTGAGCCCTCGTGAGATCGAGCGTCCGCGCGGTGACGGCGACGTTCCAGTCTGCCGCTTCGAGCGCGCGCTGCAGCAGCCGGGTCTGAAAGCGGCGCGTCTCTTCTTGAAACGTGACCGCCGCGGGGGCGGCGGACGCCGAGTCGGCCGTGCCGAAGAGGTGCGTCGCCTCGATGACCTTCGCGCCCTCGCCAGCCGCGCGGATCGCCGCGGCTTCGATTGCGTTCGAGAGCTGGCGGATGTTGCCGCGCCACTCCGCGGCCTCGACTGCGCGGAAGGCTCCAGGGGACAGCGCCAGGTCGGGGAGGCGGTGCGATTGCTGGGCCTGCGCGCAGAGATGCTGGGCGAGGAGCGGGACGTCCTCGATTCGCTCGGAGAGGCTGGGCATCCGGATGCTGAGGACCTTCAACCGCCAGTAAAGGTCGCCCCGGAAGGTCCGGCCGCCCCGCTCGACCTTGTCATCGAGGTCGGTGTTCGTCGCCGCGATGATCCGCACGTCGGCCGTGAGCGGCGTCGACGAGCCGAGCGGAAAGTACTGCTTGGTCTCCAGGAACTTCAGGAGCTTCGCCTGGGCTTCCGGCGCCAGCTCGCCGACCTCGTCGAGGAAGAGGGTGCCGCCGCGGGCCGCGGCGATCTTGCCGTCGCTTCGCACCGCCCCGGTGTACGCGCCTGGCATCACGCCGAAGAGCTCACTCTCGACGAGGTTCGCGGGGATCGCGGCGCAATTGAGGTCGACGAACCGGCGCGAACGCCGCCGGCCGTTGTCATGAATCAGGCGCGCGAGCTGCGTCTTTCCGGTCCCCGTGTCTCCCGTGATGAGTACGGCCACGTCGAGCGGCGCGACCAGCTCGACCTCCGCGAGCACTCTGGCGAGCGCCGGACTGTCGCCGACCACGCCGTCCATCTTGAGCCGTCGCCGGAACGGCTCAACGTGGTCGTTTCGTCGCTGGCGCGATCGAATGAGCAGGCCGTCGACCAGGGGCGCCAGGTGCCGAACGATGGTCCGGGAGAGCTCGACCTCGCCTTCCGAGAAAGAGCCGCCCGCGCGTCGCCCCTGAATGTAAAGGACGCCGATCGGGATCTCTTGCACGATCGGAACGCAGAGGACCGCCTCGATCTTCGACGCCTGGACGCTCGGGCGATCGCGAAATCGAGGATCCAGGATCGCCGAAGGGCAGACGATGGCTTCGCCCAGAGCCAGAGCTTCCTGGATGATCCCGCGCGACACGATGGTTCGAATGAGCTCGAGCTGATCGGCCGAGCAGCCTGCCGCTCGCCACCAGGTGGCCTCTTCGTTCGGATCGAAGACTTCGAGGTAGGCTTGATCGGCGCCGAGCACCCGCACGATGAGGCCAAGCGCTTCGTCGAGGAACTGCTCGGGTTGTTCGCGGTCCGTGAGCCCAAGCAGGCCCAGGTACAGATCGCGCTCCTGACAAAGTCGTTCGTAGTCGGTACTCGCGCCCCTATCGACCATGGTCCCTCGCGCTCCCGGACGGTACGCGCGATCTCGGCGGGAAGTATGCGCATTCGCATTCCGAGTCCGGACGCCAGCAAGGAGAACGCGACAAACCGTCCCGATTGGCAATGGAACGTTTCAGGCTCGATGCCGCCCCGTAGACGACGACGGTTCGTCGGCGTCCCGGCAGCTTGACTCTCGTGGGACGATATGGTCTCGCATGACCATGCCCCGTTGGGTCGAGAGTTTCACCTTACTGTCTGCGACCAACGACGAGCCAAAAGAAGGTGGTGAACGCATCCCGGTTCCCCATTCGGGGCTCAGCTACGCTGGAGCAAGCCTCCTCTCGACCGTGCCCGAGTCCGCGGGTTCGGGACGCAAGACGCCGACCCTCGACTCGGAGCGATTCGTCCAGCGGGAGGTCATTGGCCAGGGCGGCTCGAGCGTCGTCATCCGCGCGTTCGACAAGGACATCCTTCGTGAGGTGGCGATCAAGATCCTCGCTCCGGAGTCCGGTGACAATGGGCTCGAAGTCGGTCGCTTCACCGAAGAGGCACGGATCACCGGGCAGCTCGAACATCCGAACATCGTGCCCGTCTACGAATACGGCGTCGACCGGCTGGCGCAGCGGTTTCTCTGCATGAAGCTCGTCGAAGGAAGGACGCTCGACGACACTCTCCACGATCTGCAGGCGTCGCGCCTCGATCCGGAGCACCTCGCCGAGCTCTTACAGGTCTTCGTCAAGGTCTGCGAGGCGATGTCGTTCGCTCACAGCCGCGGGGTCGTTCACCGGGATCTCAAGCCGACGAACATCATGATGAGCGAGTTCGGCCAAGTGTACGTGCTCGACTGGGGCGTCGCCCGGCGCGTGCTCCCTTCGGCGCTGTACGACTCGACCACCTTGCAAAAGGAGCTGGATCCGCCCGGGGCTCTCATAGGAACCGCTTGTTACATGGCGCCCGAGCAGCTGCAGGGCCGTCATGACGAGCTCGATGCGCGCACCGACGTCTTCGCCCTCGGCGCCACCCTCTATCAGATCCTGGCGGGCCGCCCGCCGCTGACCCCGGAGATCGTTCGCGCCATGTGGATGCGGAGGCCGCCGCCCGCCATCAAGCCTCCCGACCAGCTCGCACCTCCCGATCGAGTGCCCGCGGAGCTCGCGCGGATCGCCCTCCGGGCGCTTTCCTATGATCCCGAGGCCCGGTATCGCTCGGTCCTCGACCTGAAGCGAGACGTCGACCTGTTCCAGCGCGGATCGTGGGACCTCCCTCGCAAGTCGTTTGCGGCGGGTTCGGTCGTCGTCACCGAGGGCGAGCCGGGGGAGGAAGCCTTCGTGATCGTCAAAGGTCAGTGCGCTGCCTATCGGTTCGAGGGAACCGAAGAGGTTCAGCTCAGGGTCATGGGGCCGGGCGATGTCTTCGGGGAAACAGCCGTCTTCTCGGCCAAGCCTCGGTCGGCGAGCGTCAAGACGCTGACCGACGTCGTCCTCTTGACCGTCACGAGTCAGGCGCTTTCGAGCGCCGTCGGCCTGCACTCCTGGATGGGCGCCTTCGTGACGGCCCTCGCGAACCGCTTCCGCGACGTCGACGAGCGTCTGCGGTCGGTCGAGAACTCGCGACGCAACTCGTCGCCTCCGTGACGTCCGTCGATATCGGGTCAGGCGCTGGAGCGGCGCGCCTTCGTGTCCAATGCGCTTGTTCGCCGGTCAAATCCTTTTGACATTCTGACGAGCCAACTCCAGCGAATTCAACGGGTTGAGCCACGGCTCCGCCTGGACCGACGCATGCTTGAGTTCACCACATGGCGCAGTCGGCTCCCCACCTCGCAATCGCCCGCAACTACGACGACCTCGATGCTCCGCAATCGCGGCCGGTGCCACGCGCCGTCGACGGAAGCCTCCCGCCAAGGCAACCACCCGCCAGCTCCTTGATGGCGACGGTCGTCGAGGCCGACGCGTCATCGACGCCGGAAGAGAAGCTCGGAGCGGTCTGGCAAGACCTGATGGACGGGCGCCTCGTCGTCCGGGACCAGGGACGAACCTCGACGCGCCGCTACGTGATCGCTCGCCGGGTGCCGGAGGTGGCCGGGCGCTCGCGAGCGCTCGGTCGCATCGAGACCGCGGTGCTGGTGCGTGTCTTGTGTGGCGACCAGCAGAAGCTCGTCGCGTCGGACCTCGGCATCGCATGCTCGACCGCCTCGAAGTGGTACACGACAGCCATCGACAAACTCCAGCTCAGGTCGCGGCCGATCCCCCTCCCTCTGATCCTCGCGGCGCAGAGCTGGGCGAACGATCGCACGCTCGACGTCGACGCGCGCTCCACCTGCTTCGAATACGAGGGGACCGACTTCTTCTTGCTCAGCACGGCCGCTCCGGTCGGGCGCGCGGACCGACTGACGGTCGCCGAGTACGAGGTGGCGAGGCTGGTCATCGACGGGGTGTCGCGCTGGGACATCGCGAAGTACCGGGCCACGTCCGCCCAGACCGTGGCCTGCCAGCTTCGCGGCGTCTATTCGAAGTGCCGGGTGACTGGCAGGTACGCCCTCATCCGGCACGTCGAGGCGGCCGGCTGGTTCCGATGAACGCGTCGGTCGACCGTGTGGCTAGCGCGAGCCTGCCTTCTGGCGGGCGGCGTTTCTCGCCGCCTGTTTGTCCGAAGGCCTCCACTCGAGGCGCGACTTGGCGCGACGCTGTCGCCGTGATGCCTGAGATCTGAACCATGACGACTTCCCACCCTCTCCGGTCTTCCGCTGACGCACCCCGCGTAGCGCAGGCGGTTCTCTCGAGTTTGCCACGGCAGAGTAGGTCCCGAAAGTCGATTCATGTCAGGATGCCAGGGTCCTCCCTCGACCCCGACGTCCTTACAAATCTCACGAGGCAACCCCATGGCCATCAAGGTCGGAACCCACGCTCCGCACGTCACGCTCTTCGACACCGACCGCAAGGCCGTGAACTTCCCCGAGCACGGCCACGTCACGGTTCTCGCGTTCTTTCCGGCGGCCTTCACCAGCGTGTGCACGAAGGAGCTCTGCACCTTTCGCGACGCCATCGGCGACTATCAGAAGCTTCACGCGACGGTTTACGGAATCAGCGTCGACTCGCCGTTCGCCCTCGCCGAGTTCAAGAAGCAGCAGAACCTCTCGTTCCCGCTCCTGTCCGATCACGAGCACGAGGCGATCAAGAAGTACGATGTCGTGTACGAGAACCTGGCGAACGTTGGCTTCACCGCCGCGGCGCGCTCGGTCTTCGTCGTCGACCAGCACGGCCACGTGTCATGGGCGTGGGTGAGCAACGAGCCCAAAGACGAGCCGAAGTACGAGGACGTGAAGGCCGCGGTCGAAGCGGCCGCCGCGCACCGGCACTAGTCGTCACTGCGGCGAGGTACTACGGGCGGCGGAGACCCGTCGCGTTCGTGAGGAGCATCTCGCGGACCGCGGCGGCGCGCTCGCGCGCGACGGGCACGCGGACGCCCTTGCCCGCGTCGGCCACGCCAGCGCCGACGAAGAGCTTCGTTTCGTGGCCGTCGCGCTCGAGCTCCTTGATGTGCGCCGCGTTCACCAGCCAGTTTCGGTGAACCCGTACGAAGGCGCGGCCGAACGACGCCTCGACCGCGGCGAGCGAGAGGTCGATGTCGAACGTGCCGTGGAGCGTGTGCACGAACGTGAGCCGATCGGCCGCTTCGAAGGCCCAGATCTCGTGCGGCTCGAGAAAGACGAGGCTGCGCTTGCGACGTGCGACGATGCGGGCGGGCCCGCTCTGGAGGTCGCGGCTCGGCGTGCGTCGCTGGTGCAAACGACGCAGGCACTGCACGACGCGCTCTTCGCTGAACGGCTTGAGCAGGTAGTCGACGACGCCGAGCTCGAACGCCTCGAGCGCGTGCTGCTCGTACGCCGTGGCCAGGACGAACATCGGTCCATTCGGGACGCCGGCGACCGAACGCACGAGCGACAGGCCGTTCTCTTCGCGGGCCGCCCCGTCGAGCGCCACGTCGACGAAGACGACGTCGAGACCGACGCCGGGGAGATCGCTTGCGAGGGCCTGGCGCGCTTCGTCGACTCCGCCGACCGCGCCGACGACTTCGGCGAGCTGGGACGACTCGAGGAGCTCGACCAGATAGTTACGTGCGGGCCACTCGTCCTCGACGACGAGCGCGCGCAGCAGCGGTGCAGGCATCATATCGTCGCGATCTCGACGATCGACCGCGTACCCTCGCTCGACGACTCGAAGCGCAGCGACGCGCGCTTCGATTCGAGCTCGAGGCGGCGCCTCACCGCCTGGAGACCGAACGCGCCGGCGCGGACGTCGACGTCGGGCATGCCGGGTCCGTTGTCTTCGACGACGCAGACGAGCAACCCGTCGCTCCTGCGGGACGCACGCACGGTGACTTCGCCAGCGCCATCGCCCCGCCGCAGCGCGCCATGCTTGACCGCGTTCTCGACGAGGGGCTGAAGGAGGAGGCGTGGGAGCATGGCCTGCTGGCAGTCGTTGGCCACGTCCCAGCGGAACGCGAGGGTCCCGTGGTGCCGCGCTTCGAGGATCTGAGCGTAACGCCGGAGCCAGGCGATCTGCTTGTCGAGCCGCTGGAGCTCGCCCCTCTCCTGCACCGCGTCCCGCAAGAGGTCGCCCAGGCACACGAGCAGGCGGCGCGCCTCGCGCGGGTCTTCGGTCACGAGGCCGGCGATCGCGTTGAGCGTATTGAGCAAGAAGTGCGGCTCGAGGTGCGCGCGCAGGTGCGCGAGCTCGGCTTCGCTGCGGAGCTGCTGTGCTTCGAGCGCGCGCACACCCGCGCTCTCGACGGCGAACGGATACACGAAGCCGAGCGCCCAGAGCCCGAAGTACATCTGCGCGTTGAGCACGCCGAAGAGCGTCGAGCGCACGAGGCTCGCGCCGTTGGGCGAGTGGAGCCGAAGCTCGGGGATGCGCTGCGCCGCCAGCCCGTAGAGCAAGCCGAACACCGCCCCGATCGCGGTCGCGAGCGCGACGCTGGCGGCAAGACCCCGCGAGGCGCCGATGTGCTTCTTCACCGACCACGAGAAGACGCCGCTGAGCGCGAGGATGAGCACCGGCGTCTCGAGCGCCATGAAGATGATGCGCGCGATGATGCGCGCGTTCTCGTGGCCGGACACGACGTCGAGAGCGACCTGCAGAAGCATGACGCCGACTACGAGGACCGTCCCGAGGGCGACGCGTGGGCGTAGGGAAGGGGTCGCGATGACGGGCATGTGAGGATGATATAACGCCCGGGTGCTTTGCGCGCCGCTGCCGGTCGGCTTGCGGCAGTGTTTCGTCGGAGGTTTGCCACCTTTCGTCGCTTGCGACGGAGCCGACTATGGTGCAAAGCGCATCGTACCTCTCCGAAACTCACGGAAATCCACGCACGGAACTCTACGATGTCAGCTGGTTCTCTCTTCGCAGAAAGAAGAGCCGTGCCCGTCACGGCGCGACCCCCGCGACGCTGCGCGTTCGTCGCCGCGATCGCCGTCTTCGGCACGGTCGCGCTCGCACAGGGCGCGGGCCTCGCGCAGACGACCACCGGTAGCGCGCCGCTCTCCACGCCGCCAGCGCCCGCGAGCCCGCCGCCGCCCGACAAGACGGCGCCCACGGGCCGGGTGCTCACGCTCGCCGCTGCCGAGAAGGCCGCGCTCGAAGCGCAACCCCAGCTCCGGGCGGCGCGCGCGCAGACCGCGTCCGCGGAAGCCGCGGCCGACATCGCGCGCGCGCCTCTCCTGCCGCAAGTGGTGGGCACCGCCGCCTACTCGCACGAGTGGGGTGCTTTCGGGTCGTCGGCCGGAGGGGTCGGGAACTCGACCAGGTCGACCGGCTCGTCGTCGCTCTCGAACCAGTTCGACATCTGGTCCTTCGGGATCACCGCGACGCAGCTCATCTACGACTTCGGGCAGACGACCGAGCGATTTGGCGCCGCCAAAGACACCGCCGAGGCCCAGGCGTTCGAAGAGCACGTCACGCGCCTCCAGATCGTGGCGGGCGTGCGGCAGGCATATTTCCAGGCGCGCGCAAACAAGGAACTGGTCGACGTCGCGCAGGAGACGCTCGACGACCAGCAGAAGCACCTGAAGCAGGTCGAGGCCTTCGTGCAGGTGGGGACGCAGCCGGAGATCGCGCTGGCGCAGCAGAAGGCGGCGGTGGCCACGGCGCGCGTGCAGCTCATCACCAGCGAGAACAACTACGACACGTCCAAGGCGCAGCTCAACCAGGCCGCCGGTCTGGTCGGCGGAACCGAGTACGACGTGGTCGACGAAGAAGAGTCGCGCATCGACGACGAAGACGAACCCCTCGAGACGCTCGTGCAGAAGGCGCTGACCGCGAGGCCCGAGCTCGCGAACCTGTTCAAGCTGCAAGACGCGCAGCATGCGACGATCCGGTCCGCCAAGGGCAGCTACGGACCCACCCTCGCGGCGAACGGCGGGGCGAGCGAAGCAGGCCAGTTCCTCGACAACCTCTCGCCGAACATCAACGTCGGCGTCTCGCTGACGTGGCCGCTCTTTCAGGGGGGGCTGACCAAGGCCACGGTTCGTCAGGCCGAGGCGAACCTCACGAACATCGACGCTCAACGCGACCTCATGGCGCTCGAGATCCAGCTCGGCGTCAACACCGCCCAGCTCGCCGTGCGCTCCGCGAAGGCCACGATCAGCGCCTCCAACGACGCGCTCGTCAGCGCGCGCGAGCAGCTGCGGCTGGCCGAGGCTCGCTACGCCACGAACGTGGGTAGCATCATCGAGCTCGACGACGCGCAGGTCGCGTACACCAGCGCCGCGGCCCAGGTCGTCATGGCCCGCTACGGGCTGGCGACGGCCCGCGCCCTTCTCCTCGCTTCCCTGGGACGAAGATGATCCGTCACGAGAATCCGGTGCACGCGGGCTCCCCGCCCCTCGACGAAGGCGCGCCCCATCGCAGCTCGCCCGTGACCAAGATCGTGCTCGTCATGCTCCTGCTCGCCGCCATCGGGGGCACGTACCTCCTGGTTCGTACGAGGTCACGCGCGGCGGCGAGCGCCGCGGCCACGGCGGCGAGCGCCGCGGCGAACCGCGTCATTCCCGTTCTCACGGCGCCGGTGGAGCAACGCGACGTCCCGGTGTGGCTCGAGGGCCTCGGCAACGTGTCGGCCTTCTACACGGTGACGGTGAAGCCGCAGGTCGGCGGGCAGATCGTCAACGTCGCCTTCAAGGAGGGAGAGCACGTCAAGAAGGGCGACCTGCTGATGCAGATCGACCCTCGCCCGTTCGCCATCGCGCTCCAGTCGGCGCAGGCCGCCCTGGCGCGCGACAACGCGACTCTGAAGAACGGCCAGGTGAACGCGGACCGCTACAAGACGCTCGCCGACCAGAAGCTCATCGCTGTGCAGCAGTACACCGATCAAGCGGCCGTGGTCGCGCAGCTCGACGCGCAGGCCCAGGCCGACCAGGCGCAGATCGCCTCGGCGCAGTTGAACCTCACCTACGCGCGGATCACCTCGCCGATCGACGGCGTCACCGGCGTTCGCCTCGTTGACCCTGGAAACCTCGTTCAACCGAGCGACACCACCGGCCTCGTGGTCGTGACCCAGCTCGATCCCATCGCGGTCCTCTTCACGCTGCCGCAAGACGATCTGCCGTCGATCACCGAAGGCATGGCGGACGGGCCGTTGACGGTGGAGGCGCGAAGCCGCGACGGGGATACGACGCTCGCCGAGGGCAAGCTCACGGTGATCGACAACCAGATCAACCAGGCCACCTCGACGGTGCGCCTGAAGGCGATCTTCGCCAACCCGAAGCAAGTGCTCTGGCCGAACCAGTTCGTGAAAGCCCGCTTGCACATCGCGACCCGGAAGAGCGCGATCGTCGTCCCGGCAGCGGTCATCCAGCACGGCCCGAATGGGACGTTCGCCTACGTCGTCGGTCCCGACATGACCGCGGGCATGCGGCCCGTCACCGTCGCCGGGCTCCAGGGTGAAGAGGCGCTCGTGTCGAAGGGCCTCCAGCCGGGCGAGACGGTGGTCGTCGAGGGGCAGGCGCAGCTCCGTCCGGGCTCGCGCGTCGCGACGAAGCCGGCCGCGGCCGCGGGCCCTGCGGCGGCCGGCGCTCCGGCCGCCTCGGCAAATCCCGCAG
>CALFNG010000239.1 GCA_937902985.1 uncultured Myxococcales bacterium
GAGGCCCGTCGAGCGCGGAGCGCATGAGCGCCCGCGCCTCCAGCCGCGTCGTGGCCGCGCGCGCGACGTCGGAGAGCATCTCCAGCGTCGACGCGCCGGCCTCGGTCACGTCGCCGCCCTGGCCGCGCTCCGCCGAACTCGCGAACGCCGCGAGGTAGCGGTCTCTAAGCGCGTCGAGGTCGGAGAGGAGCGCGGGCCAGGGTGCTGGGGTCACTTCACACGCTCGCATCGAATGGCTCCTCCTTCGCACTGCCTCTCGCGTCGTGATCGGCGCGGCACTTCGTATAGTGCGCTTCGCGCCGGACGCGGTAACGCGTCTCCGCCGGCATCTTGAGCGCCTCTACGCCGCCGTCGATGAACCAAGCGACGTTGCCGCGGAGGATCAGATCGACGACGTCACGTGCCTCGACGCTATCAACGTCGGCCGACGTGTTGTTGACCGGATAGTCGCACATCGACGAGAGGCAATGCAGGTCCTCGAGGAGCTTGTGCATCGCGTCCAGGTGCGTCGACACGTCTGCCGGCGCGAGCATCGGCTCTCGTACGTGTCGCCGGAGCGGTCGCCCTTCGGGAGCGGCTCGAGCGGTCTCGCTTCCGGGATCGCGTCGAAGGCTTGGTCGACGTCGAGGAACGCGCCCTCGCCGACGCGTGAGACGTAGAAGCCGCTCGGCGGTCTCGCCGGTACGGCCCACGCGTGGGAGGCGTCGCGCGCGCCGAAGTCCGGGCGGGCGCCTACGGCCTCGAGGCGCATGGCCAGCCAACGGAACACGCGATCGTAGCCGTCCGCGTCGACGGGGCGGTCGAGCGGCACGATCACGCGCCACCTCGGTCGCTCCGCCGTCGCGCTAAACGTCGAGTGCACGATGACGAAGAGCCCGTCGAGGGCGCCGAGGATCGTCTCCAAGGCCGTCCCGTCGTCGACCACGACGGCGTGCGCGCGGATGACGTTCGCAAGCCGACGGTAGCCGTCACGGAACTCGACGGGGGCCCAGCGCCAGAGGGACTCCTTCGTGGAGGCGGGGCGCGCGCGCTCGACGCGCTCGGCGAACGTTCCCCACGGAAGTCGGGGCTGTCGGCCGCGCGGCTGGTAGAGCGAGGGGGCAAGCCAGAGGACGGGCGTCATGTGGACCTCCCGGCGAACGTAGGAGCCGACCCCGCCGCCTCGGTCTCGGCGGCTACGCGCTCTTCCCAGCGGCGCAAGATCCCGCAGATCAGTCGGCCCGCGCCGTGCGGGTTCACTGCGAAGAGGACGGGGCAATCACTCCGCGCGAAGAAGCTCGCGCAGCTGCCCAGAATCGAGTGAGGGTGGGCGCCGCTGACGCGATAGACCTCGCTGAGGTCGCCCTCGACGACGATCGCCCGCCAGCGGTACGCGAGCATGCGGCGGATCTCGTCGTCGAAGCGCTCGCGGTCGCGCGTGATGCTCGAAGCGAAGTCGGAGACCGACTTGCGCTCGATGACCGCGATCGGCTGCAGCATCGGCGTCGTGTAGTCGCCGGTCTCGAGGGTCCACCGCTCGAGCAAGACCCCCTCGGGCGCGACGATCGGCCTCTGCTCGCGCGAGTCGCAGGAGGGCGTGGTCGACTTCGAAGAGCAGACCGACGAGGCGCCAAAGAATGCGCTCGATCACGCGCGCCTCCGACCGATGCGGGCGAGGATCGCGTCTGCAGTCGGCTCGGCGTCGCCCCGCTCCGCGTTGTCGAGTGGAGCGGCCTCGCCCGTCGCCGCCAGCCGATCGACTGCGGCGAGGACGTGCTCCAGCCGAGCGACCACGCGTCGCCCGAGCACGGCGTGCGGGATGCGCTCCGCGCGCAGGAAGTCGCGAAACGGTCGCGCATCGAGCCCGACGAGCTGTGGCGCCGTCAGATCGCTGACGAGCGGCGGCGCAACGCTGACGGCCGCGGTCGCGCGTGGGCGCAGCGGGCGGCCCGAGCCCCCGCTCACCTGGCCACCTGGACGAGCCCCTCGGCCCTCAGAACCTCGAGAGCGCGCTCACCGGCGTCGCCGCGGGGCGGCTCGCAATGGCCCTGGGCTGCCCGATACGCCCGATCGATCGTGCGTGGATCGACGCGAGCGCGAACCGCCAGGGCACGAGTTCGGGCCGCGCCGAGCGCGGACGTTGTGTTGGCGTCATGCACGCATCAGAGCATGCGTCGCGATGGCGTCAGATCACGGGACTCCCGGGGTCCTGTGATTTTCGGCTCTATTCTCCGAGCGCCTTCCGAACCCGATCGCGGGTCTTCTGCCGATTCTTGTCGTCGCGCTTCTTCGATGTCCCGTAGGCACCTGTGTGGATCAGAATCTCAGTAAGGATGCCAACGGTCGTGAGCTTGCCCTTCCGCGTCGCTTTGGAGTGCCGTTCGAGCCAGTTCTCGCACGCGGCCTCCAAAGGAGCCGACGTCCCGAATCTCTCCATCAGCAGGACGTGCAGAAGCTCCGGAGCCCTGTCGCCGCCCACGATGCTCTCGACATCCTCTCGGTTCTGCCACGCACAGGCGTTCATCTCTACCGCCTGGGCGAGATCCCGGATCGCGAGGGTATCGTCGCTCTCGGTCTTTTCGTACGCGCCGCGGAACGTGTGCACCAGTGCCAGCGAGCCCGGGTCGCGAAGGAAGAGCGCGCAAATGCCCGCCCTCGCCATCAGATACGCAGCGCGCTGCTCCCCATCGGATGGGTCGGATGCGACCTTGAGGGGATCGATGAAGAACCAGGCGAGCTGCCCTTCGACGGAGATGAGGCTGGCCAACTTCGCTCGCGCAGCGTGAAAGGCTTCGATGGCCAAGAGCACAGCTTCGCGCCGTGCGTTGTCGCCACTATGATCCCCGTCGGTCACGATTCACCTCGTGGTCCACACCCCGGGGCCTGCCAGCCTGCGGGGTGCTTTCGTTGTGGAGCCTACGTCATCCCGCCGCGCGCGCTGATTCGGCCTCGGTATCCCAGTTGGGCCAGAGCAGCACGGCCGGGTGAACCTTGAGGGCGCGCGCGAGTTTCTCGGCTCGCTCGGCGCCGAGCGTCGCGCGGCCGCTCTCGATGCTCGAGATCGTGGGCTGGGGGATACCGCTCGCGGTTGCGAGCTCCGCCTGGGTCATCTCCTGGAGCTCCCGAGCCACGCGAACCGAGTCGCCACGCGTGAGAACGACACGCACGCGGGCCGCGACGTACCCGCCCGGCTTCGCCTTCTTGACCTTGTTGGATGCCATCGTGTTCCTCTCCTTCCTAGGGTCGGTAGTCATGCGGCGTGACGCGTTCGACGTGGACCGTGACGACGTCCGCCTCGACGCGGTAGATCACGCGCCATTGTTGGCTGAGCCGCGACGAGCGGAGGTGCGCCAGCTTCCCGCTCAGCTTCTCATCGTGCAGCGACTTGAGCGCCCGAAGCCCATGCGGACCGGACTGGCGAACGATCGCGCACCAGAACGCGTACTTTTCCGCGACCTGAGGCGGAAGCTTGTCGATCGCCTTGGCGGCGTCGCGGGCTTCCAGGATCGTCCACATGCGCCATAGGGTATATGGCCTGGGAGGTATGTCAAGGGCGCCTAGGCCGAGCACGACGTGCTCTCTCGCCCGCCAGGTCGACCGCCCCCGACGCGGCGAGCCGCCTGGCCTCGAGCTCCCTCGCGAGCTGCGCGACGACGTCCCACCGCCCCGCAGCCGACGCCGCCGCGAGGGCTACGGCAAGGGCGTCCTCGACGCTCGCCGGGGCGTCCGGATTGGGCCATGATTGGGCCACGGGGGTCTCGACCCGCTCGATCTCGGTCGATCTCGGTTCACGAACGGCCTTGTTTTCTCGATCGAGCGCGTTGGACGGATGCTCGCCTCGTTTTGCAAAACCGTCATACGAGGGTTCGAATCCCTTCCGCACCTCGAAAATTCAGC
>CALFNG010000240.1 GCA_937902985.1 uncultured Myxococcales bacterium
GTGTGCTCTTCCGATCTGGGCGGTCTTTCTGTGCGAGGGCAATACGGCCCGCCGAGCTGCCGCCGTCGACGAAAAATTCTCGCCCACCATCGCGAGGGTCGCGGCGACGCCCCTCGACCGCCTCGATCGAGTGTCTTTGGCTGCAATACCAGTCCCCCGCGTCGACCGTGTACGCGCTGACGGCGACCGTCGCTGTACGCCCGTCCGCGAGCGCCAGCGGGGCGCGCTGGTCGCGCAGGGTCGCGGTGCGCGTCCACCCGCAGGCCGCGAGCACGGCGCCTAGATCGGGCTGCCAGACGCCCTCCGCGTCGCGGCGCTGTTGTACGTCCTGACGTGCGGAGCAGCGCGGACACGCGACCGACTCGACCCGCTCGAGGGGCGTGGTCACGGCGCCACCGTCGCCTTCGCGGCGCCGAGGGCCCGCACCAACGCGTCGATCGCCGCCTCGGGGCTCGCGGCGGTCACCTCGACCTCGATCCTGAGGCGCCATGAGCCGTCCGGCGCGAGCGCGAGCGCGGGCCATCCGGCGCTCACGTCGACGTCGGGGGTGGCGGAAGTCTCGATGCTGGCGGCGATGGCGCTGAGCGTGGCTACGGTCTCTTCGGGGGTCATGGTGGTCCTTGGGTCATGGGTGATTCGGTCGCGCCGTGGCGGGGCCGTGGCGGCGCGGGAAAGTGCCCTCGAGACGGCGAGGGCGCCGGGCGATTCGGGGCGACCACGCTCCGGCGCCCTGCCGGATGGCCGAGGAGCGCGCGCTTCGCTCCTTCCCGCGGGGGTGGATCGATCGACATGAGCTCATGTCGGGGGCCTCCGCGCCGAAACTGAATGATTACGCGATCACGATTCGCGGTGACTCGTCGCTAGTGACTCGTGGCGACGCAATCATGTGAAGTTGCGCGGTGATTGCTCCGTAGTGCGTCGGCTGGCGTTGCCGACGGTCTTTCCGCACTCCGCCGCGTCCTTGCGGGTCAGGTTGTTGGCCGCCAACTTCTCCGTGCGCGTCTCAACCTTGCTCCCTTCGGGAACGAGGTCGCTACGTCTTCCCTTCGCCCCGGTCTCCTTTCGCGTCAGCTCCCCCACTCGCGCCTCGGCCAGGAGCACGATGGCCACGTTTCCGGGAGGGCAGCGGCCCAGGTCGGGCGACGGCGTGACGTAGGGACAAAAACCCCACGGGTCTGTACGCTCTCTGTCGATGGCGAAGACGGCGGAACCGAAGACTGACAGGATCGAACACGCCAAAGCGTCGCCCTGGACCAAGGTGAACTACAAGGTCCTGCACGACGAGTCGGACCGGGGGTGCGTGCTAGTGGCTGCTGCGATGCTCGACGAGCAGCTTGGAGAGCTGTTTCAGATCGTGCTTCGAGACGGGACAGCAGAACACCTCCTCAAGCAGGACGCGGCGCTCGGCAGCTTCTCCAGGCGCATCGACATGGCCCATGCGTTGGGACTGATCGACGAGGAGTTTCACCACGACCTCCACATCGTGAGAAAGATCCGCAACGATGCGGCCCACTTCGAGAGGCGCCTTGGGCACGAGACCGGGTTCGACTCCCAGCCGACCAGCCAGCGTGTCCGCGAGTTGAACTACGTGAAGAAGGTCCATATGGCCTCGCCAGAGTTCGAACCGTTCCGGTCGGATTCGAAGGAAGGTTGGCGCCTCGCCTTCTGCATGGCCATCTCGGCCATCAGTGGTTACTTGATGGGTGTGATGCGCGTTCATCAAATAGCTCAAGAGGCGTTGGAGGGAGCGCCGCTAGAGCGCCGAATGGGTTGAACCTCCTGTGATTTCGGACGGTTGCGATAGGTCGTCCGCGAGGCATTGGCGGTTATGACTCGTTTCTTCGCAAAGTGCCGGACGACGACCGCAGGCAAGTTCTCGGGATCACGTCGAAATCATCATGATCGATGCTCTAGGCGACCTCGAAAGACGAATGCGTCCTTCACGATCGGCTGTCGCAGCAGTGGTGAATGAACTGAAACGCCTCGTGGGACCGACAGCTCCAGGGAAGGACTGAGCTCCCAAGCGCTCTGCCCTCCAGCAGCTCACACTTTATGTCCCATCACCGATCTGCCAGCTCGACCCTCCCGCCGCTGCTGGCTGCACCAGGTGGCGCCCATTCGTCTTCACCGGTTGCTTGCCGCGAAACGTGTCCGACTTGCTCTCGATGAACCGGAGCGTGGCGTTTTTCTCGGTGACGAAGGCGTCTTCGAAGGCGCGGCCGATGATGGCGATGGCCTCGTCGGCCGTGTAGCGCTTCGCCAACTTGAACGCGGCGGCGTGGTCGGCCGCGCCGATGTTGGCCGGCTTCACGCCCTTCACCCGCTCGAAGCTCTCGACGAATGTGGCGAGGATCTTGGTCTTTGCCTCGATGGTCTCGAGGCTGTGCTTCGGCTCCTTCTTCGGCTTCCGAACCTTCACCGGCGGGCCCCCGGAGCGCGCCAGCGCAAACTGAGCAGGTGGATGAGCAGATCCCTGAGCAGATAGGGGCTCACCATGATACTTCGCGACGTTGCACCCTGATACTTCGCGGGTGTCACCATGCGACGTCGCACTCTGCGAAGTCGCACCATGCGACGTCGCACCCTGATACTTCGCAGGGGTGTGGAGCTCGTATTCGTTGGAGGCGGTCCGGCTAGTTCGGACGCTGGAGATCCAGCCCAGTTCCCGCAGCCTCTTCGTCGCGCGCATGACCGTTGCACGGGAGAGGCCGGACGCGTCGGCCAAGGTCTCCAGGGCCGGGAAGGCTCGACGCCCGTCCTCGTTCGCGAAGGTCATCATCCACACGAGCACGGACCGGTCGGATGCCGAGAGTTCGGCGACGGGGACGCTGCGGATCGCGCGGAGGTAGTCGAGTGGTCGAAACGTCACTTTCCACTCCGCGTCGCGCCCATGTTGATGACCACGGCGTGCTCGAAGATCCGACGACAGATTCCGTCGCCATATTTCGCCCGGAGCTCGTCGACGCTGAACCCGGTCGTGTAGACCGTCGGCCGCTCCGCGGCGTGCCGGGCGAAGACGACATCGGCCGTCGCGTCGTGGTGACCCGCCTTGCCCGCGCCGATGTCGTCGAAGGCCAAGACCCGCGCCGCCAGGGCGGCGGCAACGTCGGGCGCCTCTTTGCCGAGTCCGGAATGAGCTCGAGCGATCGCGAGTTCGAAGCCGTCGAAGAACTTCGTGTCGCAGTACTGCCCGATCACATCCTGGAGCTGCCGCACCACGCAGGTGGCCAAGACGCTCTTGCCGACGCCGGCTGGACCCTGCAGGACAAGGCGATCGAGTCCCTTGGTCGCGGCCGCTCGCGCCTTCGCGATCGAGCCCGCGTCCTTCACGCGCAGCGTGAGCTCGTGCGCGTCGAATGTCGCCCAGCGCAGGCGCGCCGGGATCCGCGTTGCGATCAGGCGCTGTTCACGCTCCTTGGCGAGTCTCAGGACGTCGCTGCAGGTCGTACAGCGATCGCCTGTGCGGAGCGTCCGCGCGCCGCACTCACCTGCGCAACGATGCGGGCTCTGCTCAAGAGCGCGATTCGCCGACAGGATCGTCGCGTCCACCAAGCGGCGGAACTCGTCGTCGCGCGCCTTCGTGGCCTCTGCTCTACGACGCTCTTCGGTCTCGGGCAGATCGTCTACGGGCAGCTCGTTGGACGTCTCGGGGACGGCGGTCACGCGCCGGACCTCCGCTCGAGGAGCCCGCGCAGCACGGCACAGATGGCGCGCGCCTCTTCATCGCCGGCGACGTGGATGTCGACCCCGCCGGGGATGTTCTGCGCCCATGGCAGCCAGGCGCCGCCGGCATCGTCGATCCGCAGACGCAGGACGACTCCGCCCCGGTCCTCGTCGTCGACGGAGTGGTGGTACTCGGCCACTGCGCGGCCGGACACGGCACCTTGCCAGGCGCGTTCTCGGCGGCGAAGGAGGCGAGTGTCCGCGCGGATGCACTCCTCGTCGTCGAGCGCGAAGCGCCCGGTCACGGCGGGCGGCCGCTCCTCAGCAAAGACCTTCACGTGTTCTCGCCGGGCCGCTTCGCGGCCGCAGGCAATCGTGAGCGTGGCGACGAGCGCGCGGGCCTTGTCCGGATCGTGGCCGGCGCGAACGAGCTCGCGCTCGATGCGGTTGGCCGCCGCGTCGATGGCGGAGACCCGCTCGCCCGCGACCGTGGCGAGACGGAGGTGTGATCGAGTGCTCATGGTCCACCGTCCGCATTCGCAGTGCGCACGAGCTCCGCCTCGATCGCGTCGAGGAGCAACTGCTGCTGGCGCAGTCGTTCACGTTCGCGCGCCAGACACATCCGCGCTTCGGCGGTGTAGACGAGACGGATCGCCCGATCGTCCGACTGCTGGGCGGCGGCCAAGAGGGCCTCCGCGCTGTCAGAATCGGTGCTCATCGGCGCCCCCGGCGCGCGTCGCGCAGAAGCTCGCCTACGAGCTCGACCGCGACCCGGAAGTTTGCGCGCCCGTGGCGCACTCTCCGGCGCGTCAGATCATCGTGCATCCGCTCGACGCACAGCAAGAGGTCGAGGAGCTTGGCCTCGGTGCTCATCGCGCCGCCTTGAGGCCGCTGGCCTCGATCACATCGCTGACGTCCACGACGGCGCGCGCGGACGCGGGAGCCTTCGTGGCTTTCTTGCCGCGAGCGGCGAGCCATGCGCGGCAGGCCGCGAGGTCGAATCGTCGCGCGTCGCCCACGTGGGCCGCGATCGGCAGCCCATCGCGTGTGAGGCGGTCGACCGTGCTCGGGCTCACCCCGAGCTTGCGCGCGAGCTCTCGTTTCGCGAGGAGCCGATCGCCGTCCGAGACCAGCTCGGGCGGCTTCGACGTCGTGACCTCGCGGATCGCGGCGATGACCTCTGGCTGACGGAGCGCGAAGGCGAACGCAGCGCCCAAAAACTCGCCGAGCGGATTGCGCGTCGGCTCCGTAGCATCTACAGTTTTCATGTCGATCTCGCAGTTCCGCGAACGAGCTCCCCATCCGGCAGGCGGGGGGCTCGGTCGCTTTTGTGGGCCGCGGTGCGGCAGATCGGAAGAGCACACGTCTGAACTCCAGTCACTTAGGCATCTC
>CALFNG010000241.1 GCA_937902985.1 uncultured Myxococcales bacterium
CAGCTATCGATCAGGGGCGATCCCTGGCCCCTTACCGGGTGATCGACACACCGATCACCCCGTATGGCGTCATCGATCAGAAGCGATCCCGGGCCCATACGGGGTGTTCGACACACCGATCACCCCTTATGGAGCCACCGATCAAGGGGGAACCGTGGCCTCTCACCCGGTGATCGACGCTCCGATCGCACGGGATGGGCGCGGGGGCATGTGAGGATCGATTTGCGCGGCGCGAGAATTGACCTCCATGACGAAGAACACCATGTGGCGGACGGTGCCGAATACGCCCAGGACCTCGACGCTGAAGAAGTCGCACGCGTACAGCGTGTCCCAGTGGCTGTTGAGAAAGTGCTTCCAGGTGCGCTTGCGGAGGCTCGCCCACAAACGACGAAGGCCCGGCTCCTTCGGAACCAGGCCTCCTTCGTGTTTGCTGGATCGACGTATCGTCATCCAGCAAGAGTTGCGCGGGCTCGCAACCGGACTTATCCGTTCGATGCCGCGATTGCGGTTGGATGGACGTAACTGTCGGCCCGCAACCAATGTCCGGGCGTGGCCTTCCCCGACTGGTGGGATTGGGAGATTGAGCTGACGCCGCACGTCGGGAAGCGGATGGAAGATCGCGGGTTTACGGAAGTCGACCTGCACCACCGCGCCCGGTGCGGTGACCGTCGCGACGTTGAACGCGATGCTCGTCCGGCATGGTCTTGCTGCGCTCGACGACGAAAAATGGGCGCCGCTCGCGGCGTAAGATCGGACTATCGTTCGACGAGCCCAGCGCTGCCCTCCCGACGGGACTGCCTCCCCCGAGGACCGCATCAGCACCCACCGCCATCGGCAGAGGGATTCGACCTCAACGCGGCGCTTCGGCGCCTTTTTTCTTCCAAGGTGTCGTTCCGGGGGATGCCCATTCGTTCCTTGAGGAGAAGGAGAACGACCATGTCCGATCGCAAATGGCTCCCAGGGAAGTTCGTGTGGTTCGAGCTCGTGACGAACGACGCCAAGAAGGCCCAGGCGTTCTATGGCGAGGTGCTCGGGTGGACCGTGCGGGGATTCCCCATGGGGCCCGGCACCTACGAGATGATCTACGCGGGCGACACGATGATCGGCGGCTACGCGTCGCCGACGACCAAGGGCGCGCCGTCGCTCTGGCTCTCCTACGTTTCGGTCGAGGACGTCGACGCGACCGCCAGGATCGTGGTCGCGTGCGGCGGAGAAGTGATCGAGCCGGCGCGCGACGTTCCCGGCGCCGGCCGCATGGCGCGGATCGCCGATCCGCAAGGCGCCGCGATGTGCCTCTTCACGCGCGCCGACGGAGACCCACCCGACGAGCTGGCGCCCGCCGGCCGGTGGGTGTGGAACGAGCTGCACACCCGCGACACGAAGCGCGCGCTCGCGTTCTATAAGGACACGCTCGGTTTCTCGGACGCCGCCATGGACGGGGGGCCGAGCGGCACCTACCACGTGCTCTCCCGCGGCGGCGTCGGCCGCGCCGGCCTGACGGGCGCGCTCCCCGAGGACGTCGGACCCTACTGGTTACCGTACGTTCACGTCGACGACGTCGACGCGGCGATCGCCCGAGCTCGCAAGCTCGGCGGCACAGCGCCCTTCGGCCCGGAGGACGTGCCCGGCATCGGGCGGCTGGGCGCCCTCACCTATCCAGGCGGTGCGCCGATCGCGGTGATGAAGCCGCTGCCGAAGATGGCCACCCGCTGATTCGTCAGCATCCGTCAGCATCCGTCAGCGCCTCCCTACGTTGCGCTCGCGCCGAGCTCACGCTCGACGGCGACCACGATCATCGGCGCATCCGGAGGCACGTCCGGCGCGTCTCTGCGGCTAATCCCCCTCTCGGTCTCCGATGGGCTCGAGCACCGACCGGACTACTCGACCGCGTTCTCTTCGATGACGTGCCGGTACCACAGCGCGCTGTCTTTCGGGACGCGCCGCTGCGTCGCGTAGTCGACCCAGGTGATGCCGAAGCGCTGCGTGTAGCCCCGGTCCCACTCGAAGTTGTCGAGCAGCGACCAGAGGAAGTACCCCGCGAGGGGCACCCCGACCTCGATCGCGCGGTGGGCCGCGACGAGGTGGTCGCGAACGAAGCCGATCCGGCGATCATCGGCCACGCGGCCGTGAGCGTCGGGGCCGTCTCTGTAGCTCGCGCCGTTCTCCGTCACGTACATCTTCGGGACCCCGTATTCGGCGCGAAGGCGCACGAGCGTCTCGAAGAGACCGTCGGGATAGACCTCCCACCCCATGTCGGTCCACTCCGACTCGGGCGCCAGGTGCACCGATCGCGCCAGGTTCTTCTCTTCGGGGATCCGATCGCTCCGGACGACGCTGCGGTTATAATAGTTCACGCCGAGAAAGTCGGTGGGCGCGGCGATCGCCTCGAGGTCGCTGGCGTCGGTGAGCGGGACCTTCGAGAGGTCGAGGTGCCCCCGCTCGACGTAGTCCGCGACGATGTCTCTCGGGTAGGCCTTTCGATAGAGGGGGTCGAGGAACCATCGGTTGAAGTGGCCGTCGAAGTGCCGGGCGGCGTCGGCGTCTTCGGGGCTCGGCGATGCCGGGACGGACGGCCCGAGGTTGAGGGTGATCCCGACCCGCGCGGCGCGGCTATTGGCTCGCACGACCGGGACCGCGAGCCCGTGCGACAGGAGGAGGTGGTGGCTCGCGGCGATCGCGGCGCCCCAGTCTGTGAGGCCGGGCGCGTGCCGGCCCGTCTGGTAGCCGAGCATGCTGGCGCACCAGGGCTCGTTGTGGGTGATCCAGTGCTTGACCCGATCGCCGAGGCAGCGGCTCACCGCGTCGGCGTAGTCGACGAAGGCCGCCACGGTGGAGCGGTTGGCCCAGCCGCCTTCGTCTTCGAGGACCTGCGGCAGGTCCCAGTGGAACAGCGTCGCGAACGGCTCGATCCCCTCCGAGAGAAGCTCGTCGACGAGGCGCGAGTAGAAGTCGAGCCCGCGCCGCTCGAGGGCCCCTCGCCCCAGCGGAAAGATGCGCGGCCACGCGATGGAGAAGCGATAGGCCGCGAGGCCGAGGCGCTTCATCAGGGCCACGTCGCCTCTCCACCGATGGTAGTGATCGCAGGCGACGTCGCCGTTGCTTGCGTCTTCGATCTTCGAAGGGGTCTTCGCGAAGCGGTCCCAGATCGACTCGCCGCGCCCGTCTTCGTGCGTCGCGCCTTCGATCTGATACGCCGACGTGGCGGCGCCCCACACGAAGCCCTCGGGGAATTCTCGGCGACTCATTCGAAGCCCTTCGCGCGCCTCCGGAGGAGATAGTGGCCACCCGCCGGCGGAACGGCGCAAGAAAAGCCGCGACCCGTCGAGCTTCGTGAGCCATTCGAATGCTCGAAAGCGACAACGGGAGTCCATGCGCGCGGCCACGGCTCGGTTCGTCATCGTTGGGGCTCTCGTCTTTCGCACCGGCCTCGCCCAGGCTCAGGACGCGGCCGCCCCGGCGCCGGCAGCCGGCTCCACGCCTTTGCCCGCCCCGGCCCCGGCCATCGCGCCCGCGCCGGCGTCGGGCCCCGACACGCTTCCACCGCCGATGGCGGGCACGGCCACGGACCTCGAGCCGGCGAACCTGACGGGCACTCCGAACCCGAGCGCGCTCGGCGCCAGCCCCGGTGACGAGTTTCGCTTCAGCACCCACGGCTATTTCCGTGCCCCGCTTCGCGTCGGCGTCGGCCAGCGGCCGGCGTGCGGCGCGGCCCAGAAGCCCGGCACCGCGATCATGGGGGTGCCGTGCGCGGGCCCCGGCCAGAGCAAGACGAACCTCCACAGCCCGTTCCTGCCCGACGACCAGTACCTCGATTGGCGCTACACGCGGCAGTGGGAGCAAGACTGGACCGAGGTCTTCCTCAACTACGGCAACTCGCACGTGGTCGGGACGGTCGGCTTCCAGGCCTACAACCTCACCGACGCGGGCTTCAACGACACCAACGCGCAGCTCGGCATCGCCCAGGGCTACGTGACCGTGACGCCCGACCTCGGGCTCCCGACGGTGCGCCTCAAGTGGAAGGTGGGGTCGTTCTGGGAGAAGTACGGCCAGGCCGGCAAGTACGACGCCGGCCACTACGACACGTATCTCTTTGGCCGCACCCACCAGATCGGCGAGTCGCTCGCCGCCGAAGCCGACGTGGGCGACTTCACGTTCAAGGTGACGCACGGCATCGGCGCCAAGCTCGAGCAAGTGGCCGCCGGGGCGGCTCCGACGGTCGGTTCGCCGGGGTTCACGCTGCTCGACCACGTGCACGCCGGGGTCGCGTACAAGAAGGTCGTCGACGCGAATCTTCACTATCTCGTCTCGTGGGCCCAGGACGCGCGGGCAACGCCCACCACGCCCGATGGCAAGATTGCCGTCGCCGGCGGCGAGGTGCGCCTGACGGGCGGCGTCGCGGGGGAGTTCTACGCCGGGTATTCGCACGTTTCGGCGCAGAACGCGGGCGCGGTGGGCCCGGCGATCGAGGTCATTCACGCGCTCGGCGGCGGCGGCCACCAGACGGGGAATGGTCTCATCGACAATTACCTCGGCACTTGCCCTGGCTGCGCTCCCGCCGACGTCGGGACCGGCAGCATCGACACCGTCGAACTCGCCTACGACTTCAGCTTTGGCCTCCTCTATCGAAGGCTGAAGGATCCCAGGGCGAGCTTCTGGGGCGACGGCATGGACGTGACCTTGGGCCTCTTCGGAATGTATTCGGCGGTGACGAGCAAGGATTCGACCCACGACGGGGTCAAGAAGCTCAAATACGGCGCCGATCTCGTGTTCAACGCGCTCTCGTGGCTCGGGATCGGAGCGCGGGCCGACGTCGTGCAGCCCACGTCGAAGGACTCGTCCGAGGCGTTCTGGGTCGTCTCGCCGAAGATCCTCGTTCGCACGCATTTTCTCACCCACGAGGAGATCACGGCGCAGTACTCGCACTACGGTTACAAGAGCGGCGTCACGCCCCAGCCGCCCAACGACACGTACCCGCCCGACGAAGACGTCTTCGGGCTCAAGGCCACGATGTGGTGGTAGCGGCAGGCTTCGAAAATGAGCCGCCCCGGCGCCCGGCGGGCACTAAGGGGCAAGAGGTGCTCCTTTGGAAAGTCCGATGCGTCGGGTGGGGTTTTCGGTTTGCGCGGTCGGCGTCTGCGCGCTCACCGCTTGTCTGAGCAGCACGCCGGCGAGCAACGATGGCGGCGGGGTGTCGGGCGACGACGCGAGCCCGGGCACGACCAGCTCGTCGGGCGGATCGGGGAGTTCGAGCGGGACCACGCCGACGGGCGATGACGGGGGCTCGCCGTCCACGCAGATCGAGGCCGCCGCAGGCACGATGCTCGTCCCGATCGCGCCCGACGCCAACGGATACATCGGGGCGAGCACCAATTCGCTCGGCATCCAGGGCGCCTGGTACGCCTACGGCGACGACTGGGGCACCAACGGCGCGCCGCCGGGCAACTGCGAGACCATGGGAATGCACGCCACCACCGCGTGCTCGTCGATCACGTCCCCGCTGCCCGCGATGATGGCCGACGGCGGGTACACCTCGTCGTTCCCCCAGATGACGCCGGGCACGATGTGCCTGTCGGGAACGGCCGCCAAGGTCGTCGGCGGCGACTACTCGAACATGTTCGGGATCGGCATCGGCCTCGATTTCAACAATCAGGGCGGCGTGAAGATGCCGTACAGCGCGACGGCGAACAACATCATCGGCTTCACCTTCCACATCTCGGGCATTCCCACGGGCGCGAGCGTCCGCGTCGAGCTGCCGATCCCGGCCACCGCGGCGTCGGGCGACGCGTGGTCGATCACGGCGCCGGCCGACAACGACTACGTCATGGATCTCACGACCATGACGAGCGACAAGCACCCGCTCACGGTTTCGTTCCCGGTCCCGGCCACGGGGACGCAGCCGCCGTTCGACGCGACGATGATCCAGTCGATCCAGTTCCACATCCCGACGAACGTCACGCTGGCGGTGACCATCCCGATGCTCTGCGTCAGCAACCTTCAGGCGATCGTCAAGTTGCCTTAGAGGGGGGGCGTCGCGTTGTCGACGAGCTGCAAGAACTGCGCGGTGAACCACTGCCCGGCCCTCGGCGCGCCGGGCAGGCTATCGGCCGACCCCGCGCCGCAGCTGGCGTCGTAGCCGGGCGTCGACGGATCGGAGGCGCCGTCGGAGTCGCCCGGCGGCTTGATCCACCAGTACGCATCGACGCCCGGAGCGGGCGCGGCCTGGGGCCGTTCCCCGAGGCCAGACCCGGCGATGTTGCACCAGCTGCCCGACCGGGTCCGGGTCCCCGACCGGCCGTTGCGGCTCGTGTCGATGAGGAACCCCTTGCCGGTGATCCCCACTTCGGCGAGCGACGCCCCGAGCTCCGCCACGTACGTGAGCTCGTCGGGGCACGGATCCGAGGGCTCGAGGCGCGCCAGATCGCCGCCGTGAAGCGCGTCGTAGTTCGAGACGTTCGTCGCGAACCCGCGGATGCGATCGTTACCGCCGGCTTCGGCGAGCACGTCGCGGTAGATCGCCGCGATCTTCGCCCGGTTCCGCTTCCACCCCAGCCAGCCGGCGTGGGCCGCGTCGAGGTAGAGCCACACGTTCGGCATCGACAGCCCCTGCAACGCGCGGGCGATCGAGCGCTGGTAGACCGCGGCGGCGGACGCGCACCTCGCGACGCCGAGGTTCGTGGCCAGATTCGCCAGCGAGTCGGGCTCGACCACGAGGGCGATTCGCTGCGAAGGGCGCGCCCGGAACTGCGCGGCGAGCGGCTCGATGACCTCGCGCTGGTAGCGCGCTTCGCCGCCGTTCTCGACCGACAGCTCGCCGCTCGAGGCCTGCGCGGAGCAGTCGCGCTCGGGGAGGTCGTAGAGCACGAAGACAGTCACGACGCTGACGCCGCCGTGCTGCTGCTGCGCGAGGGCGTCGTCGAGGGTGCGCGCGACCGACGCGACCTTCGCGACGGAGTCGATCCAGATGGCCGTCGGAGAAGCCTCGACCTTGCGAAGCTGCGCCGCGCGAGCCGGCTGAGCGCCGATCGTCGCGTCGACCTTGGCGACGTAAGCCGGGTCGATGTAGAAGGCGGCGCCCGCAAACGGATTGCCCGTAGCCGGCGGCGCAGGCAGCGGTGGCGGAGGCGGCGGGGTGACCGCGACCCGCGGTGCCTCCCCCGCGCGCGCGCGCTCTCGCGCCCCCGAGCAAGCGGGCGCAGCCAGCACGCAGCCGAGCACCGCCGCCACGAGCGATTCACGTCGCACTCTGGCCAAACGCGTCAGCCAGCAAGTCTCCGACCCGTCTTTCCTCTGCACCCTCTGCGCCTCTGCGGCCATCTCTCTCTCTCGGGAGCGCGTTCATACCGACGCGCCGCAGACTCCTAGTGGCAACTCGAGCGGGCCGACGGCTCATGAACCTGGCGAGGAGCCGCGCTTCGAGGATCATGCCACGCGGCGTGCATTCGTTGAGCTGCCAGAGCCAGCCGGAGGCACCAAGGACGTCATGCGTGGGATGCCAGCCTGGGTCGTCGTTGCCACCGCCGTCGCGGCCGGTGGGTGCGGCCCGGTGGGCGCTTCGGGGGGTGGCGGCGAGGCCCTCGACGCCGGCCTTCCCCACGGCGCGGCGAAGGACGCGAGCGGCAGCGGACCCGGGACCGGGGTTTCCCATCCGCAGTCGACGGACGGGGGCCCGCCGGCCACGACCCCGATGCCCAGCGATGCGTCGAGCCCGGGCGGCTACACCGTCGACGGGCCGACGATCTACGACGCCTCGCACAAGGCTCACCTCTTTCACGGCGTCGACCGCCCCTCGCTCGAGTGGAGCCCCTCGGGCGAGCAACTCTCGCAGGCCGACTACGCGACGATGGCCTCGTGGCACGCCAACGTGGTGCGTATCGCTCTCAACCAGGACTTCTGGCTCTCCGACTCGCCCGCCCACGACCCCGGGTACGCCGCGCTCGTCGACACGCAGGTGCAGTGGGCCGAGGCGGCGGGGCTCGACATCATACTCGATCTGCACTGGTCGGACAAGGGCGACTACTCGCAGACGCCGGCCCAGCAGCGCATGGCCGACGCCCACTCGGCGACGTTCTGGACCGAGGTCGCCGCCCGCTACAAGGGAGACGGGCGCGTCCTCTACGAACTTTACAACGAGCCGCACGACGTCCCCTGGGACGTGTGGTTGAACGGCGGTCCGAGCGGCGACGGCTTCACCGTCACCGGAATGCAGGCCCTTTACGACGCCGTCCGCGGGGCGGGCGCCGAGAACCTCGTCATCATCGGGGGGCTCCAGTTCGCGTACGACCTCTCGGGCGTCGCGGCGTACCGCGTGCAGGGTCACAACATCGTCTGGGCGACGCACCCGTACAACCAGACCGGCAAGCAACCGGGAAACTGGGACACCGGCTTCGGTTCGCTCGCGGCCACCGACCCGGTCATGGCGACCGAGTTCGGCGACTCGAAGAGCTGCGCGGCGGACTACGACACGACGCTCATCGCTTATGCAGACGCCCATCACGTCTCGTGGTCGGCGTGGGCCTGGTACGTCTCGAGCTGCACGTTCCCGTCGATCATCACGGACTGGTCGGGCACGCCGAACGCCGCGGGGGACGCCGTGAAATCGGCCCTCGCGGCCTATTGAAAGGATCGAGGAGGCAAACGGTGCAAACGGTGATCTGGAAATCGAAGCGACTCTCCACGTTCTTCGCCGCGCTCGCGGCGGCCTCCGCGGCCGCATGTGCAGGCGCCCCGGCCGCGCAGGCGCCCCAGGCGAGCACCGGCACCGGCGAGACCGCCCCTCAGACCGCCAGCACGGCGGCGCCGCCGCCCGGCCCGACCACGGTCTCGGACAAGGACTGCCCGGCCGAGTTCACCGTCGACGACGCCGAGGACAACAATAACCAGATTCTCCTCCAGAAGGGGCGCAAGGGCTACTGGTACACGTTCGTCGACAAGGCGGGGACCACGCTGTCGCCCCCGGCGGGGACCAAGTTCATCATGTCGGCCGGCGGCCCCAAGGACTCGCAACACGCCGCCCACATGATCGGCAAGGTGTCGGGAGCGGGGGATCCCCTGTTCGCCGGCATGGGCTTCAGCTTCACCGACCCCAAGGGGCCGTACAACGCCACCGAATACACGGGAGTCTCGTTCTACGCGAAGGTCGGCCCCGGCTCGACCAAGAACGTTCGCCTCAAGGTGCCCGACGCCGACACCGACCCCGTGGGAAAGAAGTGCACCGAGTGCTTCAATGATTTCGGGGCGGACCTGACGCTGACCGATCAGTGGCAGAAGTACACGGTCCCGTTCGCGACGATGAAGCAGATGGAGGGCTGGGGGTCGCCGAATCCGTCGACCATCGACAAGTCGACCCTCTACGGGCTGCAGTGGCAGGTAACCGCGCAGGGCGCCGCCTTCGACGTGTGGGTCGACAACGTGCAACTCACCGGATGCCCCTAGCCGACGAGGTTGACGCGCTCGGTGCGCGCAACGGACTGGGCGCACCCGACGAGCCCGGCGAGCTCGACCCCCGCGGCGCACCTGGTCCGGGCGCCGCGCGCTGGGTGCCCACGGCCTACCTGGCCGAGGGCATTCCCTTCGCGATGGTCATCTGGGTCGCCGGGACGATGTTCAAGGACCTGGGCCGGTCCGACGCGGAGATCACGGTCGGCACCGCCAGCGTGGGCATCGTCTGGTCGCTCAAGCCCTTCTGGGCGCCGCTGCTCGACATGTCGCGGACGAAGAAGTTCTGGGTCGTCGCGACCCAGATCGCCATGGCCGCGCTGCTCGGCGCGGCGGCGCTGGTCCTCCGGTTGCCGAGCTACTTCCCGTTCGTGCTCGCGATCCTCTGGGCGGTGGCCTTCGCCGGTGCCACGCAGGACATCTGCGTCGACGGCACCTACATCACCGCGCTCGACGGCCGCGGGCAGGCCGCGTGGATCGGCGTCCAGGGGATGTGCTGGAACGCCGGCCGGATCTTCGCGACCGCCGCCGTCGTGGGGGTCGCCGGTGCGCTGAAGGACCGCGGGCTCGAGGCGAAGAGCGCGTGGGCGCTGGCGCTGGCGATGAGCGCGGCGGCCATGGCCGGGCTCGGCGCCTACCACGCCCTCGCGTTGCCCGGGGGCAAGCCGGCGCGGCGGCCGGCGGGCGCGGCCGAGATCGTGGCGACGTTCGCCGACGCCATCCGGGCTTTCTTCGCCAAGAAGGCGATATGGGGAATGCTCACGTTCGTCTTTCTGTACCGCGCCGGCGAAGGGTTCTTGCTCCTCGAGGCGCCGCTCTTCATGCAGGCGCCCCTGAAGGCCGGCGGGCTCGGCCTGTCGCTCGCGCAGAAGTCGATGGTCGACGGGACGGTGAGCACGGTCGTGAGCATCGCCGGCGGCCTGCTCGGCGGCGCGTTCGTCTCGAAGTTCGGGCTCCGCAAGACGCTCCTCTTTCTCGCGGTCTGCCTCAACGTGCCTCACCTCTGCTACGTGGCGCTCAGCCAGGGGGTGACCGCGACCCACGCCCCGTCGACCGCCGCGATCTACGCCTTCGTGAGCCTCGAGAAGCTCGGCTATAGCTTCGGCTTCGTGGGCAACATGCTCTACATGATGCAAGAGCTCGCGCCCGGGCCCTACAAGATGACGCACTACGCGTTCGCCACGGCGCTCATGAACCTCGTCCTCGTGCCGACGCAGATGGTGAGCGGGCCGCTCGCCGACCACCTCGGCTACAAGCGGTTCTTCCTCTTCGTTCTCGTCGCGTCGATCCCGAGCCTCGTCGCAGCGGCGCGCGCCCCGTTCGGGGCCAATCCCCCCGCCGGCGCGGTTGGCACCCGCGGTCCCGTCGACCCCGCTCTCAGCGAGCGATGACGTCGGCGACGCAGGTGTGCTGGGGGCCGCACACGAGCGGCGCGCAGCACTGCGTGCTGTCGGTGCCGGAGCACTGACCGCACGTGTGGCTGTTGCACGCGAGGCAGTCGCAGGCGCTGGTGCAGGTCTAGGGCGCGGAGCACGCGCGGGTCGACGACGGCGACAGGATGGCCTCGTAGTAGTGGATCGTCAGGTTCGCGGACACATTGATGCCCTCGGCGAAGATGGCCCCGAGGAGGGTCGTCGGCGCCGACGCGCCGAGGGTGATCGTCGCGTGCGGCGCGTAGAGGTTCCCGGCCAGGAAGGCGCCACCTTCGAGGAGCACCGTCGAGCCGCCGACGTAGGTGCGCGCCCGCGCCGGGTTCGTCATGTCGCCCACGAGGAACGCGCCGCCGACGGTCACGTTCCCGCCCACGAAGAGATCGAGCTCGCTCCCCGGGGGCACGTGGACGACGAAGTCGCCCGTCGAGATGTCGCCTTTCACGAAGATCGCGACGTGCCCGTCGATGGTGAGCTCGATGCGCGCCTGGTTCGCCACGATGCGGGTGAGAAAGAACCGCCCGCACTTCAGCGTCATGGCGAAGTCGGTCTGGATGTTATAAAGCAAGTTCTCGGGGTCGGGCACGTTGAGAGCCACGTCGTCGTTGTTGACCGTGGGCTCGTACGTGGCGACGACCCCCGCGATGTCGACCAGGTGGTCCGCCTCGCAATCGCACGCGGGCTGGACCGTGAAGGGGGTGTCGTCCGTCAGGCCGTGGGTGAACGGCATCCCGGGCAAGATCGGCTGGCCCTTCGGCACGTGCAGGGTGCCCTTGATGGTGACGCTGCCCTGGGTCTGGAGGCCGCCGGCCAGCCACGCGTCGGCCTGAACGTAGAGCGCGTCGGCCATGATCGACGGGTCGGCCGTGGGGCGCACTTCGCCCTGCGCGTGCAGCTCGCCGGCGACGAAGACCGACGACGTCGTGACCGTCGTCATGTTGCTGGCCCAGAGCGAGCCGTTGACGTGCATCGGCCCGCTCGGGTGCAGGCTGCCGTTGACGCCGACGCTCCCGCCCGCCGTGGCGGTCGACGCGTCGTAGGCCCCCTGCGACCCGTCGAACGCGTCGGTGAAGAGCGCGTGGTCGCTGACGTAATTGTCGCAGATGCAGAGCGCGTAGCGAAACGCGCGCTGCGCGAGGTCGTCGGGGCAGGTCGCCATGGGCCCCCCGTCGGCGGTGCTGTCGACGAGCACGGGCGGTCCGGTCCCGTCGCAGAACTCCTGCTGCGTCCCAAGCGAAGGCGGCACGTTGGTGGGCGACGAGGCGTCGGGGACGGCTCCGCCGGCGGCGCCGTCGGACCCAAGCATTCCGCCGACCCCGGACGCTAGCGACAAGAAGACGGGCACCTCCGTCGTTCCACACGAGCCCGCACACACGGCCAGCGCGAGCGCCGCAAACCCCGCGGATACGAGGCTCCGAAGGGTCGGCCGCTCGATCATCTCGCCGACCCTCTAGGTACCACGGCGGACCTCCCGCGGCTCTTCGAGACTCGTCTGAGCCACTTGCCGCGCGTCGGGGTACCTTCAACGACGAGGTGCTTAAGATCGTGCGCGCCCCCGACCAAGCCACTCGCTCGAACGCGGGACCGAGCGACGCCGCCCTGGTCCTGGCGGCCCGGGCGGGCGAGGCGTGGGCCCAGGAGGCCCTCTTCCGTCGCCATGCGCCCATGGTCAACGGCCTGGCGTTCCGGCTGATGGGGCGCGACGCCGACGTCGACGACCTCGTTCAAGACGCGTTCGTCATCGCCTTCGGCCGCCTCCATTCGCTCGACGACCCCCAGGCCTTCGGCGGCTGGCTCGGGTCGATCGTCGTACGTACAGCCGGAAAGGTCATTCGACGCCGGGTGCTCCTCGAGCGCCTCGGCCTCCGGCGACGGCGGGACCCCATCGACATCGATACCCTGGCGACCCGCGTGGCGGGCCCCGACGTGGGCGCCGAGCTCCAGAGGATCTACGAGCGGCTCGAGAAACTCCCCGCCGAGCAGCGCATCGCGTTCCTCTTGCGCCGGGTCGAAGGGATGGAGCTCGAAGAGGTCGCGCGCGCGACCGGGGTGTCTCTGGCCACGGCCAAGAGACGGATCGCGGCGGCGCAACAGGCCGTCGAACGCTGGGTGGATCGGGAAAGACAATGAGCCGGACGGACTACAAGAACCTCGTACCCCTGGTGACCGAATCCCGGCTCGCGCGCCAATACGCGGCGATCCGAGCGAGGGTGCCCGCGACGCCCCAGCGGCGGCGCGCGTGGACCACGGGAGCCGGCTGGGCGGTCGCGACGATGGCGACGGCAGCGCTCGCGGTGGTGGTCGTCCGGGGCGACCGCCTGCGGAGCGACGGCCTGGTCGACGAGGCGATGATCGAGTCGGGCGCGGGCTCGACCACCTCGGTCACCCTCGCCGACGGGTCGCGCGTCGACCTCGGCACGGCGACGCGGGCCCGGCTGACGAGCGCCAAGGCCAGGGCGATCCGCATCGATCTCCTGCGGGGCTCGGTCGACATCGAAGCGACCCACGTCGAGGGGCGCACCTTCGTCGTGGGCGCCGGTCCGTACGAGGTGCGCGTCGTCGGGACCCACTTCGCCGTGCGGCGCGAGCCCGGCATGGAGGTGACGGTGCAGGTCGAGCGAGGCGCCGTCGAAGTGGCCGCGGGGAGCAGCGGCGAGACGCGCCGGCTCGCCGCAGGCGAGCAGTGGTCCGCCTCGGAGAGCGCGACGTTGCCGGCGTCGGCCGCGCTCCTGTCGCCTGCGCCGCCTGCCGTGCCCGTGGCTCCGGCCGTGGCCGTGGCCGCCGCGCCCGC
>CALFNG010000242.1 GCA_937902985.1 uncultured Myxococcales bacterium
GGTCTTATTTCAACATCTGCCTCTCAGCAGGAAGGAAAATAGGATCTACCAATGCCTGCGACGATTGGCCGCATCCCGTCACTGCTCGAGGTATGCAGTTTCCATTTCGAGAAGAACGAGGTCATCGACGGCTGGGCCACTCCACGCGACGTGCCCATGCCGACCAGCAAGCTCGCGCAGGACGCCTTCGACCATCTGTGCGTGGAGGCGTCCCGTCTCCTGGGCGCTTCGCGCAACTTCCCGCTCGCGGGGGAAGGCGCGAGGGCGACGGAGTGGCCCGGCGCCCTTCGTATCGGCGTGTCGGGTCGACTCGTCCGCGTGATGGTCGCGCGCCCTCGTTTCCCGGAGATTCTTTACGGCGAGTCCGACTGGGAGAGCCTCGACGAGCACCAGAACCGCCTCGAAGCGTTGTGGGAGCCGGCATCGCCCATGCGTGACTAATTTTAGCCGCCGACCTTCCGCCGCGTCGACGGCGCGGGCCTCGGCGGGCATGTAGACGCCGTCCCCGCGCACGAAGCCGAACCAGCTCCCGTGCCGCTCGCGCAGCCTGCCCGGAAGGTACCCCATGCGCTGCAGGTCCCCCCGCGGTGGGACGTGCGCCGCGCGTCTCCCCAGAGGGCCGATCCCGACCATTTCGCCAGCACCGGAGTCGCGACCGTCGACCCTGAACGAGCTAGATTCTCCTCGTGGAACGCGGTGTGGTCGTGCGCGGTCGCCTTCACGGCCGCCACATCGATCTCGACGAGTCGGTCGACCGACTCGAAGGCGAGGTCGAGGTCGTGGTGCGTGCCGCCGGGCCCGCACATACGAAGCCCGTGGAGAGCATCTTCGAGTTCATCCGGAAGCTGCCACCGGGCACGCGAACGAAGGAAGACATTGACCGGCAGATCGTGGAGGAGCGCGATTCCTGGGGCGACAGGTGATCGCGCCGTACCTTGACGCGTCGGCCATCATCTATCTCGTCGAGGGCGCCGCCGTTGCATACGGGCTCGTCGCGCAGCGCATCGTGGCGGCCGAGGGGGACCCCGGCCGGCGGCGTTCTCACGTCCCAGCTCGCGCGGCTCGAGGGCCGCTTGAAGGCGCTGCGAGCGATCCACCTCGCCTGCGCGATCGTCGCGCGCGCAGACCTCTTCGTTACCGGCGATGCCAGTCCGTTGCTCGTCGAGCCTACGGCCCTACGGCCACGAGCGGATGACGGGCAGCCATCCCGGGTGCAGACTGGGGAGGAGGGGGGCACCGGTCGGGCGTTCTAGCCATGGCGGCACCGAGATGAATCACCAAGCGCTGCTCGACAGAATCTCCATCGACCCCGCCGTTTGCCACGGCAAGCCTTGCATTCGCGGCCATCGGGTCTGGGTTTCTCTCATCCTCGATCTGCTCGCCGGAGGAATGTCGAGCACCGAAGTCCTGGCGCAGTATCCGGGTCTCGTCGAGGAGGACATCCGGGCCTGCATCGCCTATGGGTCCGAACGCTTGCGCGAGCACGCCCTGCCGCCCGAGCGAGGGGCTGGGTGAGGCTGGAGCTCGACGAGAACCTGGGATCTATGGCGCGACGGAAACGAGCCGGCCATTTTTCACGACTGCCCTGACGACCAGCCATTTCTGCTACGGGTTTCGTTGCGCCAGGACTCCGTGATGCGAGGCGAGCCGGGATCGAGATCTGGGACACCACGGGCCAGGTTTTCCCGTCGGGGCGCGAAGAGAGGGAGGGGACCATGAGCTCTCGAAACGTCGCGTGGTCGCTGGCCATCCTTTCTCTTGTCGCTGCTTTCGCCGCATGTTCGTCGGGCTCCGCCAACACGGCGTCCACCGACATCGACGGCAGCTCGGACTCGGCATCGAATTCGTCGAGCTCCTCGGGCTCGTCCAGTTCCTCTGGTTCCTCCGGCGCGTCGAGCTCGTCGGGATCGGGATTGCCGGACGGCGCGCCCGGCGACGCGGAGGACGCCCCAGGAGAGCCCGCCGACGCGCAGACGGTCTACGGAGACGCTGGCGTGTGCACCTCGTGCGCGGTCGGGAGCGTCTGCGTCGAGGACATCGTGTCCGGCGGGGCGCTCTTCCTCGTGACCGACGGGGGCCAGTGCCCCTCGGGAAGGATTCCCTCGGGCGTCACCCCGAACGTATGCGTCACCCCGCCCACGTATCACTGCGCGCCGCTGCCGGCGGGATGCAACACGGCACCCGGATCCGTGGCAGTCGCGCACTGCACATGCGCGCCTGCGCTCTGTCCGACGAGCGACGTGTGCGCCGATCCGACGCCGACCCTCATGACGTGCTCGCTGCTCGCGCCGTGAAAGGGATCCCACGTGGTCGGCGTTCCAGCGCGACGGGAGCCGCAAGCGATCACGTGGATCGATGCCGAAGGGGCGACTATGCCGTGACCACGAAGCCTCGCGCCTTCGCGTACTCCCACACCGCGATGTCGTCCGCGGTTGCCAGTCCCACGTCCCGGGCGTGCTCCGAGCCGGGGAAGAGATCGACGAGCCGCGCGACGAGCCTCGGCGACAAGTTCTGATCGAAAAGGAGCTTCAAGCCGCCGGGACCGACAACAGACGCCGCTCGCGGTCGGCAGCGAACGAGAGGCAGGCGCGAATGTCATCGGAGGTGAGATCCGGAAAGTCCGCGAGGATCTCCGCTTCGGACATGCCGGACGCGAGGTACTCGAGCACGTCGTACACCGTGATGCGCAGCCCGCGGATGCACGGCTTACCGCCACGCTTTCCCGGTTCGATCGTCACGATGGCGCGATAATCCACCTACGGAACGTAGCGAAGGCCCAGCAGGTTGCCAACCGGAGCGCTCGTCATGCACGGATGGCCGGAGCTCGCGTTGATGCGCGAGGGCTCGCGTCGCTGAGCGCGTCTTTCTTGCGGAGCTGGATCGCCTCGGCGTTCGCTTCATGGTCGTCGGCGTGAGCGGCGCGCTTATTCAGGGGCTCGAGGAGCAGGGAGGACAGGTCGTGCCGTTACCGATCGAGCCCCGCCGACCTCGCTGTTCGCCTCAGCAAATCCAGCACGCCCGCCGCCAGCTCGTACTCGCCCGCGTCCACGGCGAGCTTGACCGCCAGCCGGAGCGCCTCCTCACTCGTGGCCGGAACCTCGGGCGAGGCGGCGGATCGGGCGGAGGGAAGAGGACCCATGCATTCCGCACACGATCTCCTGACGTTTCCTGACGAATCATCCTGGCGCACCGTGAAGCACCGTGAATCAATGGCGAGGTCCTGGTACCCCACCTGCGACTCATCGTGGCGCAACCATTCACTTTGCGTCACGGTCTGCGGCTCTGTTAACCGCCGGGTCGCTGGTTCGAGTCCAGCAGTCGGAGCTAGGGATCCTGCGGGAGGGCGCGGGGTTACGAGGGTGCGTCTCGGGAGGGCGTAGCCCATGAGGGTCGAATCGTCAGCGGCGCTGACGATTCGCGCGGCCGAAGTGGCGTCCGAGGGGGTCGAATCGTCAGGAGCGCTGACGATTCCCGGGGTCGAATCGTCAGCGACGTGGCGCGACGAGGGATCGCGATGGCGCGTCTCGAGGAGCCCGCCGGGCGGAAGCTGCGGCAGGGCGGCGTCGGGGATCATTCGGATCGCCTTCGTCTTCGAGACGTAGCGCATGTCCGTCCTCGAATCGGCGTGCGCGGCCGGGTGCATGGCGTGCGGCCCGTTGACGCCCGCTTCACTTTCCCGAGGTCCCTCGGCTCGAACTCCGCGCGTGCCCTTGAAGTCGAACCCTCGTTTCGCAGCGACGGGCGTGACGTTGCCTCCCCCGGCGGTCGGCTCGAGCCCGAGGAGCGCGGCGCGATCCAGCGCGCGGCGGACGGAGAAGCCATCGAGCATGATGTACTTCGCCACCAGAGCACTGGCGTCGAAGTAGTGGCGAAGCGTGACCTAAATGTTACGCTCTGCACGATGGCTGCGCGCAAGACCGGGTTTGACAAGTTCGTCGCAGAACAGATGACGCGTCCGCGCTTCTCCGCCGAATACGCACGCGCACGGGCCGAAATTCGCGTCGTCGATGACCTGATCCGGTCTCTGGACGAGCGGCGCGTCGTGATCGGTATGACGAAGGCGGAGCTGGCTCGACGCATCTCAGCCAGCCCAGAGGTCGTGCGGCGCCTACTCACCGCGGAGGACACGAATCCGACGATGGAGACTGTCTTGCGCATGGCCGAAGCGGTCGGCCTGCGCTTGGCGCTCGAGCCCGTCGAGGCACCTCGTTCGCCCCCCGCCCGCGCACGGCGTCGAGGTCCCGTCCGCGCCAGGCGACGGGCTCACGCCGCCGCATAGCTACCGCTCGACGCTCCGTGGTGTTCGTGCGAGGTACTCGGTCCCCAGCTTGCGGACGGCGGCGTAGTCATTGGCCGTCAGGACCGTCCGGAACGCCTTGGACCGTTACGATGCTCGGGCCGCCGAGCTTCTTTGCCGGATCGTCCCGCTCGAACCACAGACGGGTGTCCGGGACAGGCCCGAGTCTGTCCGAGCCAGGCCCGCTTCGCCGAAATTGCGCCGCGGTCGCGGAGCCGCAGATGGTACGGGCATCGCTACGGCCGGAACCGTGACGACCGCCACCCTCCGATTCGACCGCGCAACACTCGGACTTCCCATCCGTCCTTTGGGACGAGCGCACCGCCGGCCATCGGGCGCCGGCGTACGCGGCCTCCGCAATCCTCGAACACGCCGCGGCCGATGGCGTTGCGATCGCTCGACCACCTTGGCCAGCGAATGCTCTTGGCGGTTGGATGCGCCGGTCTCTTCGCGACTATCAGCAGAGCGCCATGGATGCGTGGGCGGCGTTCGGGCGCCGCGGCATCGTCGTCGGAGCTTCCATCTTCCGGCAAGCGCCGTCCCTACGGCATCGGAAGGAGGATTGAGTAGTCGTTCACGTACGGACCCGTTAACGACACCGGTCCGACGCTGTAGTAGAGCACGCGGGGGTTCGGGAAATAGAGGACCTGCGTCCCCCCCCCCGGGTCCAGCTTGATCGTCAGGATCGCCCCACCCAGGCCCAGGTCCTGTCCCTGTACTCCCTGTTCCGCGGTCTTCACGATCGAGAAGGTCCCATGCGCCGTGTTCGCCGCGGACCGAGTGACGTTGCCCTCAGGGTCCTCGTTCAAGACGTACCAGGCCCCGTCGCCGTCGAACTCGATCCCCATCGGGCCCCCACCGCTTCCAGCGCACCATAGCCACTTTCCGACGATGGCCTTGGCGAGGTTCGCCGCATCGTCGTCGTACTCCGAGGTCTCCACGACGTTCAAGCAGGAGCACACGCCCCTCCGCGGGCTCCAGGGCAGCGCCGGCACGAGGACCTGCGCGGCGGCGTGGGCGGGAAGGAAGTGGAGCTGGACGGGCCCGGTGCTGACGATCGCCTGGCCTTCGAAGAGTCCACCGCTGTCCGGGTGGAGCTGCAGCGCGTAGGCGCCCGGGCCGTACGTCGCCGACCCGTCGACCACCTCGTACGTCCCCGTCGCCCCGGGATACGGACCGGTGCTCCCGCCGTCCGATTGGGTGCCGGCACCGATCGAGGCCGAAGCGAGGGGCACGAGCGAGGAGCTCTCATCCAGCCCGTAGGCAACGTACCGTCCGTCGCTGGTGAGCTGCATGGCCTGGACGTTGTCGCCAACGAGGTCGATGCCGAACGACTTTTGGTCGCAGTCGTACCAGAGGCCGGGGAGGAGGGCCGCCACGTCCGCCGCGGAATGGACGGGCGCCGTCGAGCCCTGGGGCGCGTCACACTCGGCGGGCCGCATCGCTCTGTACCCGTACCCCAGCGTCGCCGACATCTGCGGGGCGTCGCCGCAGGTCACGATCTTCTCTGCCGTCCCCGGGGGTACCTCGCTCGTCCCGGGGACCGAACCCTGGACGCCCGCGTCGCCCTCGTCGAGCTGGATGGTCCGTGCGTCGCACGCAGCCGCGAACGCCGCCAGCCCGATGACTACGAGTCGACCCTTCATGAATGTCCCTCCGACTCCTCCCATTTGTCCGCCGGATCGGAGTTCAGTCACGGAATCGAAGCCAAGGTCGCGTCCACCGCGGGAAGAAAGAGACTGTTCGGCTGGGCGGCGCGGAAGCGCGCCCCGCGCTCGCGCGCCTCGTCGTATCGACCGGCGTTGGCCAGCGCCTGGATGGCGAGGGCTTCGCGCTCCTCTCCGAGCTGGGGGCGGGCAAAGCGACGCGCATGATCGGAGAGCAGGGACAGCGCCCGGTCGGGGTCCTCCGCCGTGAGCGCCGCTCGCGTACGATCGAGGAGCTCCCGCTCGGCGGAGAGCGACGAAGACGCGTCGATGGCCGGCGCCGCGGCATGGGTCGAAGGCGCACCGCTCGCGACAGGCGGGACGGACGGCAGCGGCTCGGACGCCTGCGCGACCGGCGTCGGCGCCGCCGCCACGACCGGCACGGGTGGCTGAGGTGCCGGCGCGTAGATCGTCACGACGCGCTCTCGAGGCGGAGGCCCGAGCTTCGCATGCAAGCCCGCGCCTGCGGCGCCTCCGAGGATGAAGGCCGCGAGCGTGGCCGGCAGCGCATGCGAGGCGAGCCAGCTCGGATCGCGCGCGTGAGACGCATCGCCGCCGCTCGCCGGATCGAAGCGCCCCCAGACGCGCTCGAGCGCCGCGGCGGGGAGCGGCGCTGCCCGCTCCGTTTCGAGCAGCGCCTCGAGTTCGTCCAACGGCACCAGCTCCTCTTCGTTCATCGTACGCCTCGCCGCAGCCGCGTGACCGCGGCCCTGAACTCCTCGCGCGCGACCCGCAGCCGTGAGTACGCCGTGTTGATCGGGATGCTCATCGTGCGCGCGATCTCGTCCATCGGTACATCGTCGAGCGCGTAGAGGACGAACACCGCGCGGCGCTGCGGTTCGATGGAGCCGAGCGCTGCGATGACGAGGCGCCGGTCCTGTTCGGCGGCCAGGCGCTCGTCGGCCAGGGGGGCCGGATCGATGCTATCGGTTGGTTCGTTCGGGCCTTCCCGGCGGCGCCTTTTCCCCCGCCGGTGCGTCGAGAGGACCCGGAACGCGAAGCAGAAGAGCCACGGCTTCATCGGCCTCGAGCCGTTGTAGTCGGCGAGGTGGCGCTGCACCTGCACGAAGACGTCGTGCGTCAGGTCCTCGAGGTCCGCGTCCGGCGCGCCGAGCCGGCGGAGGGTGTTCCACACGTACCCCGCGTACCCCGCGTACACCTCGCGGAGCGTCGAGGCGCGCTCGGAGACGAGGGGGGAGGTAGCGCGCACGGCCACCTCCCGGATTTGGCCGGTGCTCGTCCGATTCGTCACGGAAAGCGCAGGATGACGTCCATCCCCACGTTCGACTCTACCCGCGGCGCCGTCCAGACGTTCGTACCGCCGATCTCCAGGCGCACGGGGGTGATGTTGGCGAGCATGTCGGTGTGAACGCGAAGGAACGCGGCGCCATCGAGATGCACGAGCACCCCTACCCGGGCCCCCGCCGCCCAAGCCGTGGTCCACCTCGCGCTGCGGTCCGGCGCGCCGTCGCTCGAGACGCGAAGTGCGCCGGCGTGGCCCATCGCGCACCCTTCGAACGGGCCGAACCATGCGCACGGCACGATCGCGCCGAGGACGCCCCAGGAGGCGACGTCACCGGCCCCGGTCCCGGCCAATGAACGTGACGCGGGCGCGTTCACTTGCGCTTCGATGCCAATGGACAGGTCGCATGAGGAGCTCCGCCCCGCTGAGGACGCCCGCGGCGAGGTCTGGCGCGGCGCCGCTCGACGCGACCGCGCCGAGGCTCACCCCGATGACCGCAGGACAGGCATGGGACGCGGGCCCAGGCGGGACCGCCACGATGGGCGGAGGCGGGGGAAGCATTGGCGCTGGCGGGGCGGGCGCAGGTGGGGGCACAGGCGTGGGCGACGGTTCGGGCTGGGGTCTCGCGGGGACGCCCGCGAGGACCGCAGGGTCGATGGCGATGGCGATGGCCAGCGCCGCCGCGCCGAGGAGCTCCGCGCAGCTGTCCTTCGTCTTGAGCTGCCGTCCACCGTGCGCCACCCCCTGCTCGTCGACGAGGCTCACGGTCGCGACGAAATCGCGATCGCGTCGCTCCATGCTCACGACCACGGTCCGTGGCGCCATGGGGAAGAACGGGTCGTATCCGACGCGCGCGGCCACCGCGCGGCGCATCGTCGCCTCGTCGGGGCACGACTCGGCGCCGGGTGCGTGCGAATAGACAAGGCGGCCCGTCGGTGCCGCGGCCGCCGGGTGCGCGTAGAAGAGCGCGCCGACGGCGACGGCGAGCGGGAGCAAGCGAAGCATGCGCGCGCACTATAGATCGCCACGTGTGCTCTCGGGCCGCGCGTCCCACGACGCCGGCTTCGGGTCCCCTTGCCCGGCTCCCGCGCAACGCCCGCGCCGTCGGCGGTCGCTGACCCCGCTCGATTCAGTCTTCCTCTTCCGACGGCGTCATGCCTCCCTCGGCCGGGACGGGGCCGGGCCCTTCGGCAAGACCTCGCGCGTGCGTAGCTCACGCATCTCCGCGTTGACCATCGCGTCGCACACGCCTGTGACCAGCGTCGACACCGACGCGGCTTCTCGAAGGGCTAATGGGGAGGCGCTGGCGCGGGCCGCGAGCGCTTGCGCATACGTATCGTTCGCGCGCGAAACGACGTAAGGGGCCGGGAAAGGCGAAGTCGACCGGTCACCGTCGATCCGTGCGCGGCCTGATGACGTAGTTCCAGTCGCCGTGGAAGTCATCGCGATCGATTCTCAGCTCTCGTAATTCTTTCTTCGAGATCTTCTTGCCGGTCGGATAGCGGCGACGGTCAAGTCGGGCGCGCACCACGAGGCCAACTCGGTTGGTCGTATTGCCGATGAGATTGATAACGGTCTCGTAGGTCCGCAGAGGGCGTCCGCGCCAGTTGATCGAGATGAACGAGA
>CALFNG010000243.1 GCA_937902985.1 uncultured Myxococcales bacterium
AGGGACCGATGCTAGGCTCGCGCACGCCATGTTCGATCCCGGGGCGCCGTCCTCCCCCAGCCACGGCCCTCTTCACCGACTTCCGAAACTCGGCTACCCGACCGCCGATCGATGACTGCCAACCATCAAACCACGACTCCGATGTGTTCTCGCTCATGGCGACAATCAGCCACGTCCGCACTGCCTGCCGCAACCTCTTCCGCTGGCACGATCACTTCACAGCAGAACGTATTCCGTTGATGCGATCTATTGATGCCCGTAATGGATCGCGACCCCATGCCATCCATGCGAACGGGTGTTGTGGTGTTTGTGCTGGCCATGGCGACGGGCGGCGTCGCTCGCGCCGACGGCCGGCGGGCTGACGCACCGAGGGCCGAGGCGCTCTTCGAGGAGGCGCGCCGGTTGATGGCGTCTGGCGATTATTCGGCGGCCTGTCCGAAGTTCGCCGATAGCCAGGCCATCGAGCCCGCTCCGGGCACCGCGCTCAACCTGGCCATCTGTTACGAGAAGGCGGGCAAGCTGGCCTCCGCGTGGGCCGCGTTCCACACGGCGCAGGCCGCGGCGCAGACCGCCAAGCAGAACGATCGCGCGAAGGCCGCCGAGAAGCGCGCGGCCGCGCTCGAGCCGAAGCTCTCTCATCTCACGATTTCGGTCCGTCCGGAGGCTCAGATCTCCGGGCTCGAAGTTCGCTGCGACGACGAGCCGGTCCGGCAGGCCGAGTGGGAGGTGGCCGAGCCGCGCGACGGCGGCTTCCACGACATCGCGGCGACGGTGCCCGGGCGCAAGCCGTGGAAGACGCGCGTCGAGCTGGCCGCGAGCCAGCAGAATCTGTCGGTCGACGTGCCGGTCCTCGAACCGGAAGCGCCCGAGACGTCTCAACCCGTCGCCGCGGCCACCGCACCGACGCCGACGCCCGCCGACAGCGGAACGGCCTTCGGGACCCTCTCGGATTCGTCGGCGGCGAATGGCAAGGTCCAGCGCGTCGTCGGTCTGTCCGTCGGCGGTGCGGGTATCCTCGCGATCGGCTTTGGCTCCTTCGCCGGACTGACGGCCCACTCGAAATACGATGACGCCACCAAGTCGTGCGGCACGACGACGACCTGCCCGAAGGGAGCCCCGCGTTCGCGCAGCGCGACTCGGCGGTCACGTGGGCCACGGTGTCCACGGTGACGTTCGTGGCGGGCGGCGCGTTGCTCGCCGCGGGCGCCGTGCTCTATTTCACTGCGCCGAAAGGGGCCGGGCCGTCCGTTGGAGTCGCTCCCGCGCCCGGTGGAGGCATGGTCTCGCTGGCGCAAACGTTCTAGCGCCGGTCCGTCCCAGCGCACGCCGCAGCGCGAAGATCGACGCGAAGATCGACCGCGCGTCGCCGCTCGTAAGCGTTGACGAGCGCGTCGCTCAAGAGATCGCCGATGACCTCGGCGCCCCGCGGCGTCGGGTGCGTGAGGTCGGGTCCGCCGAGCTGCGGTCGCGTCCTCACCCATCGACCCATCGTGCCCGAGCCGCCCATGGCCTCGAAGGTGTTCCAGAACGCGATGCCGTGCGCGAGCGCGACGCGCTTCTGGATGGCCACGAGGTCGACGATCACGGGCTTCGTCGGCATCCTCCCGCCCTGCCAGTCGGCGCGGTCGAGCGGCGAGACGATGAGGAGCGAGGCGCCCGGCGCCGCCGCCTTGAGCTCGTCGACCAGCTCGCCCAGCGCGCGCTCGTAGGGCTCGGGCTCGAACTTCGTGATCTCGCTCTCGTTGGTCCCGTACTGAAAGACGACGAGCGCCGCGTCGCGCAGATCGAGCTGGTCTTTCCAGTGGGCGCGGTCCTGGCTCTGCCAGTGGAGGGCCATGGCGGAGTGCGCGCCGAGCGCGTCGTAGACCACCCCCGGTTCGTCGCGCTCGAGCGCGACGCCGAAGAGTCGAACCTGGCCCCCGCCCACGGCGCGAACCGTCAGGCGCGACTCGCCGTCGCTGGCGTGCACGACATGAACCCGCGAGGCCTTGGCGGTCCCGCGCGTCGAGAAGCGCTCGGGAGGCGAGCCGTGCGTGCTGACTTCGATGTTCCCGCCCCCGGGCTGCTCGAGGTAGTAGACGTCGTAGCGGGACACCCTGCGCCCGAAGTCGCCGCTCGTCGCGGTGCCGAAGAACGCCGTGCCGCCGCCGTAGCTCGTGAACGTGACGCCGCCGAGCCCGTACATGCCGTCGGGCGTGGTCGGGCCGGCGAGGCGGCTCGCCGACCACGAGCCCTCGGACGCGTGGAACACGTCGTTGTGGAAGTACCACTGCCAGGGGTTCGCCGCGAGAATGAACCCGTGCCCCGCATCGCCGAAGCGGGCCTGGAGCCGGCGGCGGACCGTTCCCGAGATGAAGTCACTCGCGATCGTCGAGTCGCCGTAGTGGAGAATGCGCGTGACCGCGCCGGGCTCCTTGCGCTCGGTGCGCTCGAGGCGGGCGAAGAAGGCGTCGAGCGCGTGGCCGGCGGGATCGTCGATGGCCACGGTGCGGAGCGCCGCGCGGATGGCCGGCTCGAGCTCCGGCAATGGCGCGTGCGACTCGGCGGGCAACGCGTTGTTGACGGTCGGCGTGTTCTCCGAGGCAGGCAGCGCTTGCTCGCCTGCGGTGGGGGGCGGCGGAGGCGCCGTTGCCGGCGCCGGCGGCTCGACCGCGATGGTCTCCGCTTCCCACGGCAGGCGCGCCACGCGAAAGAACTTCAACTTCGGGGTGACGTAGGGAATGGCGAGAACGCCGAGCATCACGACGAGAGCGCGCGCCGTCTTCCCGGTCAGCGTGTGCTCGCGGCCGTTCCCCTCGGTCAAGTGCTCCTCACCCGATCCCACATCCCCTCGTATGGCACACGGACCGCTCTCGCCAAAGCGACACGGGCGACGCGACCGACGGAACTTTCGACGGGTCCCGGAGATCCTTCTGCATGGGCTGCGCGTCCCACAGCGCGAGCGCCCGAGAGGCGGGCGCTGTCGCCTGCCGCCGGAGCACCCAGGGAGCGGGAACGATGGTCGCTATCGAAGGCACGGCCGCGCGCGCGCGCACGGCGTTGAGGTTCTGTTCAGCGCTCGCTCTCTTCGTGAGCGCCGGCGCGTGTGACCGCGGCGCTCGAGAGGCCGCGCCGGTCAGCCCGACCGTAGCGGCAGTGGACTCGCCGGTGGCCGAAGGCGTCGCGGGAGGCGCCCGAGGCGCGGGAGGCGCGGGAGGCACGGAAGGGGAGCGTGCGCGCGCGATGGGCTCTGCAGCTCCCTTCGCGGCTCGGCCATCTTCCGAGGAGTACCGCCAGCAATGGGCGTCCGGTCTCGCCCGCGACCTGGGTCCGATACGCCCCGGTCGGGGTGGCGCGATGGCCCCGAGCGCCGAAAAGGCCTCCGGGGCCGCGGGCGGCGGCATCATGGGTCACGGGGCGCCCAGCAAACCAGAGGCCATCTACGGCATGGTGGGCGCGCTCTCGGCCCCCGTGGCCACGACGACCGCGGCCTCGCCGCTCGCCGTAGCGGAGCCCGCGCCGATCGCGGCCCGCCGGCTCGACCCGAACGCACGGTATGCGACGACCTACCGGCCCGGGGGCGCGGCGCTCGCGGCGTTCGACGCCGCCGTCGCGCGGGGACAGATCCCGGGCGCCTACAAGGATCTCGTGGGGGACTTCGGCGCGCGTTACACGCCCGCGCTCGCCGCGCCCACCGACGGCGCTCTCGCCGTGTCCGTCGCCACCGAGCGGGCCGCCCCGGGTCCGGGCGGCGGCCCGATGAACCTCGTCGTGTCGCTGGCGTCGAGCGAGGCCATGCCGTCGCGCGCGCCGCTGTCGGTTCACATCGTGCTCGACGTCAGCGGCTCGATGTCGGGACAGGCGATCGAAGACGCGAAGCGCGCGGCGGAAGCGGCCGTCGACAAGCTCGAGCCCGGCGACGACTTCTCGATGGTGACGTTCTCGAACACCGCGCAGGTGCTCGTGGCCGACGGCCCCATCGGACCGCGGCGCCCCCAGGTGCTGGCCCGCATTCACGGCGTCCACGCCGAAGGCGGCACGAACATCTCGTCGGGGCTCGACCTCGGGTACGCCGAGGCCCGCGCCCCCGCCGCGGGCGACGAGGCGGTACGGATCGTGATGCTGCTCTCAGACGGACACGCCAACGCCGGAGACACCGATCCCCTGGGCCTCTCCGATCGCGCGGCCCGCGCATTTCAGGACGGCATCCAGACGAGCGCCTTCGGCCTGGGGCCGGACTACGACGCGCCGCTCATGAGCGGCATCGCTGACCGGGGCGCCGGCGGCTACTACTACCTGGCCGACTCGTCGCAGATCGAGCCCGCCCTCGCTCGCGAGATCGACGCGCGCCTCCGGCCCGTCGCGACCGCCGTGGAGCTCCGCGTTCGGTTGCGCCCCGACGTCTCGGCGACGCGCGTCTTCGGCTCGCGCGAGCTCAGCGCTGCCGAGTCCGACGCGGTGCGCGCCCAGGAGGTCGCCGTCGACCAGCACGAGAGGCAACACGGCATCGCGGCCGACCGCCAGACCGACGCGACCGGCGGGATGCGCTTCTTCATTCCCGCGTTCGCTCGCGCCGATCGGCACGCCACCATGCTCACGGTCCAGCTCCCGCCGGGCGTCGGAGAGCGGAGCGTGGCCAGCGTCGAAGTTCGCTACAAGGACCGGCTCTTGAAGAAGAACGTGACCAGCGAGCTCGCGGTCAAGATGCGCTGGGCGGCCACGGACGCCGAGAGTGCTTCGACCTCGAACCCGGCCCTCGAGCGCATGGAGCAAGCGTTCGCCGCGGGCGACGCGATCCTCGAAGCGGCGGACCGCGTCGACCACGGAGACCGCGCCGCCGCCCGCGCGATGCTCGACGAGCGCGCGATCGTCATGCGAACCGCCGCCGGCGCGCTCAACGAGCCGCGTCTCGTCGAAGACGCCGGCCGCCTCGACCGCCTCGCGGACGCCGTCGGCGGCGCCCGACCCCTTGCGGACGCGTTGCCCCTCGTCGTGATGCTCCGCGGCTCCGGCTACGGGTACCTCTGATGGACTCCGCCGCTGCGCCGTTCACGATACGGGTGCCCCTCGATCGCGTCACGGGCCTGGCCATGGAGCCGGGGCTCCGCTTCGCGCTGAAGGGGAGCGTCGCCGCCGCCCTCGACGGCACGTCGCTCGACGCGGCCGGGCTCTTCGACTTCGCCGCCGGGGGCCTTCGTGTCGTCGATCGAGATCCGGTCGATACCGCGCAAGGCGCGTACGTTCTCGCGGCCACCGGTGAGAGCGCGGCCGCGTGCGCCGCCGCGGGGGCGCCGTCGCCCTGCCTCGTGCCGCGTCTCGCGCCAGCGCTGGCCGTGGGTGGATGCGAGGGCGGCGCTCTGCTACTCGTGCGCGCATGGAGCGCGTCCGTTTTGCACCGTCCCCCACGGGGTACCTTCATATCGGGGGCGTGCGTACGGCGCTGTTCAACTGGCTCTGGGCGCGAAAGAGGCAAAGCCAGGGCGGTGGAGGTTTCGTCCTCCGCATCGAAGACACCGACCGGGAGCGGAGCACGCAGGCGAGCGTCGACGTCATCCTCGACTCGCTCCGCTGGCTCGGCCTCGACTGGGACGAGGGGCCCGGCGTCGGCGGCCCCAGCGGGCCGTACACGCAGATGGAGCGGCTCCCGATCTACAAGGAGTACGCCGATCTCCTCATCGCCAAGAGCAAGGCGTACCGCTGCTATTGCACGAAAGAAGAGCTCGACGCCCAGCGCGCGGCGCTGAAGGCGCGCGACCCCAAGGCGCAGTTCCGGTACCCCGGGACCTGTCGCGGTCGAACCGACGCGCCCGCGCTGCCGCACGTCGTTCGCTTGCTCGTGCCCGAGACCGGCAGCGTGCGTTACGTCGACAAGGTGTTCGGCGAGATCGTCACGCCGAACGCCGCCCAGCAAGACTTCGTGCTCCTCCGGTCCGACGGGGTGCCGCTCTACAACTTCGGCGCCGTGGTCGACGACACGTCGATGGGCATCACGCTCGTCGCGCGCGGGCGTGACCACATGGTCAACACGCCGCCGCAGATCATGATTTACGAGGCGCTCGATCGTCCGCCCCCGGCGTTCGCGCACCTGCCCATGATGCTCGCGCCGAACGGCGAGAAGCTGAGCAAGCGCCACGGGGCGGTGAGCGTCACCGAGTACCGCGACCAGGGGTACTCGCCGCGCGCGGTGCTCAACTACCTCGCGCGCTTCGGCTGGTCGCACGGCGACCAGGAGGTGTTCTCGCTCGACGAGCTCGTCGCCGCGTTCGACTGGGAGCACTGCAACAAGAGCGACGGCAAATTCGACGCGAAGAAGTTCCTCGCGATCAACCACGAGCACCTCAAGACCCCGCGCCTGACGAGCGACGCCGAGTACGCCGCGCGCACGCAGCCGTTCGTGGCCGCTCGCGGGCTCGACGTGGGGGTCGCGAGCATCGAGACGGTCGTGCCGCTCATCCGCGAGCGAGCCGTCACGTTCGTCGACGCCGCCGACCGCCTCGACTTCGTCTTCCGCGACCCGCCCGCGATCGACGCCGCGGCCGCCACGAAGTTCCTGGTGCCAGCGAGCGCGCCGCTCCTCCGTCAGCTCGCCGCGGTGCTCGAGCCCGTCGAGCCCTGGATCGCCGCCCCGCTCGAAGCCGCCGTCAACGCCTGGCTCCCCGGCACCGGCCTCCCCATGAAAGACATCGCCCAGCCGGCCCGGGTCGCCCTGACCGGTCGCACCGCCAGCCCGGGCCTCTTCGACGTCATCGCCGTCCTCGGTCGCACCCGCGTCCTAGCTCGCCTCCGCGCCGCCGCCGACTCCATCGGCTAGCGAGGCTTTTGGTCGGTGAGCTCGCCCAGGGTGACTTTGACCTCGAACGGTTTGGTCGCGCGTTGAACCCTGAGGGTGACGGGGCGGCCGACTCCGGCGGTGCTGGCGAGCCACTGGAGCTGGGCGGAGCGCTCGATGGGCTGGCCTTCGAAAGCGATGATGATGTCGCCGGGCCCGAGGCCCGCCTTGTCGGCGGGGCCGCTGGGGTTGACGTATTCGATGACGGCCCCGGAGATGCGGGCTCCCTCGGGGAGCTTGAGGGCGGTCCGGTCGTCGCTCGAGAGTTGATGGGCGTCGACGATACGGACGCCGAGCGCGCTCCGGGTGACGTGGCCGTCGCGGAGGAGCATGGGCAAGAGCTGCTTGACCATGTTGATCGGGATCGCGAAGCCGATGCCCTGGGCCCCGCCGCCGCGAATGGCCGTATTGATCCCCACGACCGCGCCGCGCAGATTGAGGAGCGGGCCGCCCGAGTTGCCCGGGTTGATCGAGGCGTCGGTCTGGATGAAGTCGTAGTAGCCGCTCGAGTCGAGCGGCACGTCCTCGAGCGTGCGTCCCTTGGCGCTGACGATGCCCGCGCTCACGGTGTGCGCGAGGCCGAACGGGTTTCCGATGGCGACGACCCAGTCGCCCACGTCGGTCGCGTCGGAGTCGCCGAGCGGCAGAGCCCGCAGGTCTTTGGTGTCGATGCGCACCACGGCGATGTCGGTCTGGGGATCGGTTCCGACGACCTTGCCGGGAAACTCGCGGTCGTCGAAGAGCTTCACCTGGATCTCGTTCGCGCCCTCGACGACATGGTTGTTCGTCAGCACGATGCCGTTCTTGTCGAAGACGAAGCCGGTCCCGAGGCCGTGCGTCACCCGCGCCTGCTTCCGGTGCGAGAACGGCGAGACTTCCATGTCGTCTTCGCCCACGGTCGTGATCGTCACGACGCTCGGATCGGCTGCGTGCGCGATCGGCGCGAAGCTCACCGGCTCGAGCTTCACGCTCACCGAACCGGCGGCGGCCGCGGCCGGTGGGGCGGACGTGGGCACGCCCAGCGTGGGCGGCAAGGGCGTCGCGTTGGGCGGCAGCGCGGCAGACCCGGCGTCGTGCGCGTCGGCGTCGCTCGCTCTCGTCGCGCAGCCGGTCGCGAGGCCGGCGACGCCGAGCGCCGACACCACTGCGGCGACGAGTGCGCGCCGCGGCATCACTTCATCTTCGATCGCTCGACGTAGCGCATGCGAAGGTCGAACAGGATCTGAGCCACCAGGCGCTCCTCGTCTCCCGTCAGGTTCCCCTTCGTCTTCTCTTCGAGCATGCCCACGAGGTCGATCGTCTGCCGTGCGAGCGGGAGGTTGAACTCGAGCTCGCCCGTCTCGCTCGGCGCCTCGCCCAGGTGCATCAGCGCCGAGTGGCTGAGCGACAAGACGAACGTCGTGAAGTCGACTTGCGGGAGCGCCTCGTCGGCGTGTCCTTCGGGCTTCTTATGGTCGTCGGCCACCGGGCTTGCTCCGTTCGGTCTCGCGCGGTCCGCGCGCGCCGCGGCTCGTCACTCTTCGCGTCCGCCGATGGCGGGCTGCGGGTACGTCACCGTCTCGGCCTGCTCGGACACGTCGACGAGGGCCGCCAGGTGCCTCTCGACCTCTTTCGCGTCGATGACGCCCTTGCCGAGGTTTCGCTCGCGGACGCGCACGTCCCACTCCCAGCTGTCGATAGTCTTGGTGCTGCTGTTGCCGGTAGCCATGATCGCTTCGTTTCCTTGAGTGGACGCTCAGGAGAGCGTCGGGGACGGTCAATTTACGTTTCGTTTACCGATCGCGATCGGCTCGTGGTCGTGGTCGTGATCGCAGTCGGGGCCGTGCTCGTGCTCGTGCGCTTCGTCGAGCTGCGTCGCGGCCTCGTGGATCTCATCTTCCGTGGCCTCGCGGATCTCGCGCACGGTCACGTGGTACTTGAGCGTCATGCCCGCGAGCGGGTGGTTCGCGTCGACCACGACGAGGTCGTCGCGGACCTCGATCACGCTCATCGCGATCTCGTCGCCGTCGGGCGACTCGGCCACGAACTCGTCGCCCACGGCGACGCCCTCGGGGTCGGGCAGCTCGATGCGATCGAGCTCGAGGAGAAGGTCGTCGTCGTACTCGCCGTATCCCGCGTCGGCCGGGACCACGATGTCGCGCACGTCGCCTGCGCTCAGGCCGACGAGCGCCGCCTCGAGCCCGTGGACGAGCATGCCGTAGCCGTGCACGTAGCGGATCGGCTCGCCGCCGTCGCCCGCGCTCTCTTCGAGCATGTCGCCCTCTTCGTCACGGAGCTCGTAGTCGATGGTGACGAACGCGTTCGGCTGGATGGTCGTCTGGCTCACGCGCAGGGAGAAGTAGCGCGGTAGCGGCCGCGCGTCGAGCCCCGACTGGCGCGTGGTCCGGTGCGTCGTCTGGCGCGCCGTCTGTCGCTCTGGCCCGCGCCCGAGGCGGGTCCGAGGTGCCCAGTTCAGCCCCGGCGCGCGCGGCCTCGACGCTGGCCGCTCCGGTCGCGGGTGGGGCCATGGTCGTGGTCGGGATTCCTCGGGGCGGGCTCGGTGTCGGCGAGCGCCCGGAGCACCCGGTCGACCTCGCGCCGGAAGCGCCCCGACAGCTTGCTCTCCTTGAGAGAGGCACCGACGAGCTCGCGAAGCACCGGGTCTTTCACCGTCGCCCAGCGCGCCATGAGGTCGAAGACCGGGACGCCGAAGCGCATCGCGATCGGCGGGGGAGCGCTCTTCAGGGCTTCGAGCAGGGCCTTGTGGCCGGGGTAGCGAGCGGCCGAGCGCGTGGCGTTGCGGGCCTCTTCGAAGGCCTGGTCGAGCCGCTCGAGAACGACGCCCGCGTCGTGCACCTTCGAGAGCCACGCCTCGCGGGACACCGCGCGGAGCACGGCGGCCGCGTGGAAATAGCCGTCCATCCACGACGCGACATCGCGGAGCAGGGCGTCGCCGGCCACGCTGCCGACCTTCACGAGCGCGTCGACCACGGTCTCGCGCACCCGGAATCGAAGGTCGTCGGCGCGGGCGTGGAGCTCCGCGACATACTCGGCGCGGACTTTCTCGTCGGACGCCGCGCGCGACGCGAGCGCGAGCACGCCGCAGACCGGCAAGAACTCGAGCGGCGTCGCGCCCGGCGCCTCGTCGGCGTCGAGTCGCGCCATGGCGAGCGCGAGCGCGTGGCCGGCCGCGCCTCGGGCGCGCGCCGCCAGCGCGAAGGCCTCGGCGAGCGCCACGGTGTGGCG
>CALFNG010000244.1 GCA_937902985.1 uncultured Myxococcales bacterium
GTGACTGGAGTTCAGACGTGTGCTCTTCCGATCTGCCGCGTCGGGGTGACGTGTCGCGTGCACGCGCTCGCGGGTGCCGGCGCTGCCCGCCGAGGCAATCAGGACGTCGCCGCAGCCGCTCGACATGCCGGTCACGAGTCGCGCCGTGGGGACGTGCTTGTGTCCGTGGAGCAACAGCACGGCTCGCCCGAGCGTGTGCAGCGTCGACAAGACCGTACCGGCGCCGAGCGCCGTCATCGTGATTTCTTCGCGATCGCCGTACGAGACGAGCGCCGGCAGCGCCGTTCCGATCATCCACCGGGCGATGCGTTTCGTGCCGACCGAGTCAATCTGGCTGACGTCGGTCAACGGCGTCGGGATGAGATGATGATGGGTCAAGACCAGCAGCGGGCGGCCGTCGTCGGGGAGCTGCCCGTTCGCCATGAGCAGGTCTTCGGGTCGAAGCGTACCGCCCGCGCCCACGAGACCCCCGGGCAGATACGTCGAGTCGTAGGCGATGACGTGGACCGGCAGCCGATGCAACGCCTCGGGAACGACCTGCGCCAGGAACGGCGGCGCGCATCCGGCGACGAAGAGCCGGCGCGGGTCGGCGGCGTCGCGGAGCGTCTGAAAGAGCTTCATGCCTTGAGGCGCGAGCAGCCCGAAGCGGCGCCGGTCGTGGTTGCCGGGAAGGACGATGGTCGGCGCATCGCCGCCGAGCGCGTCGACGATGCGCGCGTGCAGCGCCAGAAAACCCTCGACGGCGCGTCTCGCGGGAAGCACGGACGAATCGAAAACGTCCCCGGTGATCGCGACGGCGACGGACTCGTCGGGCGCCGCGGCTCTTTCACGCGTCAGCGTGCGAACGAGCTCGTCGAAGAGCAGCGATTGCGCCGTCCCGTGGAACCCCATGTGAAGGTCGGACAGGTGAACGACGAGCGACATCGGCGGTCAGCGATTCTTCGGGGGTGGCCTGCGTGACGTGCTCCGGCTCTTCGTCACGATGCTTCGCCTTCCGCGAGGAAGCGTTCGACAATCGCGACCAGGAGCGGGGGGCTCTCTTGCCCCTTCGATCGCCCGTAGCCGCGAAGATCGGCGAAGGCCCAGGTGAATTCGCTACCGTCGAGATAGGCGCGCGCCCGATCCCAGGTGGACGTGTCGCAGAGCCAGTCGTTCAGGACGATGACCCGACGAGGCCCCGTTCCGAGCGTTTCATGTCCGATCATGTCGCATCCGGGCCAACGCTCTCATGCTCCTCGCGCCGAAACAACGCAATCCGCCCCGTCGCCCAGGCGACGGTTCGTGCCGGTCCTAGGCCAGTATTAGCTATGGAACTTGCCAGGATCCGCACCTCGTTCAAGGGATTGCCGATGTGGCGAGCGCGGCGAGACGTTCTTGCGGCGTCGAGCTTCGCGGAGGCGGCCGGTCGGCGCCCGAGATGCTAGCCGTCTGGGCATGCAGCTGTGGGCCATCAGCGACGTGCACGTCGGGTACGACGCCAACCGGCGCGCGTTGCAAGAGCTCGAGCCCCACCCGGACGACTGGCTGGCGGTCGTCGGCGATGTCGGCGAGACCGAGGCGCACCTGAAGACTGTGCTCGATGCGGTGGTCCCTCGGTTCGCGCGTATCTTGTGGGCACCGGGCAACCACGAGCTGTGGACGTCGCGCGGCGAGGGGCCCGTCGGCGAGGCCAAGTACGCCCGGTTGGTCGACGTGTGCCGCGAGCGGGGGGTGTCGACACCGGAAGACTCGTATCCGGTATGGCCGGATTCGCCGGCCGACACGCCCATCGTCGTTGCGCCGCTCTTTCTGCTCTACGACTACTCGTTCGCGCCCGACGAGATCGGTCCGGACGGAGCGGTGGCCTGGGCCTCCCAGTCGGGCATCGTCTGCGCCGACGAGACTTATCTCGATCCGGCGCCCTATCCGTCGCGTGCGGCCTGGTGCGCCGCACGGTGCGCGCTCACCGAACAACGCCTCGCCGCGCTAGCCCCCGGGACGCGCACGGTGCTCTTGAACCACTTTCCGCTTCGCCGAGAGCATGCCGTCTTGCCGCGTATCCCGCGATTCGCGGTGTGGTGCGGGACCCGACGAACCGCCGACTGGCACACGCGCTTTCGCGCGGTCGCGGTCGTGTCCGGGCATCTGCACATCCGGTCGACGCGCCACCTCGACGGCGTGCGGTTCGAAGAAGTGTCGCTCGGGTATCCTTCGCAGTGGGACGTCACGCGAGGGGCGGGATCGTACTTGCGCCAGATCCTCCCGGCGCCCTGACGCCAGCGGGCGCCGCGCTCCGGCGCTCGGGCACGACGCCTCGGTCGCGAGCGCGCTCGCAGATCGCCGGCCGGAACGCGGTGCTCCTTGTCGTCGCCGCAACCGCCGCGGCTCGCGCTCTTCACGGCGCCGCTCATGCTCCTCGGGGCGGCCGGCCGCGGTGGAAGCGACACTTTGCAGTCGTTCTCCGCGGGCGCCGGCCACGCGAGCGGCTTCGCCCATTCGCCCGTCGCGACCACGGCGTGCTCGGCTCCGACCCAGACCGCGTTCGCGTCGTCGACCCAGACGGCGACCGCATCTCCGACGCCGCCGGGGAGCGGCACCGGCTCGACGGGCTGCCACTCCGGGCGTCCGCGATAGACCCGCCCGCGCGAGACCATCCAGAGCTGCGCGTCGCATGCCCCCGCCTTCGACCGCCCCTCTCCACGCGACGCTGGTGACGGACCCGGGCAGGTTCGTGACCACGAGCGACCAGTCGCGACCATCGAAGTGGGCCAGGGCGGGCTCGGTCGTCCCGGGGAGGACGCCGGACACCCATACGTTGGACGGCGATGGAGCGGTGAGCGGAATGGGCTCTTGCGAAATGGCCGGATCGAGATCGAGATCGGGCTCGTCGAGCGGAAGCCGATCGACCGAGCTCTGACGAGCACCCGCGGCCCAGCGCTCGGCCAGGATCGACTGCCCGTCGGACGCCTCGGGGCACTCGTTCAGAGCAAGGACGAAGGAATTGAACTTCGTAATCATCCAGAGATGCTCCGGGCTCCCGGCGAGCGCGCTCTCGGGCGGAAGGCACCCGAGGCGCCATCCGCTGGCGTCGTGCTGGGCGTAGCTCTCGTCACGGGTCAGCAGCCACGATCGGCCGAGACGCTGCGGCCGGATCCCCTCGCCCGTCACCGCGACTTCGAAGGGAGACGCGCCGGCGTCTTCGATGGTCGCGGAGGCCAGGCCGGGCGAGCGCAGGCGAACGGGAGCGAGCTTGACCGGCGGAAGCGGTCGCGGGCGGCTGGACAACGTCGCGTGATGGCAGCCCCCGAGCAAGCACGCGACTGTCCCCAAGGAGAGCCACGCGAGAGCGCCGGCACGGTGCACGAGATCAGAGAGGCGCACACGGCGCGCGCGAGCGCAAGAGCCCTCGAGCGCTCGAACGGCGACGGCGTGCCCTCATTTGTCGCGGAGGCGCGCGGTCGTGCCGGTCTCCGCGGGCTCAGTCGAGCAAGATCACTTCCGACACGAGCGATACGTCGAGCGCGCCGTAGAGATGCGGAAACAGCTCGCCGCCGCGCGAAGCGTCGTAACGAAGGTCGGGGCCGAGAGCATCGGGATCGACGCCCACCCGAACGAGCCCGCGTTTGCCGGAGAAGTGCTTCCGGAGCGTCTCGGCGACCTGGTGCTCCTGCGAGAAATGAATGAAGCCGTCGCGGAGATCGACCGCCGAGCCGCGGAAGACGCCCTGACTAACCGCCGCTTCCCATTCTGCGCGAGTGCAGATCTTGTAGATGAAGGCAGCCATACGGGGCCTGGAGCGTACCCCATCCCTAGAGAGAGCGAGCGTCGGCGTCGTGGAACGGGCCCATCTCGACGCTCGCGGTGATCGCCGGACGCAAACGTGACGGTGCTCGCAGAGCTCGCTCGGTGCACGTGGACCTCCGCGCGCAGGCGAGCACGCCGGGTCGTCGAGCGTCAACCTCCCACGCGAGCGCGGGAACTCGGCTTGCGTCAGCGGAACCCCTTCACGAGGGAGTCGAAGAACGTCGAGAGCAAATGACCGAACGCGGGATTCTGCGATGCGATGAGGCTCCCGAGCGGGACCAGACCCCATGAGACGATGCGGTAAGCGAACGACCAGTCGAAGCTCACCGAACCCGCGGTCGTGTTCCCGATGCCGCTGATGACCACGTCCCGGTCGAGGTCGACGTAGACGACGAACACCATGACCACCATGGCCGCGACCCATACGAAGACCAGACTCGTGATGAGGCGCGCAGGTTGCACGAAGTAGAGAGACGTCAGCAAGACGCTCAGGACTGCGCCCACGACGACCGGCGGCACGAAGAGCCGGAAGTGACGGACATAACGTGGAACGAAGGCGGCGAGGAGCGTTGCCGTGTACTCGTCGGCAACCGCGCGCGTGGGTTCATCGAACGACGCGCGCGCCTTCGACAGGCTGTACGAGATGTCGAGCAAGGCGTCAGCGACCGCCCCGGCGGTTGCCGTGGCTGCGGATGGAACCTCGTTGGTCTGGCCGGCCTCGTACCTCAGCTCGGCGGCCATCTTCTCCGCACAACACGCGTGGATCGGCGCCAACTCAGGCCTGTGGGCCGCCAGGCGCTCGAGGACGCGAAGGGGGTACGCGAGATCGTGGATCATGGTGCCGGCGACCCCGAGCTGGGCGCCGAGCGGTCGGAC
>CALFNG010000245.1 GCA_937902985.1 uncultured Myxococcales bacterium
CCCAGCCCTGCGCCTCGGCGGCTCGCGCCGCCGTTCGCGTGGCCGGCGGACGCTCGGCGCGATCGAGCGCCAGCGCCGCGCGAATGGGATCGCCCAGCACCGCGTACGACCGCACGGCCGCGAGCCCGAGCGTCTCGAGGGCGTGCCCGGAGCTGCACCCGAGGGTCCCCGCTCCGGCGACGGCGACGATACGGGGCGCGCCGCCTTCGGAGCACATCGCGCGCCAGAGGGCGCGCACCTGGGTCACGTACCCGGGGATGGCCGGGGCCTCTTTCGACCGGGCCGCGTGCGCGGCGGCCGACGACGCGAGCGCCGTGAACGACGACTCCGTGGCCCCCGCGTCTCGACTCAGGCCCGCCGGGCGATCGAGCCACGCGATGGTCGCGCTGACCCGCGGGCCAGGTTCGAGGGGAGCGCCGCCCCCTTCGATGGTCACGCGCAGCGCGATGTCTTCGCGCCCGTCGGCGTCGCGATCCGACCCGTCGGCGTCGACCGAAAGGGCCGGCGCGCCCGCGGGATCGGCGAGGGTCGCGGCGAGCCGGACGCGCGGGGTCGCACCCCCGGCGAGAACCGCCACCCATCGAACGGGCGCGCTCGACGGATGCACCGGGCACTGCTGCCCGAGCTCGGCGAGAACCGAGTGGGCGCCGATCCCCACGAGGCGAGCGACCGCCGTGCAGCTCGGGTCTTGCGCGAGGTTGGCGGGCGGGTCGAACGTCAACGGCGCCGCGCCCGGAGCTCCCCGGTAGAAGACGACGCGCCCGGGGTCGTTCCCGTCGGCCGGCCGCACGATCGCGAACACGTCTTTCGTACCGTCGCCGTCGAAGTCGCGAGCCAGGCCGAGCACGAAGACCTGACCGTCGGGCGCCGTGACGGGCACGCCGTCAACGGCCCACTGGCTCAGGCTCGGCGGGGCCACCAGGGCCGGCTCACCGGAGAACGGGTCGACGCCCCCTTCGCTGGCGGGCGAGGCGTCGGCCAGCGAGGCGCCCGCTTCGTCGAGCGCTTCGCCGTGTGGCGCCGCCGACGCGATCGCGTAGGGCACATAGGGGTGGTCGTCGTGGCAGCCCCTGCAGCCGGCCGACCATGCGAGGCTGACCAGGCTGAGGAGGCCGACCGGCGTCCCGACCGCGCGAAGGTTCATCCACGGGGCGTGATAGCCGCTCCCGGTCTCTTTTCGCAAACGAGCTCCCATGCTCCCCTTGCCGCGCGACAATGGACAACGCCCCCCACGCGTGGGAGCTTCCCGCGATGCGGACGGGCCCCGCGGCACTCGCCCTCGCGGCCGCGGCCGCCGCGCTGGTCGTGTTGGCCTTCTCGGTCCTGCCCTCGGGTGCTCGCCTGGCCCGCGCCAGCGCCCTCGCGGGCGACCCGGCGCAGGAGCTCGAACGCGTTCGCGCGGATCCCGCGCTGGCCGACGACCCGGCCGCCATCGACGCGCTGGCTCGCGATCTCCAGTCGTTCCCGCCGGGCCCGGCACGCGTCGAGGCCCGCATGCTCGTGGCCGAGGCCTGGCTCGGCCGGATGCACCGACCCGACGACGCCCTCTCCGTGCTTCGCGCCGTGACCGACGATCCGGAGGCGGATCCGCTGACCGCGCGGCTCGCGGAGCGCGAGATCGTCGACGCGCTGATCGCCGAAGGTCGCCTCGACGAAGCCGCGGCCGAAGCGAGCGCGCACGCCCATCGCCTCGACCCGCGCGTCGTAGTGCACACGCGAACGCTCGTTCGCCGGCGATCGCTCCGCCGTGTGGCGATCGCCGAGCTCTGCATCTTCGGAGCGCTCGCCGGAAGGTCTCTGCTCGCCGCGTTCAAGCGAGGCGCGGTGGGCGCGTCCGGGCGCGCGCTCCGTCGCGTGCTCTTCCCCGCGCTGGGCTTCGCGGTCTACGTGGCCGCGGCCGGCGGCTTGCTCGCGTCGCAGTACGAGACCGGGAACAGCGCGCCCTTCGTGCTCTTCGGACTCCTCGTCGTCCCCATCGTGCTCCTCGCGCGCGCGTGGGCTGCGGTCGGCTCGACGCGTTCGGCCGCCCGCGCCTTCCGCGCGGTGATCTGCGCCGTGAGCGTCTTTGCGGCAGCGTTCATGCTCCTCGACGCCGTGAACCCCGCGTACCTCGAAGGGTTCGGGTTGTGAGCCACGATGGGATCACTCTCAGCGGCCGGGCCTACGCCGCACGAACCGACGACCGGACAAGCTCGTCTAGTTGTAGTACGGTACGCGCATGGTTCCGCGCGCTCGCCCACGCATCGCCGAGCCGGTCCGCGCTGACTTGCCGCCGGACGCTGAAGCCCAAGTGAGGGCAGGCATCGAAGCCTCTCTGCGCGACGATGCGATGGCTCTCACGGCCGATGAAGCCGAGCACTACTACGACACGGGCGAGCTCCCGGAGCGCGTCGAGCGTTGGGCTGGATCCCTCGAATAACCAAGCCTTACCCTCGAACGCTACGAGCGCTTGGATTGACGGCTGGCTCTCCCGACGCGCGGCTGGTGAGCGCTACGGCGCGGGAACTGGCTCGAGCGAGCGTGCTCCCGATGCCCGGTGATGTCGAATCGTCTTTGCCCGCCGCGACGGCCGCTCTGGTCGAGGAGCTGGAAGGCCGGCCAACGGTCTCTGCGTTCGCACGCCGGCTGCAAGGCAAACGCCTTTGGCTCTGGTACCGCCTCCCCAGGGCTGGGCAGTTCGATCTGGTGGCCGTTACGCGCGTACCGCCATCCCCACGACGCGCCTGAAACCGCGCGGCCGGCGGCCTGCTCGCGTCGCAGTACGAGACCGGGAACAGCGCGCCCTTCGTGCTCTTCGGACTCCTCGTTCTCCCCATCGTGCTCCTCGCGCGCGCGTGCGCTGCGGTCGGTTCGACGCGTTCAGCCGTCCGCGCCTTCCGCGCGGTGATCTGCGCCCACCGCTGCTTCAGAGCGTCGGCGCGGAGGGCGGCGGCCGCTGCGGTTTCGCCTCTTGCAACGCCATCAGGTACTCCCCCAGGGTCGCATCCAGTCTCGTGTACATGAACGTCTGAAATGGTTTCCGGTCGCCCATCACCGAGGCCTGCTCCAGCGTATCGAGATACGCCTTGCGGTCTTCGGGGCGCACCGAAACCGGTGGGTAGCCGTCCCTCAGAAGCATCAGGTTCATCAAGAGGCGGGACGTGCGCCCGTTGCCGTCGTCAAACGGATGAATCGCCGAAAGCCGGAAATGCGCTTCGAACGCGGCGGCGGGTTCGGCGTTCGACGTCTCGAGCCATGTTCCGAACTCCTCCATCCATTGCGGCACCTTCGCCGGGTTCGGCAGCACCGCGCCGGAACCGGCGATGCGCCTCGGATGAGGGCTGTAGACGCCTGCAATGTCGGGCTGGCTGCGCAGCACGATCCTGCGGTGCAGCTCGCGCACGGTCGCCTCGTCGAGCGGCGGTGGATTCGGTGCCGCGACCCGTTCGCGCACCCACCTCACCGCGGCATAGTGGTCGACGGCCTCGAGATGGTCGCGCAGCGTCTTGCCGCCAACCGTGATGCCGTGCTCGATGACCTCCGCCGTCTCGCGCAGGGTCAGCGTGTTGCCCTCGATCGCGTTCGACGTATAGGTCAAGTCAACGTCGTAGGATTTCTGAAACGCGCGAAGGGCGCCCTGCGACAAGGGTCGCAGGGCGTCGAGCCGAACTTTCTTTTCGGCAATGGTGGTCAGAAGCGCATCCACTCAAATTTACCCTATACCAACTCGATGAGCGCGGCACCTCACCCCGAGGACTCACCTCTCGAAGAGCACATCGAGCGTGTGCGCATTGGACACGGCGCGAACTGCTCGAGCGTCGGGAGCGTGGTCGACACGCTCTTTGCCACGGCCGCGGTGGGGGCGGCGGTGTTCGCGGCCATCGTGGCGGCGATGAGGAGCGAGGACGTTCGCGTCGCGGGAGCTCGTGGCCCAGAGCGAACCCCGGAGGAGCCACGCGGCACCTCCACTGCCGACGAAAAGGCAGACGCGCCGTGATCGTTCGCTACGAGGCCTGGGGCGCGTGGGTGAAGCTCGAGTCGGCCGCGGCGATCGTCGCGGTCGATCGAGACGGCATGCGGTCTCTGGGACTCGACGGAGGCGACGCGTGGACCGCGGCACGACGTACCGTGAGCCCGCCGCTCGAAGTGCACCTCGCCGTGACGTCTCGCTGCGGGGCGGGGTGCAAGGGCTGCTACCTCGACGCCCGGCCCGACGGCGCCGAGCCCCCGCGCGAAGACCTCGAGGCGCTGCTCGACGCGATGCAAGAGGCAGGCGTCTTCACGGTGGCCTTTGGCGGTGGCGAGCCCACGACCCGCGACGACCTGGCGGACCTCGCCGAGGCCGCGCGAAGACGCGGTCTCACGCCCGTGGTCACGACCAGCGGTCTCGGGCTCTCGGACGCGCGGCTCGAGCGCCTCCGGGCGTTCGCGCAAGTGAACGTGAGCTACGACGGCTCGAGCGCCACCTACGCGCAGGTGCGCGGGTTCGACGGCGCTGGCGCCGCGGAGCGCGCGATCGAGAAGCTCGCGAAGGTCGGCGTCCGCGTGGGCGTCAACGTGGTCCTCACGCGCGAGAGCTTCCCCCGGCTGGCCGAGACGCTCGACCGAGCGAAGGCCCTCGGGGCCTGCGAGGCGCAGCTCCTCCGGTACAAGCCGGCCGGCCGGGCGGCGTCGCTCGACTACCTCGCCCAGCGGATGACGCCCGAACAAGTGCTCTCTTTTCCGGTCGTGCTCCGGTCCCTGAGCCACGCGCTCTCGAGCGACGGCGCGTTCGGGCTTCGCATCGACTGCGCGCTCGTGCCGTTTCTCTCCACCGACCCGGAGCTCACGAGCGATCCCGAGCGGCTCGCCCGCTTCGGCATCTTCGGCTGCGAAGCGGGCGGCGCGCTCGCGGCGGTCACGGCGACGGGACACGTGGCACCCTGCAGCTTCGCCCCCGCCACCACGCTCACCGGACGCGACCTGGCGAGCGGCTACGACGGCGACGCCGAGCTGGGTCGCTGGCGCGCGTGGGTCGATGCGCCGCCCGAGCCGTGCGCGTCGTGCGCGATCCGCCGCGTCTGCAAGGGCGGCTGCAAGGTCGTCTCCGGGTTCGTCGACGGCGTGCACGGGCCCGATCCCGAGTGCCCTCGCGTGCGTTCCAATCGACGAAAAGCCCTTGACCCGTAGCGAGAGGCAGAGGCGCTCGAGAGCACGCCGACCGTCGGCATCTCGCCGAGGGCGAGCAACGCGCTGTCGAGTTCGTCGGTGAAGAGGTCGGGCGCCGCGCGACGATGCTCGCGCCAGCTAGCGCGCCCCGGGCGAGGCGAAGCCTCATCGGTGAGCGCGTAACTCGGCCATCGCTTCGGCCACGTCGATCGTCTGGCCGGCCTTCATCTGCTCGATGCCCTCGTCGAGCGCCGGGCGGAGCTGCGCGCGCTCCTCGTTGAGCAGACCGCTCGGCCGAGCTGATGCTCGCACCGCGTGGAACCGAGCCATTACCTCGCTCGGCCCTCCACGACCACGCCTACGGGCCGCGTCCAGCAGGCGCATGGAGGGCGCACGGCAAGCGGCGAAAGCAGCCCCTGGGACGTCCCTTTCCGACCGCGCGACCGGCAACGTGACAACCATCGCCGATGGGCTGGTGCCCATCTCAATTTTGAGATAAAGTTCAGCATGTGCCGTGGCGCGTGGAGATTCTCGACCGTCGCGTCGAGCGAGAACTCGATGAGCTGGCAGCCGACGTGCGGCAGCGGTTCCTTCGCATCGCCGAACTCATCGAGCGACATGGACCCGCCGCCGTGCACGAACCCTATGTCAAGCACCTGGAAGGCAAGCTCTGGGAGATGCGCATGAAGGGCAAGGACGGCATCGCGCGCGCGATCTACATCACGGCGAAGGAAGAGCGCGTCGTCGTGCTCCACGCCATCGTAAAGAAGACCCAGAAGACGCCCCCACGTGCCCTGGAGATCGCGCGCGAGCGCGCCAAGAAGGTGCAGTGATGCCCATCCCGCTGAAAAAGGTTGCCAAGCGGTGGATGAAGGACCCCGGCTTCAAGGAAGGCTACGACGCGCTGGAGGACGAGTTCGCGCTGGCCAGCCAACTGATCGAAGCGCGGTCGCGTGCGGGCCTCACGCAAGCCGAGGTCGCCGAGCGCATGGGCACCAGTCAATCGACGGTGGCCCGCCTGGAGAGCGGTGGCGCCAAGCCCAGTCTCTCGACCTTGAAGCGGTTCGCGCACGCCACCGGGGCGCGGGTTCGGATCACCTTGGAGGCCAAGCCTCGGTCGAAGCGGCAGCGTGGCTCGCGAGCGGCATGATGCCCGTACCGTCTCCGACGCGCACCTTCGACCTGGCCCAGGTCAACGTGGCCCTTCCGCGCGAGACGCACATCTCCGCCGTCTTCGCGGACTTCATCGCCGCCCTGGCGCCGATCAACGCGCTCGCGGAATCGAGCCCAGGCTTCGTCTGGCGAGTCCAGGAGGACGGACGAGACGCCGTGACGGTTCGCACGTTCGGAGAGCTCGACCTTCACCGGCTCGCGGCTCTTGCTCGAAGGCGCGCAATCACCTCGCGCCCGTCCACCGTTCGACCCGCCTTCACGTCCTCTATGCCTCGCTCGATCGACGCGTGCAATCGCGCCCGTTCCTCGTCGTCGAGATAGTCACCGCCAAGGGCGAGGACCTCGTCGAGCGGCACGAGCTCGACGACGTCGCCCTCGGGCAAGTCGGTGGGCTCGTCGAGCACGAGCCGGCCGTTGTGGACGTGAGCTTTGAGCGGCTGCATCGTTTCCATAGTTTAGTCCTCCTCGGTCTCAGCGGCGAGCGTGGCCATAAGCTCGGCGGAATCCCCGCGCGGCTCATCGGCGGCTAAAGGAGGGATGGGCCCGGCGCCCTCCTCGTTCGGCGCGTCCGTCGTCGCCGGCGGCTGTCTACGGCTTCGGCACGGTGCCCCGAGGGGCTCCCCAGATGGCCAGCACGTGCACCGTCTGCGTCTGTTCGAGGATCACGAAGTACACGTGATTCTGCGACCGGGGCATCAAGATGTTCGCCGCTTGCTTTTGCGCTCGCTTACCGACTCGGAGCTTCACGTCGAGCTCTTAGCTGGGCGACAAACTCGAAGGCGTCCATGTGGTCGCCGCGCTCGAAATCTTCCGCCCCCTCCTCGATCGCCTGGAGCAATCGAGCACGCTCCGCCGGGTCGAAGTCGTCGTCGACGGGCATCAGCTCGACCTCGGTGCCCTCGGGCAAGTCGGTGGGCTCGTCGAGCACGAGGCGTCCGTTGTGCACGTGAGCCTTGAGCGGTTGCATCGTGTTCACAGTCTAATCCTCCTCGACCTCTTCGGCGAGCGTGGCCGTCCGCTCGGCGGCGCCGAGACGCGGCTCAACAGCGACTAAAGAAGGGATGCTCGCCACGCCCACCTCACCCCGCGCGTTCGTCGCGCCCACCGCCTTCGGCCGGTCGATCTTCGCGCTCGGGTGCGTCAGCGCGTGCACCGCCTTGAGACGCCGGATGCTCACCTGCGTGTACCGTCTCGAGGATCGCCCGGTCGCGCAGGCCGATGGGCTCCGTCACGTTCGGGCGCTCGAGCACGCGCTCGGCCTCCTCTGCCGTCAAGACGTGCTCGGAAGCAGCCGCTCCTGCTTCGGCAGCTCGATCTCCGAGGCCGGGTTCCAGAGCAGCACGTGCGAGTGCTACACTGCCATTATGCGAGCGGGCCGGACGAAGACCACGAAAAGGTGAGAACCGCTGACGTGTCCGTCGCCCTCGTCTGGGGTCTGATCGTTGCCATTGCTGGCTACGCGGTGGTCCGGGTGGTCCAGCACCTCTTGTTCCCCGAGCCCGACCCGGCCGCCCTCATGTGGAGCGCGCACGCAGGGTTCTTCTGGCGAGCGTGGACCGTCGCCTATGCCGGCGGCATGGCCGCGTTCGCGGTGTTCGTCGCGCCGCATCGCACCGGCCTCGCCGCGCGGGCGCTGGCGCCGGGCATCGCGGTCGCGGCGTCGCTCCTCGTTCTACAGACGATCTTCTTTCCATGAGCAGCCCACGAGCACGGGCTCCGGCTCGAGCTCGACGCCGAAGCGGCTGCGAACCCCGTCGCGAATCGTGCGCGCGACCGCGAGCAGCTCGGCGGTCGTTGCCCCGCTGCGGTTGACGAGGGCGAGGGCGTGCTTGCTCGAGACGCCGACCCGTCCCCTCCCCCACCCTTTCGGGAACCCGGCGTGCTCGACCAGCCACGCGGCGGCCAG
>CALFNG010000246.1 GCA_937902985.1 uncultured Myxococcales bacterium
GGGATCAAGGCGCATCTCCTGTGCGCCGTGGCGAAGCCCCCGCGTCCCCGGCTGCTCTGGCACATCCGTGATTTCATCGGAAGGCGGCCGCACGTTCACCGCGCGCTTCGGCTCGTCGCACGGCGGGCGACCCTCGCCCTCGCCAACTCGGAGGCCGTCGCGGAAGATGCTCGCCACGTGCTCCCCGGCCTGACCGTACGGACGCTCTACAACGCCATCGACACCGAGGCTTTCTCCCCTGGCCCCGTCCACGCCGCGTTTCTCGACGCGCTGGCCGGGTTGCCTGCTGCCCCGCCGGGCGTCCTGCGGATCGGGCTCGTCGCCACCTATGCCCGCTGGAAAGGTCACGAGCTCTTTCTTCGCGCCGCCGCGACGCTGGTACGTCAGGCGCAACCGATCCCGCTCCGCTTCTACATCGTGGGGGGGCCGCTCTATGCCACGCCGGGTTCTCAGTACAGCGAGCCGGAGCTACGCGGGCTCGCACGCGAGCTCGGCGTCTACGAACACGTGGGCTTCGTGCCCTTCCAGGCGAGCCCGCGCGACGTGTACCGCGCGCTCGACATCGTCGTCCAGGCGAGCACGCGCCCCGAGCCGTTCGGGCGGACCATCGTGGAAGCCATGGCGTGCGGACGCCCCGTGCTCGTCGCCCGGGGGGGAGGCGCGGTGGAGCTCTTCGATGACGGCGTCGAGGCGCAAGGCTTCGAGCCCGGAGATGTCCTCGATCTCGCCTCCGAACTGGCGAAGCTCGTGGGCAGCAGCACGCGACGGGCGGCGCTGGCCGATCGGGCGCGCGCAAGAGTCACCAGGCAATTCGGCCGTCCGTCCTTGCGAGCGGCGCTCTATTCAAACTGGGAGCCCCTCGAGCATCAGCCTGTGGAAAGGCGGCGGAGCGCTGCCAGCCGCTCGCGATAGACGTCGCTCGTCCGTTGCGCGGCCACCTCCCACCGGAAATCCTTGGCCCGCCGCCTCGCCCACACGCGCGCGTCGGCGAGCTTGCGCGGGCTCTTCAACAGCGCGACGACCCGCGCCGCGAGGTCCGGGACATCGCCCCGGGCTACAAGATACTCCCTCGGGAGCATCATCGGCGGGCCAGGCGAATCGTAGGCGACGACGGGAAGCGACGCCGCGAGCATCTCGAGCACTCCGAAGCCAAAAGATTCGTAGTACGAAGGGAAGACTCCGAGAGAACAGTCGCTCAAGAGTCCCGGCAATTCGGCTGGTTCGAAGCGGGGATGCACCTCGATGCCCCGACGCAGCGCCCGCGGGAAGAACCGTAGCACTTCTTCCACGCCCCTATACTGACTGCCAAGCAATCGGAACTTGCACCCCGGGATTGCCGTAACGACCGAGCGTACCAGTTCGGGAAAGTCTGGCGCCCCTTTGCGCGCGTCGAACGTGCCTACGAATGCCACCCTCGGCGTGATGGGGGCTGGCGGTGGATCCGCGGCGAACGCCGCAAGCCTGTCGTCCGTGATGCCGAGCGGTATCACCGTAACGTCGTCCGGATCGAAATTTCGCGTCACCAGCTCAGTGCGGTCGTAGTCGTTGCTCACGTTGATGAGATCGGCATTGCGAAGAGTTCGAACAATTCGCCGAAATTCGTATTTCATCTGAAGAAGCCGAATCGGTCTTGCGAGCTGCGACTTCATTCTCTGTCGTATACCGCCCATCGGCGGCAGCCGTATCCGCTCTGCATGGTGAAGCAACAGTGGAACGCGAGCGACCATCAGTGTTGATGGGTGAAAGCGCGCGCGCGGAAACGGAAGGAAGCGATGATCGTAATCGACGACGTCGAACTCGCGCGCCCTCCGATCCAGATAGGCTCCCATGGAGTTGGCGAACGCGACGAGCCTGCGCGCATTGTTCGGATAGCGGCCGACGCCCGGACAAATCTCTTCATCGGAAACGAGCGTGCAGTGCCACCCCAGTCGGTCCATCTCCGCGGCGACCTCGATCAAGATTTTGGGTGCTCCGAGCCGGGAGTCCAGAGGATGTGAGCTGCAAAAGAGAGCTTTCATGACGATGAGATCGTCCACTGCGCGAGCCGTCAGCTCGCAAGCAGTTTCTTGAAGTAGCGGATCGTCTCTGCCAAGCCGTCGGTGAGGCTGACGGTCGGCTTCCAGCCGAGCTTGGAACCGGCGAGCGAGATGTCCGGCTTGCGTTGGCGGGGATCGTCCGTCGGTAGCGTTTTGTTGATGACACGCGACCTCGACCCCGTCAATCGCAAGACGTGGTCGGCGAGCTCGTTCATGGTGAACTCGCTCGGATTACCGATGTTGACCGGCCCGAAGAAACCCCTCTCAGAGTTCATCATCCGGACCATTCCGTCGATGAGGTCGTCGACGTAGCAGAAGGAGCGGGTCTGCGATCCGTCCCCGTAGATGGTGAGGTCTTCGCCGCGGAGTGCTTGCACGATAAAGTTGCTGACGACGCGCCCATCGTTGGGGTGCATGCGCGGACCGTACGTGTTGAAGATGCGGATCACCTTGATGTCTAGACCGTGCTGGCGCTGGTAGTCAAAAAATAACGTCTCCGCACAGCGCTTCCCTTCGTCGTAGCAGCTCCGCGGACCAACACAATTCACGCGCCCCCAGTAGCTCTCCACTTGCGGATGCACCTCGGGGTCACCGTAGACCTCGGACGTCGACGCCTGGAGGATCCGCGCCTTCACTCGCTTCGCGAGCCCGAGCATGTTGATCGCACCGTGAACGCTGGTCTTGGTAGTCTGGACCGGATCGAGCTGATAGTGGATGGGCGACGCGGGACAGGCCAGGTTGAAGATCCTCTCGACCTCGACGTAGAGCGGGAACGTCACGTCGTGGCGCATCATCTCGAAGCGTGATTCGCGAAAGAGGTGCTCCACGTTGCTCTTGCTTCCCGTGAAGTAGTTATCGATGCAAAGAACATCCTCGCCGAGCCCGATCAGCTTGTCGCAAAGGTGGGAGCCAAGAAATCCAGCCCCTCCGGTTACCAGAATTTTTCGCTTCATCACGCCGACAATCTATCCGGCCATCCGTCCAAGCGCGAGGTCGAAACCTCCGGGATCGGCTGCGCCAGCGCCATCGTCGACGCGAAGTCGCGATCTTTGAGGAGCCGCGCGACGCGCGGTCGAGAGCGATTTCGAGTCGCCAGGCTCCGCGATGAGCGCGTGAACAGCGTCGTCGACCACCTCGCTCGTTGCCCGGGAGGCTGCAGCCGTGGAAAGGTCAAGACGTCTTCGTCGCCGCGTTCGCGGCCCCGTAGATCGGCTGCGTCAACGACCGGGACGAACTGTCCGCGTCACGGCTCCTACCCCCTCAGAGTCCCCACGCAAGCCCAACATTCGCCGCAACCAGCGCTGTAGCAGGAATGTCGAACGCCCCCCCACTGGCATCGCTCGGCACGAACCACTTCGCGACCCCCAGGTCGATCGAGAAATCGAGGGCCGCGTCGGCTTCGAAGAC
>CALFNG010000247.1 GCA_937902985.1 uncultured Myxococcales bacterium
TTCAAGTTCGGGCTTCGCGCCGGCAGGCGCAGCAGCTCCACGTTGGCCGATGCCAGCGTCGACGCGCCAGGGAGGCGCCCAGCGTCACGAGAAAGGCTTCGACTGATGAGTGAGACCGATGACGAGCGCAATGTGACAAACGTCGATGACGTGAGGGGTGCGCGCGCCCTACGCCCTTCGCACGCGGTCGACGTGCAGAGTATCGCCGTCGGCGAGGAGCACGACGACGTGGGCGCCCACGAACAGGCGCATCTCGCCCTCGACGTAGACCACGGTTCCCCCTCGCCCTTCCGCAAACCGCCGCACCGCGCGGGCGACAGCCTCCGCGTCGGCAAACGCGAGGCGAAGCCAGTCTTCGGTCGCCTGGTCGGACCAGACGACTTCGAACGGCCCCGTCATCCCTGTTCGCGCAACCGTCGCTCTTCGAGCATGGCCTCGATCTGCGCGTGCGGTATCGCCGCCGCTCGGGCCTCCGGCGTGGGCTTGCGCCCCGCGTCGAGCAGAGCCCGCTCCTCTGCCGTGAGGGCCTCGCCGCGGATGCGCTTGCGCAGCGCCGCAACGGCGGGGTGGTCCGCGGTCTCGGGCGAGGGGGCGGGGCGCGAGGCGCTCATGCCGGACAGCGTACGCCGTCTGTCGGCGGAGCGCCAAGGCAACGCGAGCTCCGCCGCGCGCTCGCCACGTCACGAGGAGGCCGGCTGATGGCCTCCGCACCGGACACGGCACCGGCGCCGGCGTGCCTCGCATCGAGGTGCTTCCGGCCAACGCCTCTCTGCGCTCCGACCAACCAGTCCGGAGCTTCCCGCACGAGCCCGACGTCGATCGGCGCAGACGACGTCGCCGCGCAGGCCTGCAAATGAGATGTGGCCGCCAGCGCCGGCCGGCGTGACGGATGGAACGGCCGTGCGTCTCGTCCTAGCCTTCGGACCATGAAGACGAGAGCGCTCGGCTCCAGCGGGCTCGCGGTCGGCGCCGTGGGCATGGGCTGCATGTACCTGTCCATCCAAGACCGACCGACCGAAGAGGCGGCCGTGCGCACGCTCCTCGCCGCGATGGACGCAGGGATCTCCCTGCTCGACACGGCCGACGTCTACTGCCATGACCAACGCGACATCGGGCACAACGAGCGCCTCGTCGCGCGCGCGCTGCGCGAACGAAAGAGCGCTGCCGTCACCGTCGCCACCAAGGGCGGGCTCGAGCGGCCGAACGGCGCGTGGACGCGCAACGGCCGCCCGGGCCACCTGCGCCGGGCGTGCGAGGCCAGCCTCGCGGCACTCGGCGTCGATCGCATCGACGTGTACCAGCTTCACGCGCCGGACCCGTCGGTCCCGTTCGCGGACAGCGTGGGCGAGCTTGCCCGCCTGCGCGCCGAGGGAAAGATCGCCCACGTGGGCCTTTCGAACGTCACCGTCTCCGAGATCGAGGAGGCGCGGCGCATTGTTCCCGTCGTCAGCGTTCAGAACCGCTGGAACCCGGGAGACCGGGCCCCCGAGACGGACGGGGTTCTCGCAACCTGCTCGGCGAACGCGATCGCATTTCTGCCCTATTCGCCGTTCGGAGGCGCGAGCGGCGCACGGAGGCTCTCGGCCGGGAAGCTCGCGGCCGAGGCGAAGCTCCGCGAGATGTCGCCCCATCGCCTCGTGCTCGCCTGGATGCTGGCCAAGAGCCCGGCGGTCATCACGATCCCGGGCGCGCGACGCATCGAGAGCATCGCCGACAGCGCCGGCGCGGCGGACGTGACGCTGTCCGAGGCGGACGTGAGCGCCATCGAGCGCGCGTTCGGTCGATAGTCGCCGTGGAGCGCCCACGAGACGCCGTCGGCGCGATCACATCGGCTTGAGGACGAGCGGCGGGCTCGGCGTCTGGGTGAAGTCGAAATCGAGGCGAAGGTCCCCCGCGGTCGGCATGGCTTCGCGCACGTCGGGTCGGGAGTCCGAGCGGCCGTCGGTGCTGGGGTCGAGGCGCTGACTCGAGAGGAACGTGTCTTCGATGAACTTCGCGTAGGCGTCGAAGCTGAGCTGCTGGTGATCGATCAGCGTGCGCCACACGAAGATGCGGGCCCTCGTCGCCGCTTGCATCGACGCTGGGAACTGAAGCGAGAGCGCCGCGTCGCGCATGCATTCCTTCTCCCGGTCTTCGAAGCGATTCCGGTATTTCAGATCGACCGTCTGTGGCCGTCCGTCGGCGTTGATCGTGAACGTCATCTCCACCTTGGTGCGGCCCAGAGTGGGATCCTTGGCTCGGGCCTGTGCGTAGCAGCCGTCGAACGCAGCGCGGCTGCTTTCGAGGACTTCGCTCGGCGTGGTCGGTGCGCTCGGCGCCGCGGCGACGGTCCCCGCTGACGCGGCCGGAACCGCGCTCACCGCAAGCGGAGCACTGGGTGCAGCCGCCGCTGGTTCCGGCGCCGGAACGCAGGCAACGAAGATCATCGCCACAACCGCCAACGCCCTCGATGATCCCACGCCGTTCTCCTATCACACGCGCAGAGCCCAAGCGGGGGTTCGAGGAGACGGCCTGGACGCCGCTGACGGAACTTCCGTCGGGTGTCGTCGCATTTGACGTCATCGAGGACGGGTCGGCACACGGATCGCCGTCTACCCGGGCATCCCCTTGCATGCGGCGGTCGGTCATCCCTTGGCTCGAGCAAGACGCGCGGCCGGGCCGTCGCCTCCGCTGGGTCCTGGCGTGCGGCGCCGTGTCGACGGCGTGCGGCTCGGGCGCGGGCTCCCTCGGCGAGGTCGGTACGTACGCGGACGGCGGCTCCTTCGCGGGCGACGACGGCGGAGGCGGCGCCCTTCTTCGCGTCTCGGTGAGCCCGGCGCAGTCCAGCGTTTGCTCCGGGCAATGCGCGGATCTCACCGTGACGGCGGCGGGCGGCGTCGCCCCCTACACGTACGCGTGGAGCGGCGGCCTCGAAGGGACGACCGCGGCGCAACGTGTCTGCCCGACCTCGACGACGACGTACATGGTGACCGCGACCGACAGCTCCGGGCGCGGCGGCGAGTTCGCATCGGCGAGCGCGCGCGCTTCTGGAGGCGCGACCGTGACCGTCACGCCGCAATGCGACGCTGGAGGCGCAGATGGCGCAGCCGCGCCAGTCACGGAGGCGCACGAGCTCTGCAGCCACACCTGGGCCGCCGCCCCCGGAGTGTGGAACGCGACCGCCAGCTCGGCGGCGTACTTCGCGGCCGTCACCACGGATGCCCTCGGCGGCATCGTCGTCGCGATCCCCGCGCCTTTCTCATCAAGCTCGATCCGCAAGGCAACACGACGTGGAGCAAGGCGTTCGCCGCGAACGCGAACGCGTCACAGATCGATCAGGTCGTGACGGATCCTGCGGGGAACATCGCGCAACGCTCCGCGAACGACTCCCGCCGTATTTCGCGGCAACGCTCTCGCGGTACCACCGGAGGATAGTCTCCGGCGTCGCGAGCGACGCCACCTCGGCGAGCAGACTTCGGCCTAGCGGCTTTCCGGTTTCGGCGAGAGCCGTCGCTCGGCGTCCGTGAACCGAAGACGCCGGGGACCGAGGCGCGCACGGAGCACGCGGTTCTCGGTCCGTAAAAACTCGATCGCTTGGCCTTGTCGGCGACCAAGCCAGCTGGCGACCAGCAGAATAAGGAACTGAAGCGGGGCTAAGGACGGCACGATCGCCGGACCCTACCAACCCAGGCCTCCGGAGCGAACGCAATTCGGCCGAAATGCAGGGCGATCGAGGTTGGGACAGTACGGGTAGCTGGTCCTTGACCTGTTCGCCGGTCAAGCCGCATCGGCGACCTTCTCGCCGTAACGGTTCGAGCGAAGCGCTACAAGTGGCGGACTAAGTTGAGCGCCCGAGGCTGCGCTTACGGCGGTGAACGAAGAGAGAGAGAGAGATAGCCGCCGAGGGCGCAGAGGCGCATAGGTGGATGGGACAGCGGCCGTCGCGAGGTATCTCGCGGCGGCCGTTTCTCTTTGCGGGGCTCTTGAGAGGGAGAGGGAGAGGACCGCGAAGGCGCAGAGGCGCGAATGGAGCACGTGCGCGCGCATGCGCGCGCGTGCTCGCGCGCGCACGCCGAACGGCGTGACGGCCCGGCGCGCGGTGAAACCCGCAGAAGCGCGACGTCTCTGCCGCGGCCCGCGAGTTGCTGTGGGCCGTGCGCGCGCCGGGGAAGGCTTCGACGCGCGCGCCCTCGCGCGCGTCGAAGCCTATGGCGCGCTCACGTCAGAAGGAGGAAACGTTTCATGTCCAAATTCCGTTTCAGCACCGCGGTTCACGCAGCGCTCACCGTCTCCGCGCTCGCCGCGTGCGGGGCGTCCGGGGACCCGGGCAACGCGCCGTCCGAGCGGGTCGCCTCGTCGGAGGAGGCGCTCTCGGGGCCTGCGAACATCCAGACTCCCGTGCTCAATGGGGCATCGCCGCCGCCCCCGACCGGACCGCTCACCGAGCACGGCGGGCCCGTCATGACCTCGGCGTCGAACAAGCTCTATTACGTCTGGTACGGCAACTGGTCCGGGAACACCGGCGCAAAAACGATTCTCACCGACTACGCGAACGCCGTCGGCGGAACACCCTGGTACGATATCGCGACTCGCGACTACGACGGTACGGGGAACAGCGTGCCCAGCGCCATCGCCAACGGAGGCAGCTACACCGACTCTGCGGCGTCGCAGGGGACCAGCTTGCCGAACGCGGCCGCCGTGGCGACGGTGGTCAACCACGCCATCACCGCGAGCGGAACCCACCTGCCCAACGACCCCAACGGCATCTACGTCGTCTTCGCCGGGTCGAACATCACGACGCAGGCGAGTTGCGGGTTCTGCGGCTATCACAACTTCACGACGGTCGCAGGCAGCACGATCAAGTTCGCTCTCGTTCCGGATCCGTCGGTCGTCTGCGGGGGGAGCCCAGGGTGCATTCCGCACGCGCTCTATGGCTACCCCAGCCCGAACAACAACCCGTCTGCCGACGCAATGGTCAACACGCTGTCGCACGAGATGATGGAGACCCTCACGGATCCGGTAGGCACCGGGTGGCTCGACGCCTCGGGCAACGAGAACGGCGACGAATGCAACTTCAACTTTGGGACGATGTACGCCGCGTCGTCGTGCTCAGGGAGCGTCTGCGCGAACGAGCGCATCGGTTCACGTGACTACTTGATGCAGCAGATCCCGCTGGTGCTCGGGTCGTCGACGCAGTTCTGTTCGCAGCGGTACCTCAGGAACAACGACATCGTGTGGCGCAACAACACGACGGGCGACGTGGTCACCCAGCGTGGCGACGGTGCGTCGACACCGACGTTCGTCTTGACCTCGACCGTGCCGACTCAGTGGTCGATCGTCGGCCACGGCGACTTCGACGGCGACGGCTTCGACGACTGGCTGTGGCGGAACACGACCACCGGGGACGTCTCGGAGTGGCTCATGAACGGAACGGCGGTGGTGAGCGGGACGACCATCGCTGCGGCGCTGCCGCTCGCGTGGAAAACCGTCGGCATCGGCGACTTCAACGGCGACGGCAAGATGGACGTCCTCTGGCGGAACACGTCGACCGGCGACGTCGTCGTGTGGTTCATGAGCGGCACGACGGTGACGTCGTCGGTGACGGTCTTCTCGGCCCTTCCCCTCGCGTGGACGACGAACGGCACGGGTGACTACAACGACGACGGCAAGAGCGACATCCTCTGGAGGAACACGTCGACCGGCGACGTCTTCATGTGGCTCATGAATGGATCGGTCGCGTCGAGCAGCGGGACCGTCGCCGCGGCCCTCCCCGCGGTCTGGCAGGTCATCGGACAAGCCGGCGACTTCGACGGCGACGGCAAGAGCGACATCTTGTTCCAGAACACGAGCACCAAGGACGTGGTCGTGTGGCTCATGTCCGGCCTCACCATCAAGGCGAGCGGGACGGCCAAGGCGGCGTTCACGGGCTTCGAGCTGATCGGCGTCGGCGACTTCGACGGGAACGGCAAGGCCGACATCGAGTGGCGCAGCGCGAGCACCGAGAACCTCCAGACCTGGCGAATGAACGGCACGGCGATCGCCGCCACCTTCACCCCGCTGACGGGGTCCAACCCGGCGCTCGTCTCGAACGGCACGTACGGGGATCAGAACCGGTAACGGCCACGCGGGGCCGGCGCGTCTCGAGACGCGCCGGCCGACGCGCGTCTTCCGATGCCTCTCGGGCGGCCCGACCTCGTTGCGCTCGACGGGCAGGCGGTCAGCGACCTTGCCGCGCCCGTCTCACCTGAAAAGGCATGCCCTTCACGGTGGCTCCCGACGCCCGGCGTGCGAAGCCCATTACCCATCAGACCGATCGGGTGCGGCCCTCCCGCCGATGCCGGCATCGAAGACCCCGAGGCGACAGGCCTTCTTCGTGGATCGCCGGAGCCCTCCGGCTTGATCCCCGCGTCGATGAGGGCGATTAGGAGCTCGCAAATGGTTCGTCTTCTCCTGCGAGGCGCGGCGATCGCGTTCGCCGCGTCAGCGTGCTGGTCGTGCGGAACCGCCCCGAACAGTACGCAGCCGGGTCCGGGAGGTGACAGCGGCGCGACTGGCGACTCATCGCCGGACGCGAGCGCCGATACCGGACCCGCCGACAACGACGCGGAAGTGGGGTTGGACGCGCGCGACGGAGCGATTGCCGATGCGCTTGCGGAGGTCGACGTCGCGTCGGCGGCCTTCACCCTCACGAGCTCTGCGTTCGCGGACAAGGGGGGCATCAGTGCGGTCTTCGACTGTGGTTCGGACGTCTCGCCGCCGCTCGCGTGGACGCCCGGGCCGGCAGGGACCCAGAGCTACGGCGTCGTGCTGACGGACGCGCAGGGCCTCTACTACTGGGTCCTCTGGGACATCCCCGCGACGACGACCAGCCTGCCGCAGGGCGTGGACCACGCGGCCATGCCCGCCACGCCGGCGGGCAGCGAGCAGATCGCGTCCGGGCTCGACGGGTCGACGTGGTCCCGGGTACGCGGGCCCTTGCCCGCAGGACCCGAATACGCCGTATACCTTTGCCGTCTATGCGTTGAGCGTGGCGACCTTGCCGGGGGTCACGACGTCATCGGCGGGCGCCGCCGTTTTCGCGGCCATGCAGGCCAGCACCCTCGCAAACGCGAAGCTGATCGGCCTGGCGACGCGCTTCCATTCGTGACGCGCTACTTGGGAGTGGACCCCTGGCTCGCGGTCGCCTGACAAGAAGCGCCGTTCGAGACGGTCGGAGACGTCGTCCCGCCGTTCTTGAGCGCGGCCGCGATTTGCACGTCGATCGTCGTGCCCGAAAATAGCGCCGGGATGACCTTGCTGCTCACGCTCACCGTCTGATTCGACGCGAGGGCGACCGGCGGGAGCGCGACGAAGCTCGTCGAGATCAGCTGCACCGTGGTCACGTTGTTGGCGTTGGTCACGGTGTACGGCGGGCTGCTGCCCGACGGCGTTGGCCAGACGCTGGCGAACGTCTGTCCGTTCGGATCGCTGAACATGACCTGTACGAGATCTCCTGCAGCTGGCGTGTACGGTTGCCCGTTCGACGTCCCGGTGAGGGTCTTGAGGGTGATGGAGGCCATCCCGTTCGCGCCCGTCCCGTTCGTGAGGCTCCAGCTGCAGTCGAAGGTCCACCAGCGACAGCTCCACGGCCTCAGCGTCCGAGGCTCCCACGTAGCCCTGGAGCAGTACCACCATGCAGACCAACGCCGGGGGATGCGCCTCCTCCCCGGCTCCCATCGCCCGGTACATGCCTTCGAGCTGATCCTGAAACGCGTCATCGAACAGCTCGTGACGGTGCTGCCGGAGAAAACCGAACAGCGCCCGCACGCGCGTCAGCCGCTTCATCAACATCTTCTCTTGCGGCGAGAGATCCACCGGGGGCGTCCACCGTTGCATGCTCGTACCTCCGGGCAGCACCAGATCATGCACCGCGCGGGCTGTCGATCCCCCCTGCGCAAGCGATCGACATCATGACGAATTCTTCATGATCGGCGCTCTAGCTTTGGTTGGTGGCTCGCATATGCTCATGAAACCGAGGGTGTCAAACGGTATAATTCTGTCTTTGCAACGCATTTAGGCCTCTATTACCGCTCTTTATCCCAGTGGGTGCGTGCAGCTGACGGCCTGTTTTCAAATACAGAGCCAAGACTGCGGCCGTGGTGGAAGCCCGCCTTCGGACAAAAGCGCGTCGGGCAATAGTCGGGCGGCGCTCGGTACGTGCCGGACTTCGCGCGGTCGAGCAGCGACCGGAGGTTGTCCTCCAGATGCGCCGCGTACTCGGTCGCGGTCTGTCCGTCGACGCCCGTGGCGCCATCCTTGCGCGTGCGCCTGTACGCTTCGCGCAGCCAGTCGACGTCGATGTGATGAGAGAGCGACGTGAACGCCATCTCGGGCGCCTGCTTCGCCAGCGTCGCTATCCGATCGAGTTTCGTAGAGATGGTTGCGGAGCTCGGTATCTCCGTCATCGTTCCCTCGTTCGATTCCGTGTCCCGGCAGCCCCTTCCCTCCACGGGGTCCCTCGGGTCGGTTCCCCCGCTTCATCGGCTACTACGAGCTGCTCGGACTCCTCGACGTCCTCGGCTCCGCTTCGTTTCCTTCGCTCGGCTGTACCGCCCGACTGCTGCGGCGACGTCGAAGCCTCCCAGGTTCCTGGGGAACCCTCCCGTACGTGCCCTGTTCTCCGACCCCGGCGGGATCGCCACGCCAGACCATCGGGCGCTCTGCCCTACCCTTCGGCGCAGCCATATTGCCTTCCGGTATTTCGACGCCGTCGGCTCCCGCGACACACTCGTTTCGAGGCTCAATCACACGGCCCGCACGCTCGCTGTCTACGCTTCGTGACCACGGTCGCCCGTGATGCTGCACGGCCACGCAAGACTCGCTTCCGGCTGGTGGTCCTCCTTGGCCGGACGGGATTCGAACCCGCTGGGTCCCTTCGTGAAGTTTCAGCCCTGTCCTCTACATGGCATCCTCCTCACCCAGGCTTTGCCTGGCGCACCGAAATCCAGGCTTAGAACGCCGGGCAATTCGCCCCGTTTCGCGATGCGCCGCCATCCTCGGCGCATCACAATGCCCGGCGCTTCGCGCTTGTCCTCACCCGAGCCGGACGTCCGGCAACTCGCGCCGCAACATCGCGCGCACCCGCTCGAAGACCTGGCGATTGCGCTTCCGCCAACTTGGTCGGCGTTCTCGAACGAACGGACGGTTCGAACGCCCGATGGGTGTTATGTGGCCCCCCGCGGGTCCTTGACGCGCGAACACGCCTACGGCTTCCTGTCGGCCAGTCGATCGCGCTTGTCGAGGAGAGCGCTACGGCTGCGTCGCGGCGTAGTCCGCCCAGAGCTGGCACTCGTCCTTGCGAAAGCCCATGAGCGTCTCGTACCCGGGGCTCAGGTCGAACTGAATCCGCGAGTCGGCCCCCTGCGCGTCCGGGCCGAACGCCGGCCACTTGCCCGGAGCGCCGGTAAAGTTCGGATTCCCCGTCCGAGCGAACGCGCCCCAGTAATGGTTCATCGCGTCGGACACCGCGGCGCTCGCCGCGTTCACCATGTACGGCACACCGAACACGTGGCTGATCTCGGAGGTGTGGCACGGGCCGAACAGCGTGGGCGCGACGCTCCAGTCGATGTTGAAGTTGTACATGTACACGCCCGGCAATCCCGCGGCCGAGGCGCGCCGCGCCGTGTCGAGCGTCCCGCACACGACGCCCGAGTCCGTCGCTATGCGCGCGACCGTCAGGCGGTAGTCGCCGCCAAACTTGGACGACGGGTAGAGCGCGCCCACCCGGCTCGCGAACGTGCCGTACGTCGTCTGGAGCCACGACTGGTAGTCGGTCTCGCTCGCCGGCACGGTGGCCGAGATGTAGTAGAGGCGCGCCTCGTCGTTCGTGCTGCCGAGCATGTACGGCACCTTCGCGACGTCCCCGGCCGCGAACTGGTCCTTCGGGGGTTTCGGCATGAAGCCCCCGGGTCCGTCCACGACCGCGCCGAAGGCGAACGCCGTCGTGAGCGCGGCCATGCCCATCGTGCGGTCGACGTACATCGAGCTCACGAGTTGGTCCGCCGGCAGTGCGCGCAGGCAGTCGAGGGTCATGGCTCCCGTGCAGCCGTGATTGCCAGCGAACGTCGTGATCTGCGTGTTGATCGCGCTGAAGTCGGTCGCCCCCGACGTGGTGCACCCGCCGCTCTCGCTGATCGCGCGGTGAAAGAGCCCGCGGCTCCCAGGCGAGGCCACGTGCATGCAGACCGAGCCCGAGCCGGCCGACTGTCCAAAGATCGTCACGTTGCCGGGGTCCCCGCCGAACGCCGCGATGTTGCTTTTCACCCACTCGAGGGCGAAGCGCTGGTCGAGCAGTCCCTGGTTGCCGAGCGGCGAGCCCTCGCCGGGGAGCTCCTGGTGCGCGAAGAAGCCGAACACGCCGAGGCGGTAGTTGAGCGTCACGAGCACCACGCCGCTCTCGGCGAAGACCTGGCCGTTGTACCAGAGGAACTTGCTGGTGAGCGGCACGATGTCCGCCGCCGATCCGGTCGTTAGGCCCCCGCCGTGAAGCCAGACCATGACCGGCGCCCCGTGCGTCGCCGCCTTGGGCCGCCACACGTTCAGATAAAGGCAATCCTCGTTCGTGCTCCCCGCGGTCTGCTGCGAGGGCGGCTGCGGGCACGGGCTCGCGAAGCTCGCCTCGTGCCGGACGCCGGCCCAGGCATCGGCCGCCTGGGGCGCCTTCCACCGCAGCGCACCCGTGGGCGGCTTCGCGTACGGAATCTTCAAGAACCGCGCCGAGCCTCCGACGACGTCGCCCTCGAGCGCGCCGCCGGCCACCGTGACGCGCGTGGGGTCGGGACCGGCATCGGGCGCAGCGCCGGTCGCCGTGTGGCTGTCGCCGCAGCCGCCGAGCAGGAGCGCAAAGAGAAGAAGCGACACGAACAGAGCGACGTCGCCGCGATCACTGCCCATGCAAAGGCTCATCCGATCCTCCCGTCGTCGCTGACGCGCCCAAGCGGCTGGCTGCTTCACGAAGGGCGTGGCCAGCGACAATGCACTTGCTTCATCGCACGCAGCGGGCCGCGGGGATCAGGAATGGCCCGAGGTGCACAAACATTGTGCCTCGAGCGCGTATGCGTCGTAGCTGTGCTGGCCACTTGGTCCGATCGCGCGTCATCGCCGAGAAACAGCCGAGCCAGGGGTTCTGCACGAGGTGCGTCAAAGCGCGTCATCGCGGGGTTCGCGCAAGCTGAAATGACGCAGCCTTTGACGTGCGGATGCGCGAAATAGTCAGAAAAATCCTACTACAAACGAGGATCGGACGCACATGGCGCTCGATCGCGACGCCCCGGTCGCGCGGGCGGTCCAACCGCCGAGTGGTGGAATGGTCGTTTCTCGTCCACGCATCGGTGGGCTGCACCACCGCTACGCGAGGGCCGCGTGACCTGGCGGATCAGTTCTTCGCCACGACAGGACCATCGCGATCACCAGCGCGCCTACCGTGCTCGCCGCGGCCGACGCGTGAGGGATCTGGGTTCCGAGAAGTTGCCCGGCGCGGCGAGCGTATGCGCGGGCAGCGCCGCCGTTGCTGAACACCCGATGCGTAAAGCCGCCGTCGCGTCGCACTTGTGCGTGTTGTTGTTTACCCGGGGCTGGGCCGTGGATGAGATCGTCTAAGGTGGCGCTCCCACTTGCGCATGCACTTGCGGCCAGGTGGGCGGTTGCCAGGCGACTTGACCGCGAAAACGTCGCGCGAAACGAGTATTTAGCCACCACAGGTACGCGATGGCCAGCTGCTGCCGCCGATGGATCCAACCGGCCATCAGAAGGACCAGAAATTGGAATGGGGCGGCCGGCTTCGGAGGTCTCACGGCCGGGCACGATAGTCGCCGGTCGCCACCGCGCCAGAGGGCGCCGCCATTGCGAAAGCCCCCCGATTCATGCCAGGCCCAGTTTCCGGACAGGACGGGGTCCAACCCCCCGATCGCGTCAGTTCGTTACGGAGATTGCCCTCGCCCGCACCACGAGCGAATTCACCGGCTGAGCGGTGTCGTCGAGCCTCGTGTCGATGGCTCCGGCTCGATTCAGCAACACGATGCTCGATGTGTGGCTGAAGTTTCCATCCGGCAGCCGTCGGTATTGTACGCCTAGCAAGGCGGCCAGGTCTCGCACCTGGTCCTCCGGAGCGCTCGCGAGCTTCCATCGTGGGTCCAGCTCGCGACGCGTGACAATCGCTCGAAGCGCCTCCGGAGTGTCACGCACCGGATCGAAGCTGACGAGCAGCACGCGTACCTCGGCCGCCGTCGCGGCGTCGAGCTTGGACATGGCCTGCTTGATCGTCGAGATGAGCATCGGGCAAGCGCTCGGGCACGTGCCGTAGAACATGCCGACGAAGACCGGTTTGCCGCGAAAGACGTCGAGACCGACCTTCTCGCCGTTCTGGTCGGTGAGCGTCATTGACAGGACGTAGATGGACAGGTCGCTCCGAGGTGGGGTCGATGGCGCCGGCAAAGGGGCGGAGTCGAGGGAGGGGGCAGCCGAGGTCCCCACGGTTCGCTCGCGGCACCCTACAACCCCTGCGGCGACCAGGATCGAGACGAGCGCGATCCGTCTCATCGCACCACTTCCCGGTCGTCCCCCGCGCAGCGGAAGCCGAGGTTGTGCGTCGTGTAGGCGGCGCGCAGCGAGCTACGGAACGCGATGCGCATGAAGCTCGGGTAGTTTCCCTTGTCGGTGGCGTTGATGGCGCCGCCACCACAGAAGGTGAGCCCCTCCTTGTCGCCGCTTCTGCGCGCGTCGGTCGAGAGCATCGCGCTGTTGAAGTCGAGCACCCACTCCCAGACCAGTCCGTGCAGGTCCTGGACACCCCAATAGTTCGCGGGGGTCGAGCCCACCAAGGGGAGGCGCTGAGGGTTGGGACGCGAGTACCACGCGAGAATCTCCTCGCGCCAGGCGCGGTCGTCACGCCCGTCGGCACGCGTGCGGCTCGCTGACGCTGCGAGCTCCCACTCGGCCTCCGCGGGGAGCCGCGCCTGCCGTGCCGAACAATAGGCCTTCGCGGCGAACCAACTGACGCGCACGACAGGCTGTCGTTCATCGACGTTCGCGCCCAGCTCGGCAGGCGCTGCCCAGTGCGAGAGGTAGCCCTCGTCGGCGAACACGCCGGGGACGCGGTCGCGCTGCCACTCCGGTCGAGCGCGAACGAATGCTACGAAGTCTCCGTTGGTGACCGGCAATCGATCGAGCAGGAATGCCTTCACTCGTACCTCGGCCTCTGCCGCCGACGATGGATAGAGCGGCCGGTAGGTGCCTGGGCCGACGCGCACCATCGCGGCCTCGCGCGCGAGGGGCAACGACTGGCCGCGAACTCCCCAAGCGAGCGAGCTCACGGCCAGGACGGCGAGGACGGAGGCGACGGCGCGCAAGGGGGGGATCTCAGAGCGCCGCGCCGGGCGTGCGCGGCGTCTTCTTGCGCACTTCGGTCACCTCGTCGCGCGACACGGCGTCGCCTGAGTTGCCCCACGAGTTGCGAACGAACGTGAGGATGTTGGCGATGTCGTCGTCCGGAAGCTGACTTTGGGGCGGCATCACCGAGTTGAAGTCCTCACCGCTCACCGTTACCGGCCCCGTCCTACCGTTGAGGACGATGCCCGTCGCTCGCAGTTTGTCCGCCATCAGGAAGTCCGACCCCGCGAGTGGCGGGAACGCGTTCGGCACCCCTTGCCCTTCGGTCTGGTGGCAGGGAGAGCAAGTTCCCAGAAACAGCTGCCTGCCGGCCGCGATCTGGTCCTCCTTGGTGAGGGTTCCATGTGCCTCGTTCTCCGCAGCCGTGCCCAGGGCCGTCGATGGCGTCGCCTTGTCGCCCAGGTACACGGCATCGATCTCGCGTCCAGAGTAGAGATCCTTGCTCTCTGGGCCCGAGACCTTGAGCATGCCGAGCGCCCCCTTGTTGAACGCGCGGAAGAGCGCGTGATCCACCAGTATGTACGTCCCTGGCACCTGGGCGGTGAACTCCACGATGGCGGCGCCCCCCGAGGGAATGACGGTGGTCTGCACGTTCTCGTTCACCTTGGTCCCTGCCTCGCTGTACACGCGGTCGAAGATCTCGCCGATGAGGTGGAAGCTCGAAGTGAGGTTGGGCCCGCCGTTGCCGACGAAGAGGCGGACGCGTTCTCCCACCTTGGCCTTGAGCGCATTGTCCCCGATAAGCGATCCCTCGCTGCCGTTGAAGACCACGTACGTCGGGTTCTCCTCGATGGCCTTCTGCATGTCAAAGGGCTGAAGGCCCTTCTCCCGGTACTTGCCTACCGTGTAGAAGTCCCCTTGCATCACGTAGTACTCGTGGTCGACGGGCGGCAGCGGGTCTTTCGGCTCGACGTAGATGAGCCCGTACATCCCGTTGCCCACGTGCATGCCGACGGGCGCCGTCGCGCAGTGGTACACGTAGAGGCCGGACCGGAGCGCGGTGAAGGTGAACTGCGTCTGGTGCCCCGGCGCGGTGAACGTGCTCGTGGCTCCTCCGCCGGGCCCCGTGACGGCGTGCAGGTCGATGTTGTGCGGCATCTTGTTTTCGGGGTGGTTCTGCAGATGAAGCTCGACGGTGTCGCCCTCCCGGACGCGAATGAAGCGCCCGGGAACCTGGCCGCCGAACGTCCAGAACGTGTACTTGACGCCATCGGCGATCTCGCGAACGACCTCCCGCACTTCCAGCTCGACGACGACCTTCGCCGCGTGACTCCGGCGCGTGGGAGGAGGCACTTCTGGTGCATGCGTGGGCTCGGCTTTGAGAACCTCGAGCGACTGCTCGTTGCCCGCACTGGAGGACGGCGACGGAGATATCTTGCCCGATTCGCGACAGGCGCTAGCGAGAGCGAGCACGACCGCGATGACCAATGTATGGGAGCGCATCATTCCTCCGTGGTTCAATAGACGTGCCGGACGTGACGCGCCGACTCGCGCCGTAGTTGCACGGCAACCGCCGCAATCTCTGCAAAGACGCGCAGGGTCTACGGCTCCTGGCTCGGCCCCGACGCTGCCGCGCTTGGCTCCTTCATCCGGGCATCCCGCGGACCAGCCATACCGCGAGGAGCAGCACAGCGAGCGAGAGGAGGAGGGTCGTGCGGCCCAGCCAGCTGGCCACCCGCCGAACGCGCAGTGCTACGGGAGAAGTCGGGTCCTGCGCGAGTCGCCGCATCGCACGGGCGCCGAAGAGAACGTCGTGCGCCACGGTCGCCAGCACGACCAGCGCGACGGCCACGAGCTTGAATGCGAGCGTGCGACCGAAGCTCGTCGACCAGAACGCGGCGGTCGAGAGCGTCGAACCGCCGATGCCCCGCATCGTGAGGTTGGAGATGCCCGTCGCGACCAGCACGAGCAAGCACGCCCACCCGAGGACGCGGAACCGCGCGCCGACGTGACGTATCAATTCCGCGAAGACGCCCCTGTATTCGGGCCGTCGGACGACCGGTACCAGCGCAACGGCGAAGAAAATCATGGCGCCGATCCACGCGCACGCCGCGAGGATGTGGACGAAGACAGAGAGGGTGTAGAGCGTGTACATGGGCCCGGACGCGAAGCTCTCAGCCTGGCTTTCCGTCTACCCTGGGCATGACCAGGATCGGAAAATACGCGACCACGTAGAGAAGAAAGGCCAGCGTCCAGAGGGCGGCGGCCGCCACGAGCGTGCCGAAGTACCAGCCGGGCGCGAACATGGGGACGACCACCCTGGCGAACGCGGCCATGGTGATCGCACCGAACGCCCACACCACCGGTTTCGAGGCGACGAGCGCGCGTCCCGTATGGCCGAGCGCGACCCGCGCCATCATCCCGAGACTGATCGAGCCGATGGCGCCGACCGTCAGCGCGTGCGTCGCGACGGAGCCGGGTATCGGGACAAGGCGCCCGAGTGCTCGAAGCAGCAGCCCAAGGGCCAGCCACGCGTAGCCGGCGTGCAGGATCCACAAGAGAGGGTGCCGCGCAGTGTGCCGAGACCCCCAGTGCGCCGCGCGCACGATCGAGAGCGCTCCCACGGCGCCCGCTGTCGCGGCCGTGACGGCGCGCTCCGGCACGAGCACGTCGAGCAACGTGAGCGCCGCCATCCCGGCGACCGTCAGGACATCGAGGGACGGGATCGACCGAATGGACGTCACGCTGATCGCATTGCGAGTGAACATCGGGAAGACGCGACCGGCGATGACGAGGATGACGAGGATGACGACATCCAACGCCACGAGGCAAGCTCGTCGCGCCGCGCCGATCGCCATCACTCCGAGGGCCTCGAGATGAACGACCATATTCGCGGCGAAGAGCGCGCCGAGGACTCCGAGCATGACGAAGTTGCGCCAGTTCCTCGCCGCGACGAGCGGTCGCGCGAGCACGACGACGAGCACCGGCAGGAACGCAAGATCCACGATGGCGGGCACCCCTCGCGGCAGGGCGCCCGCGAAGGCCATCGCCGCCCGGCCCAGGACCCAGAGCGCCGAAAGAGCCAGGAGAGGTAGGCCGACCAGCGTCTCGCGCTTGGTCCAGTTGCCGACGGCTGTCAGCAAGAAGCCGGCGATGACACCGACGGCGTAGCCCAGCACCATCTCGTGTGCGTGCCAGCCCGTCGCGTCGAGATAGAGGCCGGGTTGCAGGACGCCGGCCACGACGAGGATCCACAGCGGGACGATCGCGCTCGCAAAGACAGCGGCCAGCAGGAAGAACGGCCGAAACCCCTTGGCCGAAAGCGCCCATCGGGGCCGCCGCGTTTGTTTGGATACTTCGCCTTGGAGGAGCAGAGATCTTTGCATTGGAGTCCGGGCCGAGACCAGCGGGGACCGCTACGCCGGTTTCGCCACGAACGATTTGCAATACCCCGCCGGATTGATAGGCCCCTTGACGATCTTGCACGTCCCGCAGCTTCCTGCGGCGGGAGGGGGAACGTACTGCAGACAGCCCAAGCACGTCTTGCCCACCTCGGTGGACTTGTCGACGTAGACCAGCGCAGTGCGCACCTGCATGTCCGTCGCCGATAGCCCCGTCGTGTCGACGCACGCGAGGGCCGCGGGCTTGCTGCACGCGACTGAGCCGAAGGCCACGAACGTGCCGAGGGCAGCGCTCTGCTGAAGCACGTCACGTCGCGACAGTTTGTCCCCCATCGTCGGTCTCCTTTTCTGATGCGAATGTATGGGAGCACATCTAATAACGGAAACGCAGCGCCGGAGCGAGCCACTTGCGCGCTCGCGTCCGCCAACGTTTGGTCGAGTCCGGTGGCGCCAGCGCCACGCTTGCTTTCGCCCGCCTACGCGTGACGAGGCGCCTGAGCATCTCGACGAGAACGCCCGGCAGGCATTCTGGACGCGGCAGAACCGCAAACGCGCCCGGTCCAAACAGGTGGGCGAGTTTCATCGAGCGGATGGCGCTGCGAGAATCCGCTTTGGAGCCGCCGGAGGATCGCCAGCGAGCGGGCGAAGCTAGGACATGCCGTCGACAAGGACACGGTCGCGAAGTACATGCCGAAGCCAATTCAGCGGCCGCGTCGTCCCCCCTCGCCGACCTGGAAGACGTTCCTTCGCACCACCTCGCGGGCACGATCGCGATCGACTTCCTGACGGTGCCGACGGTGACGTTCGACGTCATTTATGTCTTCTTCGGCCTCTCGCTCGAGCACCGCCGCGTTCTGCACATCGACGTGACTGCGCACCCCTTAACGATCGACGAGATCGACAAGGCGTGGGTCATCGGGCACCTCTACGAGCTCGAGGTGAATCACGGCCTCGACGACGGGCAGAAGGTCGTCGTCAGCGGCAGCATCCTCTTCTCGCAGAAGCTCTGATCTGAAGCGCGAGGCGAACATGATTCAGAAGATCGTCTCTGCGGCGCTTCGGATGCCGCTCATGGTATTCGCGGCCGCCGCGCTGATCATCGTGGTGGGGCTCCTGGCCTACAAGGAGCTCGACATCGAGGCGTATCCCAACCCGGTCCCGCCGCTCGTCGAGATCATCACGCAGCCTCCGGGTTGGAGCGCCGAGGAGACGGAGCGGTACGTGACCGTGCCGCTCGAGATCGGCCTCTCCGGAATGCCGGGCCTCGAGCACGTCCGGTCACAGAGCCTCTTCGCTCTCTCGGATGTCGAGTGCTACTTCGACTGGAAGACCGAGTACGCGGACGCGAAGCAAGAGGTCATCAACCGCATCCAGTTCGTGCAGCTCCCGACGGGCTACAGGCGACGCTGTCGCCATGGAACGCGATCGGCGAAATTTTTCGATATCGGGTCGTCGGCAAGGGTTACACGGTCAAGGATCTCAAGACGGCCGAGGATTGGATCCTCGAGCGCCAGTTCAAGACCGTCCAAGGCGTCATCGACGTCACGAGCTACGGCGGCGAGACCAAGCAGTATCACGTCGAAGTCGACCCCTATGGACCCCATCCGCGCAGTGCAGGCCAAGGGTTACAGCCTGACCGCGATCGCCAAGGTTGTTTCCGACAGCGGCATCCCGATCACCCCCGGTGCCCTGCGGCTCTACGCCAGCGGGGGCAAGACTGCCGCGGGCGCCAAGCGGAAGACGAAGGCCAAGAGCACCGACAAGCAGCCGGCGGAGGCTCGCCCTGGAACGCCCGCGAGCACGCCGAATGGGGCTCGGACGCAGCCCGCCGTGCCGGCAGCCAAACCCGCAGGCGACTCCCGCGGCGTGGATCTCGATTGGGAACCTGCCGCGCGGTCCGCCAAAGCTGCACCGTGGCGTGGGTGCTCGAACTTCACGAGCTTGAGCACTTCCCCCCCAGCCGTCGCGA
>CALFNG010000248.1 GCA_937902985.1 uncultured Myxococcales bacterium
GTCCGATACCAGGCGCGCCGTGCGCCCGACGCCTCGACAACAGCGAGCCTTCAAGCCCAGTCGGAAGAGCTCCTGGCGAGAGCGATCGAGGCGAACCCGTACGCGTCATGGCCGAAGCGCGAGCGAGCCGAGCTCGAACACGACCGAGCCGCCGCCGCCGCTACGCAGCCATACCGCCGCGGCCTACTCCTGAGGGCAACAATCGATATCCTGAACGATGCGCTTATCGATGACGACAGAGACTGGCGCGCATGGTCACGCCTCGGGGACGTGCGCCGCGAGGTCAACGACCACTCGCGTGCGGCCGTGGCGTACCGGTCCGCGCTCGACGTGTGGCCGCGGCGGGGACCCGAGTGGGGCAAGCTCATGGAGATCTTCGTCACTCTCGATCGCACGCGCGACGCCGAAGAACTCATTCGACTCGCGCGCGTCAAGGTGCCGGCTGAGGAGGGTCTGCCCGACGGGCTGTTGGATGCCGGCGTGGCGGAACTGCCCACCTGAAGCGCCAAATAGAACACGGGACCTCCGATCTAAGAGGTAGTTCTCGCGAGGGATCAGGTCCGCTTGCCTGCGCCGAAGCGATGCTTGTGACGGTTCCAAACGTCCTTCAGATCGACGGTAGGAAGCGCCGCTTCCAGCCGTTCGAGAGCCCTCTTACTGTACCCGGAATGCTTTCCGCTCTTGTGAGTCCACGTGAAATAGCAGTCCGTGTCATCCTGAAGCTTTAGTTCGTAGATCAGTGCGTGGGTCCTCGGTCTGCTGACTCCAAGTTTCTCGGCTAGGTTGTCGCGACTCATGTTGTACTTGTCCCAGACGTTGACATTGCGAGGAATGATGGTGCCCACGGGACGCTCCCCCACCGCCGCAATGCGCACGGGGATCTCGCCCTGCTTGATCAGTCGCATTGAGATGGGAATTCCTGTACCGTCCGACGACAACTTCAATTGGCCGATCTCTGGGAGGATTAGTGCCCATTCATCGCCCTTTCGACGCCGAGCGATGGCTTGGTCCAGATCCGCCTCGGTTACCCGAGCCGCTCGAGGTGCGCGACTGCTGGCGTCTCAGAGAGGTGCTCCTCGTTCCACGACCGGCCGGGAGGGCTCATGCTCGAAGTCTTTCGAGCTGTGTCAACGCCCGCTCTGCAGAGTTCATGACACGACGAGCATCTTCCGCGACCTTTTGGCGAAGTGCGCTCTGCTTCCACGGATCCAGGGTTACATACGGGGACACGCCCGCGAGCCACGCGTCGGCCTCCTGCGCGACGTTCCGCAGTTCGTTCACGTTGCCAACCAGCCACGTGTTGCCAGAGAGAACTCCGAAAATGAATGGCAGGACCGCCTCGACGCGAGCGGTATTGTATCGGACACCGACGAATTGATCCGTGCTCCTGCTGCTCGCCATGGCCTGCTGTTCGGCGAGTTTTCGAATGCGTTCCAGCTCCGCCGTGAACAAGAGCAGATTCGACCGTCGCTGTTCGGCGTCCGTGAATAGCCCGCGCAGTTCCGCGTAGGAAAGCGGCTCGGTGCCCTTGTTCGTCCGCTTGGTGAACCACCAGCGCCCGTCTTCGAACAATCCATGTGGGCGGCGATCGCTGGGGAGGACATGCACGACGTGAACCACCCGTTCAGGACCGCAAACGATGGGGGGGTTCTTGAAGGTCCAGTCTACGGATGGCTCGCACCCGGCCGGGTAGTTCCCGAACTGCTCAGGGAAGTCATGCGTAGATACCAGGCCAACGATGCGCTCCTGGGCGGACAGACCCTTGTCATCCTTCACGCCGAAGGCGAGGAAGCCTCCGACGCTGTTCGCGAAGGCTGCCAGGTCCCGGCGCAGGCGACGCTTACCTTCCTCATAGCTCGGGTGTGGGAGCATCTCCTTGAAGTCGAATCGGTCCGTCTCGAAAACCCCCTGCTCGACGATCGCGCGGACAATGTCCATCGTCCATCCGTCAAGGGTGTCCGGAATCATTCGACTTCCCCCTCGCGCCGAGCCCCGATAGCCGCCCACTCGGCTTCCATGCCCAGCGCAGCAGGGTTCACTATCGCTTGGAGCGTATCGTCGGGCATGCGCATGTCTTCCCAACGGCGCGTCGCTGGATGCCGAACCGGAACCGGCCGTATCCGTCATGCTCGGCGACGTCGCGCCCCCACTCGTCGAGCGAGAACGGCGGGTTCGCAATCACGCGGTCGAAGAGCGCGAGCTCGCCGCCTTCGCGTAGCTTCGGGTCGCGGATCGTGTCGCCTTTCTCGATGCGCGCGTCGGGAAGCCCGTGCAAGAGCATGTTCATTTTGCAGATCGCCCACGTCCCGAGGTTCTTCTCCTGCCCGGCCAACGAGAGGTCCTTCGGGTTCTGCCCGTGCCGCTCGAGGTAGTGAGCGCATTCGATCAGCATGCCGCCTGAACCGCACGTCGGATCGCAGATGCGCATCCCGGCCTTCGGTCGGAGGATCTCGACGATGAGCTTCACGACCATCCGGGGCGTATAGAACTCTCCGCCCTTCTTGCCGGCGTCGTCGGCGAACTTCTCGATCAGGTACTCGTACGCGCGGCCGAGCATGTCGGGCTCGGAGAGGTTCGCGTTGCGGACGTTCAGCTTCGAGAAGTGTTGAACGAGACGGGCGAGGACAGCGTCACGGTTCCGCGCGTCGCCGAGCTTTCGCTCGTCGTTATAGTCGATGCCGGCGAGCACGCCCTCGAGTCCGGCATTCTTCTCCTCGAGCGCGGAGCACGCCTTGTTGAGGGTGTCGCCGATGTTGGTCGACGTCTTCTGGATCTCGGACCAACTGTCACCGCCGGGCTCGGAGGGTCCCAGTATCAGCGGCATCACCGGTACCCAGGGGCCCACCCGCTGACGGGGAGACGGTTCTTCGCCTTTTCCGCCCGCGGCCCGAGGCGTACGTGGACGAGAGCGCGCGTTCGCGGCGCGGCGGAGTGCGCATCCTCTCCGGTGAGGGCGGCGGGAGCGGTCAGGGTCGCGCGGTGCGGAAGCCTTTCTCGAGAACGAAGTGCTCGGCGCGC
>CALFNG010000249.1 GCA_937902985.1 uncultured Myxococcales bacterium
ACCGACGCCGCCCCGCCGCCCGCCGCGAGCGCCGCGCCCGCGCCGGCCCCCGCGCCCGCCGCGCCGACGCCGGTCGCCAAATACGCAGGCCTCGCGACTCCGGAGAGCGTCCTTTACGACGCCGACGCCGATCGCTATCTCGTGTCGAACATCAACGGCAAGCCGACCGACAAGGACAACAACGGTTTCATCTCCGCGCTGTCGCCCGACGGCACGGTGACCACCCTCAAGTGGATCGAGGGCGGCAAGGAGAAGACGAAGCTCGACGCCCCCAAGGGCATGGGTATCGCCAAGGGCGTGCTCTACGTCGCCGATATCACCGTCGTGCGCACGTTCGACGTGAAGACCGGCGCACCCAAGGGCGACGTCGCCATCCCGGGCGCCACGTTCTTGAACGACATCGCGACGGGTCCCGACGGCAAGGTCTACGTGTCCGACTCGGGCCTCAAGGCAGGCGCGAAGGACATGGAGCCGAGCGGCACCGACGCCGTCTACGTGATCGACAAGGGGCACGCGAAGGCGCTCGCCAAGGGGAAGGACCTGGGCAATCCGAACGGCCTTCTCGTGACCGACAAGGGGGTCGTCGTCGTGACCTTCGGATCGGGCGAAGTGTACTTGCTCGACGACAAGGGCAAGAAGCAGAGCGTCTCGAAGCCGCCGGGCGGAGTGCTCGACGGCGTCGTTGCGCTCGGCGACTCGCTGCTCGTATCGAGCTGGGAGACCTCGACCGTCTACAAGGGGCCGCTCGGCGGACCCTTCGAAGTCGCGCTCGACAAGCAAAAATCTCCCGCTGACATCGGCTACGACACGAAGCGGGGTCGGATCCTCGTCCCGCACTTCCTCGAAGACACCGTCGAGGTCTATGACCTGAAGTAAGTCTCGCGAACCGCGCCGCTCGGAAGGGGGGTCGCTCCGGGCGGCGTGGACCGACAGCGGGTGTCCGTTCTGGGTTCACCTCGGCGGCGCCCCATCCATCGGCCCGCGGTCGGCCGAAGCGTCGCGCATCGAGGCCGTTTCGGCGACGGGGTCGTATCACCACCAGGCTAGCGCGCCGCGTTCACCCGAGCTTCTTCACGAGCGCGGGCTTGATGACCTTGCCCACGGCGTTACGCGGTAGGTCGCTCATCACGACGACCTGCTTCGGCACCTTGTAGGGCGCGAGCCGCTCCTTGGCGAAGCCGCGGAGCGCGTCTTCGGTGCAGGCCGATTCGAGGCCGGCCCGGGCAACGACGCACGCGACGACGCGCTCGCCCCACATCGCGTCGGGAAGCCCGACGACCGCGACCTCGCTGACGGCCGCGTGCTCGCGGAGGACCTCTTCGATCTCGAGGGCGCTCAGCTTGTAACCGCCGCTTTTCAGGATATCGACGCTCGTCCGTCCGAGGATTTTGATGTAGCCGTCGTCTCCGCGCGACACGGTGTCGCCCGTCTTGAACCAGCGGCCCGCGGCGTGGTCGACGAACGCGTCGCGGGTTGCGTCGGCGCGGCCGTGGTAGCCGACGAAGACGCAGGGCCCCTCGATCCACAGCTCGCCGGAATCGCCGTCGCGCCCGTCGTCTCCGACGATGCGCGTGCCGACGGTGCGAAGCGGGAGGCCCACCATGCCTGGGCGGCGTCCCGCCGGGTCGAGGGGGTTGCTCGCGCCGACGCCGATCTCGGTCATCCCGAAGCGCTCGAGCGGATACGCGCCCGTGATCGCGCGCCATCGCTCGCCGAGCGTCACGGGGAGAGCTGCGCTGCCGCTCGTGATCAGGCGAAGCGACCGGGCGCCGGCGATCCACCGGGCCTGCGTTGCGGCGTCGGCCTCGTCGAGCGCGGCCAGGAGCTTCATGTGGATGGTCGGCACGCCCATGAACACCGTAGTGCGGGGCATGGCCTCCCACGTCGCGCGCGGATCGAACGGCAGGAAGTGCGCGGCGGCGCCTGCGCCGATGGCCGACAAGAGCGCGATCCCGAGGCCGTGGAGATGGTGGAGCGGCAAGACGTGGAGGAGGACATCGCCGGCGTCCCAGGCCCACGCCTCGGCGAGGAGCTCTTGCTGCTTCGCCAGGTTCGCGTGGGTGATGATTGCGCCTTTCGGCTTGCCCGTCGTGCCGCTCGTGTAGAGCTGAAGAGCGGGGGCGTCGTCTCCGGGATCGGCGGCGATCGACGGTGCTGCCCGCGCGCCGCCGAGGAGCGCGGTCGTCGTCAAGATCCGACGCGAGGGCGCGCTCGCCGCGAGGAAGGCCACGCGCTCCGCGAGCTCGGGCGAGGCGATGACCGTCTCGACCTTCGCGTCGTCGCAGAAGTAGAGCGTCTCGGGAGGCGGGTGCACGGGCGAGAGGACGACGAGGCACCCGCCCGCACGCAAGACGCCGAACATGCACGCGAGGAAATCCGCGCCCGGCGAGACGAGCATGGCGATCCGTTCGCCTTCGAGCGAGCGGCGTCCGTCGAGCAGCGCTGCCGCGACCCGATCAGCCGCCGCGACCGCGTCGCGCCACGCAGTCTCGCCGCGCGCCTCGCGCGCGATCGCCCGGGTGTCGCCGGCGTGTAGCAGCCACCGGGCCAGGAGGGTCGAAGAGCCCAAACGCCCTCCGCTCAGGTCATGCGCGCGAGCGCGGAGAGCGGAAGCCGCTTCATGAGGAAGCCGAGCGCCTGCCATGGCCAGCGCGGAACGTACGCCTCGCTGGGCTCGCGCTCGATGGCTTCGAACTGCATCACGTCGAGCGACCGTACGAAGACCTGGATCCCGGGGTTCGCGGCGACGAGCTCGCGCTTCAACTCGTCGAGGCGGTCGACACGACGGGCACAGAGGGCGAGGTTACGCCCGAGCTTGGCGTACTCGCGAGCCATGCCCTGGCCGAGCCCCGAGCTCGCGCCGGTGATGAGGATGTTCCTTCGCAGTCGCATCGGCCGCATCTTACTCGTTCAGTGCACATCGCCTACGAGGAAGGCGAACGCGCCCACCAGAACCTCTTCGGGCGAGGGGCCGCCCTGACGCGCCGTGCCGGTCTTGTCGATCGTGAAGCCGTGATCGCCGAAGACGAAGAGCAACGTGTTCGGCGCCAGCGTCTCGGCGTGGCGAGCGATCGCCTCGGCGGTCGCTTCGGCGATCTCGGGCAGCGCGCGCCAGACATTACCGCGCGCTCCCTGGAGGCGCGCCTCGATGACGTCGAGCTTGTGGACTTCGCGGGGCCCGACCCTCAGCCGGCGGACGTACTCCGCCGTTCGTCCGCGGGGAGGCTCGGCGTCGGCGTCGATCTCCCCGGGCGAACGCAGCGCGTCGACGCCGCGCGCGATCGTCTCGAGCTGGCGCATCGTGGTCGTGGGGAGAGCGCTCCAGAGGAGCACCTCGTCGGTGAGCACGGCGCGCTCGCCGAGACGCGCGACGAGGCGGGCCTGGACGAGGCGTGCCACGTCCCAGCGCATCGCGTCGACGAGGAGCATTCGCGTCGAGCGCGCGCCGTGGAGCCGCGCGATGCGGCCGGCGCTCTCGTGGACGTCGAGGACCATGCGCGGACGCTTGGCGGTCGCCGAAAAGGTCGGGAACGCCTCGGAGTAGCTCCTCGAGAAGGCCGCGCGAAACTCGTCGGCGGCGCCGCGAGCGCGCGCGTCGTCGAGCCCCGCGCCCAACGCGTTCGCGAGCGGCATGTAGCTGTCGGTGAAGAGCCTCTCGAGCGCCGCGAGCGGCTGAGCGCCGCGGGCTGCGACGAGCTGAAGGGTCCAGGCGCGCCAGGGATCTTCGCGATCGACGACGCTCGCGCCCGCAGTGTTCGCGTAGACCGGCCGGCGCTCGGGCGCAGGCTCGGGCTCGATCGCGGGTTCGAATGCCGGGGCACGCGCGTGCGCGGTCTCGGGCTCGGTCGTCGGTTCGATCGCCTTCTCGAACGCCTGCGCATGTTCGGTCGCGTAAGATGCCGTCGGCGGGAGCACGAAGGCTGGCTCGGGCGTGGGTGAGAACGTCGGCGAGAACGTCGGCGAAGAATCGCGCGCCGGCACGTCTGCGTTCAAGCTCGCCTGGCGAACGCCGTTTCCGAGGAGTTCTGCCAGGGGCACCGGCTCCGCGTACCCCCCGGTCCTGGCGTCGCGTTCATCCAGGATAAGCACGACCGGCCGTTCCGCGGTGGCGCTTGCCAGGAACCTGAGGGTGGCGCTGTCCTCCGGCTCGAGCGCGCCGACGGCGTTCGCGGCGGCTCGGAGCGGACCGAGAACGATAGCCAGGCCCGGGGCCCCGAGGCGCCGAGCGCGGAAGAGCTGATCGCTGAGGGCCGCGTCGCGATCGCTGGCGCTGGTCAGGCCCGGGCCGGTCGCGCCGCGGGCCGCGAGCTCCTGTTCGAGCGCGTCATCGAGCACATCGGCCAGGCGCCCCCGCGCCGAAGGGCCGATGCCCTCGACCTCGACCACGATGAGCCCGGCCATTCGCAGCGAGCCGGCCTCCGCGTCGCGGTCGAGAGCCTTGCAGAAGGCCACACGTCCGCCGCAATCGGCCCTTCGGGCGATGGCCGCCCGCATGGCGAACCTGAAATCGGGCGAGGCGCTGTCGTCGCCGTCGTGGACGCCGTCGTGGACGTTATCTGCCAGGTTTCCGTCGTCCATGGGTCTTCGTCCGCCGGCGGTCGCGGCGCTCCCTCGTCCGCCAGAGCTCAAGGCGGGCGCGGTGGGCGCGGTGGGCGCGGTGCGCGCGGTGCGCGCGGTAAGCGGTTCTCCGTCCACCGATGTATTCACGGCAAGAAGCGCCTGGCCCAGTTTTTGGGGTCGTTGACCGAGCGTCGGCCGATGTTATGTTTCGAATGTTCCCTCTGCTGGTCCGTGTTTGTTGGCATCTATGGATCCCTGCACCTACGAACCCGGGGAGCGATGACGACTCGGTGTGCAGGCCGGCCGCCCCGCAAGGGTGCGGATCACCCGGAAGCCTTAAGAGTGGTCAGAGCTCCCCACCTAGCCGTTGGCTAGGGGTTCATGACGCCCGACACACGGCCCATGCGGTAAGGAACGACTCTCTGCGGGCGCGCTTCACTCGAGGCGTGCCCGCAACTTTTTTGTCTGGCTCATGCGCGCCCATCCCGGACACTCCACGGGCGCGCCCGGTCGCGAGTAAAGTGACCTTCAGGGCGACGGCGGCCCGAGCTCTACGCCAGCAGGGCGAGCGGTCAGCACCCGATCGCGCAGGAACTCGGTCATGCGCGCGTTCACGAGGTCGGGCTGCTCGATGGGCGTCACGTGGGTCCCGCGAGGCACCATCAAGAGCTCCCCCTTCGGGAGGGCCTCGGCCATCGTTTGCGCGAGGAACGAGGGCGTGAACGTGTCGCGCTCGCCGGCAATCACGAGGACGGGCACGTCGATCTGCGGCAAGAGATCCGCGGCGCTGTGCTCGCCGGCGGCGCGGAGCATCCGTAAGAACATCGGGAAGTCGACCTGCGTCATGTGCGAGAGGTACGGGAGCACGTCTTCTGCGTGCACTCGCTCCGAGTCAATCTCGCCCGACTTCAGCGCGATCTTCAGCGACAGTTTCGGGGGCAGCCGGCTCCAGACGGCGCGCACCACATCGGGCAGACGCTGGGCCACGTCGAGCAGCTGGGGAAGAATGAGATCGAGCACGGGGCCGCCGTGGAACGTCGACGTCACGTTCCCGAAGCTCCCGCACAAGAGCACCATGGCCTTGATCTTGTCGGGTCGCAGTCGATACGCCTCGAGGGCGACCTGGCACCCCAGCGAGTGCCCGAAGAGGACGCAAGGCGGATCGCCGATATGCCGGCGCACGTGGTCCAGATCGTCGGCCAGCGCTGCGACGCTGATTCGATCCGGATCCGCGGGAATGCCGCTCCGGCCATGCCCCCGATAGTGCCAGTGCGCGACCGGAACGACGGGCGCGAGGGCGCCCCACAGATATTTCCAGATGAAGCCGTCGCAGAGGACGCCGTCGCTCAGGATGGCGTGGACGTCGCCCGCCGCATGCCCCGCCGTACGGGCGTGAACATACAGACGCGTGCCGTCGCCACCCACCGCGAACGACGGCGGGTCGTCAGCAGAAGCCGGTGCGGTCGATGGAGCGAGTGGTGCTACGGATGAACGCTCGACCGAAGAGATCAGCCGCCCTCCTCGTCGTCTCCACCGTCGACGTCGTTGACGCTCGGGAGCTTCTTGATCTCGGTTCGCGAGATCTTCCACGCGCGCTGCACGACCCAGGAGAGCGAGCGGTCCAGACGGGCCGCCTCTTCTTTGATCTCCTGGAGCATCGACTCGGGGAAGTACAGACTCTGCTTGCGCTTGTCTGTCTTCGAGCCTTGCAGATTCGGAATCGACTCCTTGTCACTCGTCGCCAAGGCGGCCTCCTTCGGGTTGGGCAGCGCGAAAGGTGCGGGAGACCCGCGCGCTTCCCTGCATAAGAGCAGGCCTACTATCGGCTGCCTTGCGGCGAAGGGTCAAGCTGAGTAAGCGGGGGGGAACGGTCCAAATCTCGAAAAGAGCGTTCTCGGCCTCGCGGGATCGAGGCGCGGGGCGGTACCTTGCCGGAGCCATGCTCCGCGAAAAAAAGGCTGTTCGCCGCCTCTCGAAGGTGCTCCTGCTTCCAATCTGCGCGTTCGCTGGAGGCGCATGTGCGACGGCGCTCACAGGAGGCGCGAACGGTCGTGCGGCGCGAGGCGACACGCCCTATGCGGCGGTCGAGCAGCTCGGACGCGTTCTCGTCGACGTCGAGAACGAGTACGTCGACCCCGTCGATCGTGCGCGCCTGGTCGACGGGGCGATAAAGGGCATGGTCGCAGAGCTCGATCCGCACTCGAGCTACATGGCGCCCGACGAGTTCCGCGCATTCGAGAGCGATACCGAGGGCGAGTTCGGCGGAATCGGGATCGAAGTCGAGAGCCGCAACGAACAGCTCGTCGTCCTCGCGCCGATCGAGGGCTCCCCCGCCGATCGGGCCGGGATCAAGAGCGGCGACGTCATCGTCAGCGTCGACGGGAAGGACCCGTCGGCCGAGCCGCTCGACAAGCTCGTGAAGCGGCTTCGCGGCGCGCCCGGCTCGCACGTGAAGGTCGGGGTACGGCGAGGCGGCGCGCCGGACCTCTTGACGTTCGAGCTCACGCGAGAGCTCGTACACGTACCGAGCGTGTCGTCGCGGCTGCTTGCGAATGGCGTTGCCTATGTGCGGGTCAAGCAGTTCCAGGAGCACACGCACGACGAGCTCATCGACGCCGCCGCCCGGGTGCGTGCGCGAGCCGGCGGCAAGCTCACCGGCATCCTCTTCGATCTGAGGAGCGATCCGGGAGGCCTCGTCGATCAGGCGGCCGACGTGGCCGATGAGTTCCTCGACGCCGGCGTCATCTACACGACCCGCCATCGCGGGCACATCGTCGACGAGGTGAAGGCGCGTCCGGGAGGCGCGTTCGCCCGCGAACCATGCGTCATCCTAGTGAACCAGTACACGGCCAGCGCGTCGGAGCTGGTGGCAGGGGCGCTCCAGGATCAGAAGCGCGCGACGGTGGTCGGGGAGCCGACGTTCGGCAAGGGGAGCGTGCAAGCGATCATCGCGCTGCCCGGCGGGGCGGGCATGCGACTGACGGTCGCGCGCTACTACACGCCGAACGGACGCGCGATCCAGGCCGACGGTGTCCATCCGGACGTCGCCGTGGAGATGCCGAAGGACGAGGGCGGCATCTCGTATCGCGAGAAGGACCTCGACGGTCATCTCTCGCGCGAATCTGCGGGCTCGACGCCTGCGCCGAAGAACGTGGTCGTCGTCGCCGGCGACGCGGGGGCGACGGCGGTCGAGGCCACGGGGGTCGAGGCGCGCAACGTCCCCGAAGATCCGGAGAAGGGCACGGACGCGATGCTGAAGGTGGGCTGGGAGGTGCTCGCGAAAGCGATGAGTCACCGGTAGCGGCGGGCCGCGTAGGCGCCGGCCAGGGCTCCGCTCGTCAAGGCGTGAAGCCACGTGCGGGGCCCGTCGGCGACGACCTCGCCGGCCGCGAAGAGGCCGCGGGGCGCGCCGAAGCAGGCGCCGTCGTCGGCGACGAGGACGCCGGCGCGTTCGAGCATGCCGCCGCCGGTGAAGGGCCCGGTCGGACCGGTCGGCTCGCCGGTGAAGGGCCAGGCGAGCCTCTCGGGCTCGACGCCAAAGAGCGAGCCGGGCAGTTCGAGGGGCCGTCCGTGTGCGCCGAGGACGACGGGCGCGTCGACCGACGCTCGAAAGGGAGCGCGCGCCGACGACGGCAACGCGGCAGCGAGGGTCGCCTCGGACGGGGCGTATTCGATGCCTCCCCCGATGAGCCCGCCTGTGGCGAGCACCACGGCGTGCGCCTCGAAGCTCGTGCCTTCGTATCCTGTCACGTGCCACGTCCCGCCGGAGGCCTCGGCTCGGCGCACGCGAGCCCGGGCCCTCGTGATGCCCGCCGTCGCGAACGCGCGGTCGCGGGCGCGCTCGAAGCGGAGACCTGCCGGACCTCCGGGCATCGCGATCGGTTCACCGCATGGAACGCCGACACGCTCCGAGAGCGCCTGCGACCGCGGCCGGTCGACGCCAAGTGATGGCGGCAGGACGATGCCCGCGAGACCGCCGCCCTCCGCCCGGCCCGAAAGGGCTTCGCGCAGGCGCTCGGCGAGCCACGCGAGGCGCGCGTCGTCGTCGTGGCGTGCGGCGAAATCGGCGTCGGGGATTCCGCGCTCGTCGGCGTACTTGAGCACGCGGGCGTCGATTGCGACCCACGCGCCGCCCCATGCGGCAGCGAGCGCGTCGGCGTCCCATCCCGGACGCGAGCAGCGGACGACTCCGATGCGCCGGCCCGCGGTCCGCGCGACGTCGATCGACGCCGCGTCGAGGAGCGCGGCGTCGTGGCCGCGTGCCTCGCGAACGACGCCCGCCGTCGTGACCAGGCGAGCAGGACGCGACGGCAAGACGTACACGCCCAGCGCGTCGAAGACGTCGCGCGACGAGCGCGAAAGGTCTGCCTGTCGTCGGGGCTCCCCCTCGTCAGCAAGCCTGCGATCGCGTGACGCGGGCGCCCAAGTGAAATCGAGGGCCCCGGTCGCGAGGCTCGACGCGCCGGCGCCGTGATCGACCACCGTCACCCGGGCGCCGAGCCGCGCCGCCGCGATGGCCGCCGCAGTGCCCGACACGCCCGCGCCGATGACAACGACGGGCCCGAGCCCGTCGGTCCGGCTCGTCATCGAGCCTCCCCGAGCGACGCGCGCACGTGCGCCAGGATCAGCGCCTCTTGCTGCGCCTGTTGGGGGCCGAGCGCGACAATCCGGGTCCTGGCTTGCTGGACGAGGAACTCGAGCGCCATGGTGCGCCCTTCGGCCGGCGCGATGCCCAGCTCCTCGGCGACGATCTGACCGCAGCGCG
>CALFNG010000250.1 GCA_937902985.1 uncultured Myxococcales bacterium
CATATCGCGGCGAACGGCGGGCGCGCTCCACATAAACAGGTGCTCAACATGAGTCGAGGATCAACAAGTCGGGGAACGTGTAGCGCTTCAAGCGGCGTTCGGTGGCGGGCAAGGACTCTTGTCGGAGCAGGTCTGCGAGGGCCGCGGGCAACGTGGAGAAGCGCACGGTGTGACCGCGCTCGAGGGCACGCAGCCCGAGATTCTGCGCGAGCGTGGTCTTGCCGACGCCCGCCTGCCCACGCAGCAGGACGTTCTCGCCGCGTCCGAGAAATTCGAGAGTGAGAAGCTGCTCGTAGAGGGAGCGGTCGATGGTGCGCGGATGGTTCCAGTCGAACTTGTCGAGCGCCGTGCAGGACCCGATCGCCGCGCCCTTGGCGCGCCGGGCGAGGTTACGCGCGTCGCGCTCGCGTTGTTCGATGGCGCAGAGTTGCTCGAGGATCTGAGCGGGCGATAGGCGGCTCTTCTGGGCGTGGGTCAGCAGGGCCTCGAACGCTTCTCGCGACAGGCGCATGCCGAGGCGTCCGAGCAGGTCGAAGAGATCATTCATCGTAGCCCCCGAGGTCGTGGGGAACGACATCGCGCTCGCGGACGTGATCGCCGAAGGCGACGACGCGCGGGGGACGGTCCCCGCGTGCGCGGCGTCGCTGCTCGCAGAGGATGGCCATGGCGCCGGGGTCGTGGGTGCCGCGCGCGACCATCTCGGTCAACACCTCGCGCATGGCGGGCGCGCCGTACGCGTCGAGCAGGACGATGACGCGCGCGACCATGCTGCCGAGGTTGCGCCCAGCGTCGACCCAGCGCTCGAAGAGGGGCTCGATCTCCGGGACCTCGGCGCGCAGCCGGTCGCGCCCCTTGAGCGCGCGGGCGGCTCGCTTTTCTTCGACGAGCGCGGCGCGATGCGCGGGCAATTCGAGCCACTGGTTGCGGCCCCACTCGCGGGCGTGGTGCGCGACGGGCTGATCGCCGTCGAGCAGGCGTAGCTCGGTGTCGCTGGCGACCAGCGTCAGCGTGCGGCCGGCGTACGTGTGCGGGACGGAATACCGATTGGTATCGAGCCGCACGAACGCCGTGCGGTCGACGGGCACGAGCGTGACCAGGTCGGTGTGCGGCAACGGCTCGGGCAAGGGGAGAAGGCGCGATTGCTCTTCGGCGAACACTTCGGCGACCGAGCGCTCGGGCCATCGTGGGTGAGGACGACGATGCGCGATGGTGTCGATGAACTCGACCAATTGCGCGTTGCCGTGCTCGAGCGAGTGAAACGATCGGGCGGCGAAGAAGCGTTCCTTGAAGAACCGGATCGCGCGCTCGACGCCGCCTTTTTCTTGCGGCCTGCGCGGAGCGCAGAGGCGAGGCTGGACGTGAAGGCGAGCGGCCAAGTCGAGCAAGAGTGGATGAAACCGCACGGCGTCGCCCTGGCGCTCGAGGACGATCGTCTTGGCGTTGTCGCACAGCCACTGACGCGGCAGTCCGCCCAGCGCGACGCCAGCGCGCACGAGCGAACGGCGAAGCGAATGCACATCGAGCGAGAGCACCAGCTCCGCGAAGCAGGCGCGCGAGTACGCCAGCACGAGCACGAAGACCCAGAGCGCTCGGTAACCGCCGCGCACGGGGATCTGTCCGACGTGCGCCCAGTCGACCTGGGCCTGCTCGCCGGGCAACGTCTGGAGTCGCAAAAAGGCCTCGGTCTTGGGCTGGGGCCGGGCCTGACGCACGTAGCGGCGCAACGTGACGACGCTGCCCTCGTAGCCGCGCTCGCGCAGCATGTCGAAGAGGCGAGTCGCCACCAGGCGCGGGTAGCGCGCGAGCGTCTCGTCGACCCACGCCTCGAACGGCTCAAGGACGCGTGCATCGGGTCGACCAGCGTGCGCGCGGGGACCCAGGTGACCGATGACGCGCGCGACGACATCGGGGTGCACGCCGAGTTGCGCGGCGATGGTGCCGCGCTTCCAGTGCTCGGCGAAGAATAACCGGCGGATCTCCGCCTCCTTCTCACGGGACACCGTCATGGCGACACCCGCTCGAGCAGCGCCAGTTGACGAAGGTCGCGAAAGTTACCGACCGACCCCAGACGTCGGCGGCGGCCCGCGCCCTTGACCGCGATGCCGACCTCGTAGTGAAGCGTGCGATCGCCCATGCCGAGCCCGTCGAGCAGACCCATGGCGCAGCCATCGTCCGGCTCGTCCACATACAGCACAACGGAAAGGGGTTGCTGCTGCCAGAGCGCAATCCCCTCGAGCAGCGTGCGCGCCGCCCTCGGGTGCATGCGCGCCGGGGCCCCGAGGACCGCCCTCATCATCTCGCCGTCCGGTCCCATCACCAGGACTCGAACGTGCGTCGCCTCCGGGGCGAGCGTTACCAGGATCGAATTCATCGTCGCTGTCCTTTGGGGCGGCGATGGCTGGCGGCTCCACCTCGGTGCCGGGCGCCTCGCTGCCCGCGCATACGCTCGCCGCGCCGGGCAACTTCTCGGAACCCAGATCCCTCACGCGCCGGCCGCGGCGAGCACGGTAGGCACGCTGGTGATCGCGATGATCCGCTCGCCCTTCCGGGCTCCGACGATGGCGTAGCCGAGCGGCGCGAACGATCCGCCGACGCCCCTCCAAACGGCACGGCCCCGGGCAGTACGCCTGCCCGCGATCGCACGGGCGGCACACCGCGAACAGCGCCCCGCAAAACCCGCAACGTACAAGCCGATGGTCGTCCAAGCAGCGCCCGCTGCCGGACGCCGTTTTCTTGGCCCGCCCGAGCGCCGTACGGGATGGTCTCGCCCGTCTGCGCGCCCGCGCGACAAGGAAGGCCGAGAGCTGTAACTCTCGGCCTTTCGCCTTTGGGGTCGCCGGCGCTCCGACCCCTACCCGGGCCCCGCCAGCAGGTGAACTTTCCGGCGAACTCTCCGCCCAGTCTCTACGGAACGGAGAGGCCAATCACAGTAGGCGAAGCATGGGAGGGGAAAGCAGAAGCTCGTCACCCGTCAGGGTCGAAGATGGCGGGGCGCGACTGCGTCCTGGCGAAGCCCGTGAGGGCGTAGCCGGACGCTCTCGGCGGACCGCGAGAACGAGCCGGAAAAGAGGGGACCGCTCGGGAAGCCAGAGCGCGCGGAGACTGGGAGGGATGGCGTCAGGGATCGCGCGAGGCTCGAGGACATTGGGAGCCACGAGGCGGATCGGCTGCTCGTCTCGATGTTCGGGACCGGGCGCGGTGCTGCAGTCGATGCTGGACGGGTGGCGACGATGCCGCCACGCAGGCCCTCAGGCGATCCGTGGAGGCCGGGAACGGGTTCCGGGACGGTGTGCCCATGCCCCACAGCTCAAACCGCCGTCCTGGGCAAGCTGGGCGGCGCGGCGATGCCGCGCGAATCGACAACCCTCCGGGTTGGCCCTCCGGCTCGTTCGCCAGCGCTCTGGGACGCGCGCTTACTCGCCTCCGGGATGCCATTGCGCCGCTACCCCGCCACTGAAGGGCGGGGCCCCACCGCTTGCACGGCAATGCCGTAGCGCGGTCGGCGCTGCGCCCTCGGGGTCCAACCCCTCGGGCGCTGCCTGCCAAAAGAAAAGGGGCCGCTAACGACCCCTTATGTCGACTTTAGTGCCCAGCTGGAGGTGTCGTAGCGGGATGCTCGGCCTGCCACTGCGCAACCAGCCGCTCGCCGTCCTCGACCTCCTTAGCGCTCATCTGGGTTTCGAGTGAACGAAACATCTTCTGCACCTGTGGGTCTGCGTTACCTACCTTCATCGAAACCATCAGCCATTTATAGGCCTGTGGGCGGTCTTGTGGAACACCTTTTCCGTTGATATACGCGGATGCCAACATTACCGACGCATACGAATTGCCGTGCTCTGCCGCTTTAGCAAACCACTTCGACGCCTCTGCTTCGTCTTGGGGAACTCCATATCCTGAAAGATACGCGAACCCAAGATTTAGCTGCGCCGTCCGGTTCCCGGCGGTCGCTGCCTTGATTTGGTTCCGAGCCAGTTCCGATGGCCAAGCCGCTGCGAGCCGTTCGCCTTCGACTATCTGCTCCTTGGACATTGCCTCTTTGAGTTCACCGAATAACTCAGGCACACTCGGCTCAGAATCATGACGGCTTATCGCCAGCGACCACCATTTATACGCTTGCACGAAGTCATAGGAGACACCTTCTCCGGACGTATAAGACAACCCAAGCTCACGATAAGCCGTCACGTCCCCCTGGTTGCCGAGCGCCGCACCCCGGAACTCCGACGCGATGTCCTCGAGCCTCATCCAGCAGCTTTGATCACGGACGGCCGCAAAACGCTATCGAGATGTGTGGGATCTTTAGCCCTCCGGTTCGTTACAAGGTGCCGACCAGATTGACATCAGAACCGCCCTCCGTCGGGAGCTGGGCATTCGCCCGAAGAAGAAGCTCGCAGCAGATGACGAAGTGCTTCGGCGGTTGCTCGCGGTCGTCCCGGACTCACTCCTTGGGATACGCGATAGGCGGTACTCACTCTCGGGTGGGCGGGAGCGCTTCGCCGAGAGCCTCATGCGCGCATCGCGCCTCGACGCGCAAGCGCCAGCGCACCCGCCATGACGCGCAAGCGCCAGCGCACCCGCCATGACGAGCAACAGACCAAGCACGACCGACGCGAACGGCGGGATCGCTGGAACGATCACGGGGAACTGGGCCTGCGGCATGTTGGGGCCGAACCATCCGCCACTCCCATCGGCAACAGTCAATCGCCAGAAGCCGTCCGTTTGTGAGAAGACGTACGAGGGGTACCCGCCCGATTTCACGTTTGGATCGGTGCTGATGAAATCGCCTCGCGACCCGCCCTGCACGATCGTGTGGGGCGATGTTGGATCGGGGGCGCTCGGGCCTGGCGTCAAGTTGGGAAGATGTGGGGACGTGAGGGCGATCTCAGTGATCGTGCCGTCGTTGTCGTTCGCGTAAATATACCCTTGAAGCGACCCCATTCCCACGGCAACGCCGTCCATGCCCCCCGCAACGGACGGCGACGTGAAGACCACCGAGTACAGGGGGACTCCTGGCACGGTGGAGACGAGGTTGTAGCCGAAGATTTGGTCCGTACCGCACTCCATCTGTTTGGCCCCAATGACGAACGCGGTCCCCCCATCTTCCGAGATGGCAATGGAGTCGTAGTTCACAGGAACCGAAAAGAGGAACGACGCCGAGCCAGGCGTGGTCCCCAAGGCCGGTGTGACGTCGTAGACGCCGGCACCCGCGGTCACCAAGAGGTGACCGGCAAATAAATTATTGCGTCCGCCCGTGGGGTAGCTGGCCATCCCAACTGCGTGCGGGATAGAGATGAGCGGGCCCGTAGGGAGTCCCGCGACGGTGAGCTCCTGGACGCCCAGCGTCGGCCCTCCGGTCTCTCCAGTCTCTGCGACGAAATATCGGAGCGTCCCTGTACTATCTAGGACAAGCGCCATCGCGCTCGGGACGGTGGCCGGTCCAAGCGCAGGCGCTACGGGCGATGCATTGCTGTACATTTGCGTCGCCATCTCATCCTTCGCGAGCGTGTAGATCGAGCCATCCCGGCTCGAAATGAGAACGCCGCCTGCGGGCATCGGCAAGAAGGCGAGCGGGCCGTATCCGTTGTTGCAGCCGGCGGTACCGGGCGCGGGAAATCCGCCGATCACCTGCGACACCGTGAACGTGTGCGGCGACGTTGAAGGGGAGACGAGCGTCGGAGTCGGAAGGGCGTCCGCGGCCCCGACGTAGGCCGAGCCTGCTGTCAATGCGAGACTGCCAAACAACACCCGGAATATCGCAATACGAGATCGCATTAAGGCTCCTCCGCTTCGGAGGCGGGGCCCCCGTGGCCGCGCAGGGAGAGCAAGGAGCACGCCAGCCTGGACAGGGCGGGCGATGACTGCGGGAACGTACGGCACTTCTCGTCGATTTCGTATCGTTCCGATGGCGGTGTTGGGGGCGGACGCTGGAGCGAATCGCGCCAGTGTTCTTCCCAATCACCCGCTCGGGCGCGTGATTTTACGACACCCAGCGCACTTCGGAGCGTTTCGCACCAGTGGCGCACTTCGCGCCAGTCGGCGTAGAATAGCGGTTGACCTCGCACCCCCTGCCGTTAGCTTCAAGGCGGACGCCCTGTCGAGCGGCACGTGGTAGCCGGTGCCGCCAGGCGTCTCGATGACCGCGTAGAAGGCTCCGCGCACTTCGTTGGATAGGCCCTTGCTCGCGACCGGACCGTAGAGCACTCGCGGCGGATCGCTGGGCGATGTCGCGAGGACCTGACCGGGAGCAAGGATCCGTACGTTATCATGTTACTAACGAATAGAACTATGTGAAACCAGATGGCGAAACCATTGTGGCCCGCAAAACACAAGAACATTTAGGCATTTGGGCATCCTCTCTCTCGCCATGCGGCGCTGCAGTCCCGAGCCGTTTCGGCTTGATGCTGAACATCAGAGCAGTTAGTAGCTCACACATGAACCCACATGCCTGGGCACTGCATGCGAGGGCGTACTGTCCCAAACTCGATCGCCCGGCATTCTGGACGAAATGCGTTCGCGGTGAGGGCCTGGGTTGGTAGGGTCCGGCGACCGTGCCGTCCACCATTCCGCTTCAGTTCCTCATTCTTCTCGTCGCTAGCTGGATCGGTCGCCGACAAGGTGAAGCGCTCGAGTTTTTGCGCGTCGAGAACCGCGTGCTGCGGGCGCGACTCGGTCCTCGGCGTCTTCGGTTCACGGACGCCGAGCGCCGGCTTCTCGCCGAAACGGGAAAGCCGCTCGGGCGCAGTCTGCTGGCCGAGGTGGCGTCGCTCGCGACGCCGGAGACCATCCTCCGGTGGTACCGCGAGAGCGTCGCCGCGAAGTACGACGGGAGTTGTGCGCGGAGCGCTGCGGGCCCGCGACCGGACCGCGGTGAGAAGGTGAAGCAGCTTCTGGCGATGGCCCGAGAAAATCCGACGTGGGGATACACGCGGCTTCGCGGCGCGCTCAGGAACCTGGGCTCCGACTTCGGACGCTCCACCACATGCCCGATCGCTTAAGCGCCGATCGCCCCAAGTTTGAGGGCGATCCGCTGTCTGGAGCGTGAGGGACGACGTTCGCGCGCGAGGACAACGAGCGCGGAGCCGACGGCGCTCACCGCTCGCTCCCACGCCGCGCGACTCGGCGCGGCGAGCGCGTCTACGAGTTCCCGGGCGTAGGCGCGCACCACGTGCAGGCAGGCGAGCGGTCGCAGTTGTTCGAGCGGGATTTCGTTCGCCAGTGCAGCTTGGATTCGGACCGAGCGCACCAGGGCGTGCGCGAGCATCGCGCCGTAGGTGAGCGCCGCGATCGCGTTCGGGTCGGCGGTGAACGAGCGGCCGAGATCCGAGGTCTGCTTCAATTCTCGGAAAAGAAGCTCGATGAGCCAGCGCAGACGGTAGGTCTGAATGACCTGGTTGGCCGTCAACATGCT
>CALFNG010000251.1 GCA_937902985.1 uncultured Myxococcales bacterium
GCGGGCGGCGCGTTCGGCACCGTGCCCTGCATCTTGTCGGGTCGCGCCCGCAGCTGCGCGAAGGCGCTGCCGCCCGCCGCGGCGACGGCGAGGTTGCAGAGAAGCAAGCTGGAAAGGACGTTCGTTCTCATCGGCGCTCGGGCAATCTCTTTTCTAGTCTCTACTTCGAAGGCTGCGTCGGGGTCGGCGGGGCCTGCGGCACGCCCGGGCGGGCGCGCACGGTCGCCGTAGCAGCAGCGCCGCCGGCGGGCTCGGCGTCGCTCGAGCCCGCGGGCGCCACGGCGTGGCTCACGATCCCGATCGCGATGAGCGTCAGCGTCCCGACAAGGAGGACGCACGCGCCCACCATCGCGCCCGCCGTGACGAGCGTGCGTCGCAAGAGCACCTGGTTGTCGATGGCGGACTCGGTCATGGTCGGACGCTCATTTGATGTTGTAGTCGAGGTTCATCTCTTGACCGCGGCGGTTGACCGAGACCGTCAGGTGGTCCGCCGTGCGCAGCCGCGCGTACGCCTCGAGGGCCTTCTCGGGGCTGGCCATGTCGAAGCCGTTGATCTTCTCGAGGCGGTCGGCGTTCTCCATTCCGAGCGTCCCCAGCAGCGTGTCGGGGCGAACCCCGAAGAGCCGGATGCCGACGGTCTTGCCGTTCTCCGTCTCGGGCGAGATGCGCGCCTGGCGCATCAGGTCGGCCTGGTTCTCCAGGATCTTGTCGACCACGCCGCGGTCGATGTCGAACTCGGTCGCGCTCTTCCTCCGGATGCCGTTCTTGATGTCGTCGGAGACGCCGCCGGGCGCACCCTGGCTGGCGGGCGTGGACGAAGCCGGCGGCGGTGGCGCGGCAGTGGCGCTCGGGGAGGCGGGCGGCTTGAACATCTGCGACTGGCAGAGCTGGTCGTTCCCGCCCGTCATCCACACGCGATCCCAGCCGATGAACTTCACCGTCTTGCCGCCGAGGTCCCCGCCGCGTCGCCGCAGGACGCTCTTGCCCTTGTCGGCGGGCGTCTCGAGAGCGGCGAACGACCAGTCGGGGTCGGGCGACGCCGCGATGATCAGCACTTGCACGCCGTCGCAGTCGGGCGCGCTGTACGGATCCGTGATGGGCGGCGGCCCCGTATCGAGGGGCGGGGCGTCGCCGGTGGGCATGGGCGCCGCGTTGAGGGGGCCGGTGACTGAGTCGAACGGGTTGCGCGAGAGGATCGGGTCCGCGCTGGTCTCGTGGGGAGTCGCCGACGACGGCGGCGCGGGCAGGCGCGCCACCAGCGGCGGGACGGCGAGCTGATCCTCGTCGGCGCCGAGGTTCGCACCGACCACGTGCATGATCCCCTGCGCGTCGAGGAAGGCCGCGAGCGCGACGAGGACGAGAATGACCGCCCAGAAGTAGCGCTTGAGGAGCTGGTCGATGGGCATGCGGAGGGAACGGGGAGCGAGAGGCGGGAGCGAGGGGCGCGAGCGACGAGAGGAGGAGCGAGGGGCGGATCGGAAGCGGCCAGGGCGGCCGCGAGGCAGCTTGCCCCGCGCCGTATTTTGCGAGGCACGTGCCACAAGACAAAGGGCCGTAATTACGGCCCCTTTCGGATGAGGCTTCGCCAGGTTGTCGGGCCACCCTCGACCACGGCCGACAGGAGCGACAAACTGTCAACGCGCGAGAGGCGCGAACGGCGCTCGCGCGCACGCGGCCCTTCACTCGCTCACGCCGTCGAGCTTCCGGTAGATCGTGCGGGTCGAGATGCCGAGCAGCTGCGCCGCGAGCGACTTGTCGCCCTTGGTGTGTCGCAGCGTCTCGCGGATCACCCGGAGCTCGATCTCGTCGAGCGTCGTACCGATCTCGAAGGCCAGGGGCGTGGCCACGTCGGGCGCCGCGACGGCGATGTGGTCCGGCAGGTCGCTCTCGCTAAGGGTCTCGTTGCGCGACAAGACGACGGCGCGCTCGATCACGTTCTCCAGCTCGCGCACGTTGCCGGGCCACGCGTAGTCCATGAGCCGGTCGAGCGCGCCGCGCGTCGGGTGCAGACGTTGCCGGCCGTTCTTCGCGCAGTAGAGCCCGAGGAAGTGATCGACGAGCAGCGGGACGTCTTCACGCCGCGAGCGCAACGGAGGCGCCGTGATCGCGATGACATTGAGCCGGTAGTAGAGGTCTTCGCGGAACCGACCGGCGGACACTTCGGCGACGAGATCGCGGTTCGTCGCGGCGACGATGCGCACGTCGGATTTCGTCGTGTTGCCGCCGAGCGGTTCGTACTCGCCCTCCTGCAAGACGCGCAGGAGCTTGACCTGCACGCTGGGAGACAGCTCGCCGATCTCGTCGAGGAGGAGCGTGCCGCCCGCGGCCTTGGCGAAGCGCCCCTCTTTCCGCCCGGCCGCGCCGGTGAAGGCCCCGCGCTCGTGGCCGAAGAGCTCACTCTCGAGGATCGTCTCGGGGATGGCCGCGCAGTTGACGGCGACGAACGGACCGCGCGCACGCGCCGACCGCTCGTGGATGTACCGGGCGAAGAGCTCCTTGCCGGTCCCGCTCTCGCCGAGGACGAGCACGGTGGCCTGGCTGGGCGCCGCTTGCGTGGCGACGTCGATGACGCGCCGGAGCGCCGGTGAGCTCCCCACGATCTCGCGATGGGCCAGGCGCTTGATCTCGTCCTTCAGCGAACGGTTCTCGGCGACGAGGCGCTGGCGCTCGGCGGCCTTGCGCACGCTCTTGACGATCGAGACGCGCTTGAGCGGCTTCTCGACGAAGTCGTACGCGCCGTCGCGCATGGCGCTGACCGCGGCCTCCACCGAGCCGAACGCCGTCATGAGCACCACCTCGACGTCAGGCGCGACCTGCTTCGTCGCGCGCAGCAGATCGAGCCCGGTGGTGCCCGGCATCATGAGATCGGTGAGCAAGACGTGAACGCGGTGAGTGCGAACGAGCTCGAGCGCGCGCTTCGCGTCATACGCCGAGATCGTCCTCATCCCTTCGCGCAAGAAGATCTTCTCGAGCGACTCGACGTTGGAGCGCTCGTCGTCGACGACCAGCACCGTGATCGCGTCGGGCGAGGGATCCGGGATCGTCGCGTGAGGCGGCGCGGCCGCAGCCGGGGGAGACGCCGTGCCGACGGACATGGACGGTCCCGACGACGGTAAAGGGAAGCTGGGAGCTCTTGTCAGCACGAATGACAAGCTGGCATCGTCGAGACAGCCTGTCAAAGAAGCGTCAGCCTCGCAGCCGAAACCGGAAGCTCTTCACCCACGCGAGCATGTCGGCGCGGAGATCGAAGCGGAGGGTCGCGCGGGCGAGCTCGTCGCCGTGCTCGTCGACCAGCGTGGCGGGCAGGAGGGTCATCGACGCCACCGGGGCGAGGCCGGTCCATTCCTTCTGGCCGCTCAGTTCGTAGCGACGTCCGTCGTCGCCGCGAAAGACGAACCGGTAAGGGACCCGCCTCTCCTTGAGGAGCGCGAAGCGGAGCGTGCCCTCGAGCTCGCCGGCGCGGGCGAGGCCCTCCGCGTCGATGGTGCCCGTGAGGGCCCAGGTGCCGGTCTTCACGAGTTCGGTGACGTCGGCGACGCGCGCTTCGAACGTGAGAGTGAGCGCTCGCTCCTCGGTCGGCGCGTCGAGCCTCCAGTAGTTGCCGCTCATCTTTTCGCGGAAAGAAAGGCTCGGCATCGTGGCCCTCAAAGCGCGCCGCTCGGGCCCGCGGCCCCTGCGCCTCGTTCGGCGGCGGCCGCGGCAAGCGCGGGGCCATGAACGACGAGGCGCTCGACGATGGCGCCGGTGGCCGCCGCGTCGGCGATGTCCTCGACGTCGTCGAGCGTCACGCCTCCGTAGGCCACGTGCTCCGGCTCCTGCAGCACGGTGACGCCGATCTCGCACAGGTCGAGGCAGCCCGACGCGCATGCGCGCACGATGTCCTTCGCCAGGCCGCGCCGGGCCAGGGCCTCTTTCAGGCGCGGGACGATCTCTTCCGACCCCTTCTCGGCGCACGAGCCCTTGGGGTGCCCTTCGGGCCTGCGGTTGGTGCACACGAAGAGGTATCGCTTCCGAAACGGCATCGGCGGGCTGAAGCTCGCGCGCGCCCGCGATCCCGTCAAGGGGCGTCCGACGTGGGAATCGACGTGGGAATCGACGTGGGAATCGACGTGGGAATCGCGGAGCGAAACGGAAACGGAAATGGAGCTGGGACAGGAGCGGGATCGAAAGTAGAGGACGAAACCGGACGTGGCGCCGCGAATCGCAGGCGCAAGCCCTTGCGCTCGAGCCGCTGCGGGACGATCCTCTCGCCGCCATGAACATGCGAAAGAACCTGCTCCTCTCCGCCGCATCGATGCTCCCGCTCGCGCTCGCGCTCGTCGCGTGCGGAGGTGGCACCGACAACTTGCCCCCGCCTCCCCCGCCGCCGCCGCCCGCGCCGGTCATCGCGTCGGTCGCACCGGCGCCCTCGGCCAGCGCC
>CALFNG010000252.1 GCA_937902985.1 uncultured Myxococcales bacterium
TATGCCTAGGCGCCGATGCGCCGTCTCTTGCCCGACTTCCGCGGCTTGCCGCGGGCTTCTGGCTTCTGGCTGCTGTGGGCGGGGGCCTGATCAATCGCCTTGGCACCTCGGTGCAGGCGTTCCTGAGCCCAGCCGCAGTGATCGCGATCGTCGGGAGACTCCGCTAAACTCACTGGACCCACGATGCGACGAGGTAACCTCCGCCGGCTTTTGACGAGCCCGGGCGCGTGTTCGTTCGCTCTCCTCGCATGCGCGTGCGGCAACGGGTCCACCGACGGCGGGGCGGCGTCCACTGGGCATCTACTCGTCGACGCGGGCGCATCTCCCGGCGACGACGGGAGCGAGAACGTCATGGACGGCTCCAATGCACCAAAGCCATCCGACGCGACGACGACGGACGGGGCATCGGCGGACGCACAGTCCCCAGATGCGATGCCGGTCGGCCCGCCCGCGATCCGGTACATCGGCCGCTTCGACGTGAGCCAGCCCAGCGCACCGACCGCCGAGTGGTCTGCCAGCGCGATGGAAGCGCGCTTCTCGGGGGCGCAGGTCTCCGTCCGCCTCGGCGGATCGAACAACTACTTCGACGTCGTGCTCGATGGCGTCGTGCAACCAGTTCTCAAGACCGCGGGGCAGCCGTCCTATCCCATTGGCGCAGGGCTCGCCTCGGGCGTGCACGACGTTCTGGTGTTCCGTCGCGACGAGGCGTTCGACAATCCGGCCACGTTCTCGGGATTCGGTTTCGACGCGGGCGCCCTCCTCGCGCCACCCCCGGCTCCCGCACGCCGGATCGAGATCGTCGGGGATTCGATCAGCGCGGGTTACGGCAACGAATGCGGCAACGCGAGCGACGGGTTCGCGGCGGCGACGGAGAACGAGTACATCGCCTACGGGCCGCTGGCTGCACGCGCGCTCAGCGCGGACGTCCACGTCGTCGCTTGGTCAGGCAAGGGCCTCTACCGCAACCTCGACGGTTCGACGACCGAGACGATGCCGATTCTCTGGCAGCGGACGATCCCGACGGACGGCAGCAGTCACTGGGATCCCTCGCAGTGGGTCCCGGACGTCGTCGTGATCAACCTTGGAACGAACGACTACAACTCCGGGGGCGCGGACCCCTCCGCCAACTTCCAGTCGACGTACCTCCAGTTCGTCAAGCAGCTCGAGAGCGCGTACCCGGGAGTGTTCGTCCTTGGCGCCGTGGGCCCGATGCTCGGAGGCTCGAGCTACGCCTCCGTCAAGACGGCCATCTCGAACATCGTGTCGATGCGAACGACGGCGGGCGATGCGCGTGTGCAGCTGGTGGAGTTCCCCACCCAGAACTGCGGCTCGGACGGGTCCGCGTGCGGATGCGACTCCCATCCGAATGCGGCAGAGCACGAGAAGATGGCTACCATCCTCGAGGCTGCGATACACGGCGCGCTCGGATGGTGACCGGTGAAGTGGCGACCACCACCCTCCCCAGGTGCCCGATCAATGCTTACGATGACACCGCCCTTCGGTCGCGATGGGGACGGATAGTCTAGTCGACAGCCGATCGAACGTCGTGCGCATTCTCCCGAACCTCCACCGGGCGAAATCTACCGGCCACCAGTCGACGAGCTACGGGCGTGGAGGCACCCTGCGAGGATCTCGACCTCGACGCGATCGGTAGCTCGGATTACGCGGAACTGCAGTGACGGCAGCTCGAGAATCCCGAACGTCCCGGTCGCGGGTGGATTGGTCGCGCCCTCGGCCGGTGCGCGTAGCAGCGCGGCTGGATTCAAGATCCTTTTCACATCGCCGACGACGAGCTCGAATGCGCGATGGGTACGGCCAGAGCTACTGGCCTAGATCTTTACGGGGACCCCGTTCTGGCGCGCGGCGCGTGCGATGTGGGTGCCGCCCGTGTCGACGCCGTCGCTGCCCGCGTCGCTCGTCCGAGCGCCGGTTACGACGCGTTCCAGTGCAGCGCGGTGCCGTCCGACTTTCGCACCGGTTGCACCTCGGAAGGGCCGATTCTCTCATGTCCGATCGCGAGCCACGATCGTTGGAGGTTCTGCCGCACGCTCGAACCATGCGGTGGCCCGGGACACATCCACGCCGGCGCGCGCGAAACCGGGGAGCACCAGGTCGAGTACCGAGGCGCGTGACGCGCGCTCGATGGCGCCCGCCGATGGGCAGCCGTGCTCCGCTCGCTCGCCCTCCGGGAGGGTGGCGATCTGATCGGACCAGCCCTGCCACTGCGCCCGGAGCATCGGCATGAGCCAGTCTGAAACCAATCGCCGTTCGGCGTCGCCGACGAGAGGCGAGCCAAGGCAGGCCCAGCCAATGCGTGCGTGACGGACCTCGTCTTCCAGCACGCAGCGAAGGCCCTCGCGGATCGGCGCCACCGTGGCGCCCTCGAGACAGAGCTCCAGAAAACTGCACGCCATCGTCTCGTTGATCGAGCACATGCCAATGGCGCGGAGCAGCCGTTGCCCGTCATCGCCGACGCCCGGATAGACCGGCAGGTCGATGGGCTCGGGCCGAGGCGCGGGCACGTCATCGGTCGAATAGGCGCGCGCGAACGCGAGGTAGATGCCGGAATGGTCGATCTCTTCCGCGATCGCACGCGCCGAGAGCTCCACGATTCGCAGATCCGCGCGTAATTCAATCAAGGCTTGGGTCACCGCGGTGAACGCAGACGCTCCTTTCAATTCCAGAGATGCGCGTCGCGCGGCGCTCGAAGCGATGAATCGCCGCGACTCGGCGTCGAGGCGCGCGATCACGGAGGCAGAATCGGACAGCGAGGGGCCATGATGCGGCATCACACGTAGGTGGGCCAACACCCGACCGCACGACTGCCCGCGTCGCACGACAACGTGGCGTCCACGGCGGTGGCGCCGTCGTGTTCGACGCCCGCGTCTTCGGACGCATCCGTTTCCCCGAATTCGAAGCCTGCTTCCGCCGACGAAGACGGAGCATCGGCATCGGAGGGGTCCGGAACGCGTGCATCGTTACCCCCCTCGCTTGCGATGACGGTTCGCGTTCCACCGCAGCCCGCGGAGGCCGAAGAGAGGCCGACCACGACGATCGCGTGAAAAAGCTTCGATCGCGCGCTGACGCCCGACATGATGCGCGCCTCCCATGGCAAGAGTGCCTTACGGAACCGAGCGGTGCAACATCGACGGCCCCGGCCTCGAAGCCCGGGCTTGGAGCCTTGTGAATGCCATGGGCCATCGGAGATGGCTGCCGCGGTGCGAGGACCAGTGGTTGGCGCTGCTTGGCACCCGGCAAATCGGCGTACCGTCGACGAATCCGCACGAATGATGGCGGCCTTATAGACGATCCGGCACGGCGATAGAACCGCGTGACCATCGTTCACCTGCCCTGGTACGGCAATCTGTGGGACGAGCTCTACGTCGGGCCGGAGGTCGTGACGGCGTGCGGCGACGAGGAGGCCGTCAGCTCGCCGGCCCTGGCTGCCGAGGTGGCCAAGTTCGCCGCGGACGCAGGGCCGTCGGGCGCTTGCCCCTGAGGCTTCCGGGATCGCTCGTCAGGGGGTTTAGTCTGGCGCCTACGTCTCAGCCGCCGATCTGCACCGCGTGCCCGACCCACGTCGGCACTTCGCATGCGGCGAGCAGAAAGTCCGCGACGTCGGCGCGCGAGATCGACGAAGGAACCGACTCGATCACGGTCTTTCTCACGTACCGGTGCTGCGCGGGACCGTTCGTTAGCCTTCCGGGACGAGCCACGACCCACTCGAGGCCGCTTGTCCGCACTTGTTCCTCTTGCCGCGCGTGGTCCTCGAACGCGACCTTGAGAATGAAGTCGACCATGAGCCATCGCACGATCGGATTGAGAAGCGGACGGCTCTCCCCCGTACCGAGCGCGCTCAGGACGACGAGGCGCTTTACCCCAGCCTTCTTCATCGCGTCGATCGTGTACCCGGTCCCCTGCGAGAAATAGCGCGGGTTCTCCTTGAAGGAACCGAGGCTCATCGCCGACGCGGTCACGATCACCGCGTCGTGTCCGGGCACGGCCCCCTCCATCGAGGCGGCCTGATGGAAATCGCCTTTCACCTTCCGGAGCTCCGGGTGGTCGAGCGCGAGCTTCTGCGGGTTCCTCGCGAACGCCGTCACCCGGTGCCCCTTGTCGAGCGCCGCGCGCACGGCGAGCGCCCCAGTCCCCTGCGATGCGCCGATGACGAGAATCTTCATTCGCCCTTCTGCTGTTTGGATGCCGCGTTTCGCGGGCTCGTTGTGACGCCGCGGGCCAGCGGCTTCCGGGCCTCGATGGACGGTGGCTGCATGCCTCAGAAACCAGTAACGGGCACGGGAGTATCGGAGAAGGTCGGAGGGTTCTCAACAGCGCATCGACGGAAGTCCCCCGGGAGTCCCTCCAAGTGCGGCCGCCGCCCTTCGCGACGCAAGCTCCGTTACTTCGCTGTCCGCCGCGCTAGAAAGCGGTCGGGGCGCGGTATTGGACTTTCGCGTTCGCCGCGAGCACGAGCTGCGTCGCAGCGAAGAATCCCGAGTGCGGGCCGGACGAAATGGCCTGAAGCATCACCGTCGCCGACGGTGCGATGATCGACCCGACGAAGGGCAGGCACGTTCCGCCGAGAATCGTGCACGAGTCATGACACGAAGGCGATGCGAACCATCCCCGACGCGGCCCTTGATCGAGTCGAGGTCGAACCCCGGTCCGCGTCCGATTGTTGAGCCGGATTGGCTCGAGCTCACGACCAAGAACGCGTGGCAAAGAGCAGACGGGCGTTGATTCTCGTGGCCTTTCGAACCAGCGTCTTCTTGGTGGGCGCTGCCTGTGGAACGGCTCCACAAGGGCCGGGCGGCTCGTCGGAGACCCAGGACGACTCCGGTTCCGGCTCGAGTTCCGGCGGGGCCGCGTCTTCGGGGGGAACCCCCTCCGGTTCGGACGCCGCGGCGTCGTCATCCTCGTCGGGCTCGAGCGGGGCTTCAGGGTCCAGTGGGGCATCGGGGGCAAGCGGGGGGCCGGCGACATTGGGTGGAACCGACGGAGGCATGATGACGGTGCCTGTCGTCTGCGTCGACAAGGCGGCGGCGTCCGGTACCGTCGCGCAACAGTTTGGCTCGGCGCAGATCGGTGCGGGCGTCGCCAAGACGTACTTCCTGCAGAGCAACTGGTGGCAGACGTATGCCAACGAGACCGAGAGCTACGCGGGTCTCTCCTTCACCGTGCACAACCCCCAGGGCGCCTCCGTTCCCCAGAGCAACGGCGCGCCCATGGGCTTTCCGTCGATCTTCATCGGGCAGTACGCGGGCAACTCCACCACCGGGAGCAACCTGCCAAAACAGGTCTCGGCCCTCACGTCCGTCCCGACGATCTACGAGACGAACAACGCGTCGATCGGGATGAGCAACCACAACGCCGCATACGACGTGTGGTTCACGCAAAACGGCACGCCGCTGCCGAGCAGCCAGAGTAACCCGGGCACCGGCGGCGCCTACCTGATGGTGTGGATGTTCAAGCCGACGGATCGCCAGCCTCGCGGAAACGACAGCGGGCGCGCGGACCAGACCGTCGCCGGCGTGTCGGGTACCTGGAACGTCTGGGTCGACACGACCGAGCCGCCCTGCGTCTCCTACGTCAGCACGACGCCGCTCGACGGCCTGGCGTTCGACCTCAACCAGTTCATCAAAGACGCCGTGGCCAAGCGCTATGGCGTCACGAACTCCATGTACTTGAGCATCGTATTCGGCGGGTTCGAGATCTGGGGCGGCGCCGATGGCATGCAGCTGAGCCAATTCTGCGCGACCGTCAACTAGGCGAGGCGCGTAGGTCGGTCAGCCGACCGGGTAGAAGAACTCTTCCCGCGTGATCTTCCCGTTCACCACGGTGAAAAGCCCGACCTCGTCCATGGTAAATCGCTTGCCGCTCGGCTTGTTGGTGATGTCGTAGAGGAAGCGCACCGCGAAGCGGTCGTCGTGCGGGTAGGGGCCGAACACCTCCGCCTTGTGGACGGTGTGGTTGTCGGTCCACCACTTGCTCTTCCCGCGGATCGCCTCGAGGCCCTTGGCGGTGCGATCGCCGCCCGGCGGAGCGGCCGCTTCGACGCTCAGGGCGTCCTTGGCGAAAAGGGTGTCGAGGCACTCCTCGTTCTTTCCCTCCTTGCACAGCTCGACGTACTTCTTCGCGATTTCGTTTGCGGTCATGGTCTCACTCCGGGGTTGGTACGGTACGCCATCCGATGCTGCGTCCAGTCACTGAGTAGCGTTTTTCTACGGCCCAGCCGTCGCCAGCTCCACCGCTTCCAGGAGCGTTTGGAAATCGAACGGCTTGCGCAGGAACGCGGTGTACCCCTGGCACCGCGCGCGGACCACCGACTCCGGCACGGCGGTCATCATGATGACCGGAACGGCGGCGAGCTTCGGGTCCGCGCGCATTGCCTTGAGGACTCCGGCGCCATCCAGCAGTGGCATCATGAAATCGAGGAGCACCAGATCCGGCGGATGCTCCGCCATGATCTCGAGACCCTGCTTCCCGTTGGCGGCGCTGAGTGCAAGAAAACCAATGTCCGACAGAGTTGAGGTCAGCACGTCCGCCAGACCAAACTCGTCATCGACGATGACGATCGTCTTCATCCCCGCCTTCTCTTCGGCTTCGGCTTGGTCCGGGCCCTTCGGCTCCCTGGTTTCTGCGATCGCGCGCGTGGCGTTTCGTGCGCCACGCCTGTCATGAGCTCTTCCGCCCCATCGAGAGAATCCACGACGTCCAGGCCGTGGCTCGTGAGGCAAAACTCGCAGATGGCAGGGTCGAACTCCGAGTCGCGCAGTTTGATGACCGACAGCGTCCGGCGCAGCTGCGCGCGCAGCTCGACGAACCGCATGAGGAGCATGTTCTCGATGAGCGGCGAGAGCCCACGCAGCGGGACGGCGATCTGGGGCGAGAAGATCTGGTGCAGCTCGGCCGCATACACCGTCGTGACCCCACGGGCTTGCAGCTCGCGGTTCAGGGCCGCGAAGAACTGAGGAACGCGCTCCGGATGGGGCGAGGCACTCTCCAGCGCGTTGAAGCCGTCGACGAAGAGGCGCTTCGCGCCGAGCCGATCGACGGACTCGAGGATGCGCCAGCCGATGGCGTCGAGCGTGCTCTCGACCGGCGATTGCCAGACCAGCTCGACGTCGCCGCCGTCGTACTTGGCGGCGAGGTCGATCCCGACGCCTCTGCTTTTGGCCAGCACCCGCTCCGGCGTCTCGTAGAAGGAGAAGAGGAGCCCCTTCTCCATGGCCGTGGAGCACGCGAGAAAGCGATAGCCGACGACCGTCTTGCCGACGCCGCTGGGGCCCAGGATCATGGTAGTCGACATAGCGAGCAGTCCGCCGCCGATCATCGCGTCGAGCCGCGGGATGCCGATGGTCAGCCGGCTCGAGCCGCTATCTTCGCAGGAAGTGGCCGAGGAGGACTCGAGACGCGGATAGACGCGGATCCCGTCGTCGCTGATCTCGAACGAGTGCAAGCCCCGCTGATAGCGACTGCCCCGGAACTTCTGCACCTGCAGCTCCCGTTGCGCGCGGACGCCGAAGATGCGATCGCTCAGGCGGACGAGGCCGTCGACCATCGTGTGGATGGGCTGGACCGCTCCGTCGCCGCTCGTACCACTCGAGAGCAGAAAGAACGTGCAGGTCCCGAGCACGGCCTGCACCTGAAGCTCGTGCACGAACTTCTTGAACTCGCGATCGCTTTCCGCGGACTCCCCCACGGCGACGAAACCGTCGAGGACGACCACGTTCGCGCTCTGCGCGTGCAGCTCCCTGCGAAGCAGATCGAGCAGCGCCCGCAGGCCTCCCTCCTCGAGGACGCGGAACCCGCTCACGTAAGTAAGGTGCTCGGGGATCGCCGCAGCGTCGAAGAAGGACATGTCCTGCAGGTGCTGCAGGAGGCGCGCGTGCGACTCGGCGAGAAGGGTGACGTAAAGGACTCGCTGGCCGTCCTTCGCGCGGTGGAAGCAGATCTGGCTGGCGAGGATCGTCTTCCCGGCCCCCGGGGCCCCTTCGACGATGTAGACGCCGCCGGCGAAGAAGCCGCCGTTGAGGACCTGGTCGAGGCCCGGGATGCCGCTCGTGAACCTGGGGAGGTGCGTTACGAATTCGTGTGCGCTCATCGTGGAGTCTCGTGTATCACCCGCGGCAGGCTCGCGGTGAAGACCGAACCGACACCCGGCCGGCTCTCCACGGTGATTTCCCCCCGGTGTGCGACCAGGAGCTGCCGCGTGATCCACAGCCCGAGACCGAAGCCCGGCTTCGACCCGCGCGGGACGACCGCGCGCTCGAAGCGCTCGAAGATGCGGGACCGCTCGTCCTCGGAGATCCCCGCGCCGTAATCGCGGACTTCGATCGTCGCGTCCTTGCCGGTGCACGTGACGGAGGTCTCGACGGGGCGACCGGCGCCGTACTTGATGGCGTTCGACATCAGGTTCATGGTGATCTGCTCGAGCGCGACCCGATCCCACGTCCCGACCACGCCCGGCTCGATTGACAGGCGCAGTTCGCATCGGGCGCGCTCGGCCTCGGCGGAGAGATCGCGTACCACGTCACTCACGACGTCGCTCAGGCTCACGATGTCCCGGTCGACGTGGAAATCGCCCGTCGCCAGGCGCTTGACGTCCAGCAGCGTCGTCGCACGGCGGACGAAGGTGCGTGTCTGGCGTTCGAGCGTCGAAAGACAAGGCTTGATCCAGGGTGGCGGATCCTGCTCGCGCTCTGCCTTGTAGATCATGTTGCTCGCGCTGACGACGATGGCTCCCATCGGGTTACGCAGCTCGTGGGCCACTATCGAGATGAACTCGTCGCGCGCGGCGACGGCGGCGCTGAGGTCCCGGATCGTCTGCAGGGCCGTGCCGTACTCCAGCCGGAGCCGCTGGACCTCGGCGCGCAGATTGTCGAGCTCGTCGCCGAGAGTCGACGCAGGGGTGGGCGCAGCGGCATCCGCGGTCTGACTCGTCATCGGTTCCCGACCTGGGAAGGACGCACAGTTCGTACCATCGTGGGCGAATTCCTCCGGAACGGGCAGACCTGGGGCCGTCAGGAACGGAAGCCAAAAGGTGGCGACCGACCGCACGGTTGCTGAGCGCACCATGTGTGCCTCGTGCCGTTAGGGTTGATGGGGATGATTTCGGTCGCGCTGAAGCGCCGTTTGCCTACCAAGAACGCCGTCGAGCACCGCCGATGCTTCGGCGCGGGTCAGGAGGCGGAGGGCGCGACGAGGGTGAGGGGGCGCAAGTTGGTCGCTGGGGCACTATTCGGCGGCTGTCCGTTCAAACTGGAAAAGCGTGGGGCAAAAAAGTGAAGCAAGAGTTTGGCGGCATGCGAAAGCATCCGTCGCGGCTTGCGGCGAACCGCGACGAATGGGCGGCGCGGTGAGCGGCGGGTGACGACTTCCGCGAACGCCAGGTCGCGATGTGAGCTTCAAAAGGCCCGTCCAGGCCCGCTATTCCGGACCAAACCCCGTCCATTCACCCCGTCCATCGGGTTGCCCACGGCGACCTCACCTGGCCGCCGCCGCCTTCGGCACCGTGAGTCCGATCTCGACCGAGCCGTCCTCGAACCGAGCCGAGACATGAAGCTCGCCGCCGAGGGCCTCGATGTACCGGCGCAACGTACTCATGTTGAGGTCTTCGCGCCGTTCCATCTTCGAGACCGTCGGCTGGCGGATGCCGAGCCGACCTGCGATGTCGACCTGAGAGATGTTCCCCCGCTTCTCTCGAAGCTCGCGGAGCAGTCTCACACGCGCAGGCTCGGTTCGCTTGCGCGTACGAAACAGTCGAGTGATCCGCTCGACGAGTAGCGTCGCGTCCTGGAGGAACTCGTCCGGCCCCTCACCGAAGCCCTCCGATGGGGTCGAGGACAGGCCGAACCCGAGATCGGGACGGAACTCGATCGTCAACGACTGCTTGCCCTTCTTCACGTCGATGAACCAGGCCCCAGCGCCGCGCGACGGCTCATCGACGGACACGACGACCCCAGGCACCTGCTTGCGAACCAGGCGGACGAGGCTTTCGATGCTCTTCTTGGGCGTCATGGCTTCTTCTTCTCGAACACGTTCTTCGCGTCGCCCCCCGGCTTGTCCAGAAGGACCCGGCCCGTGCTGACGGCCTCGATGCAGATGGCCCCGTTTTCCGCGATGAACGTGCTGTGGTCGATGCTTCGGAACCGCTTCACGTCGGGTCGGCCCTTCACATCCCGCATGCTGTCGTCTTGCGGCGAGTACATGCGTCCGTCCGTCAGCCAGCCCGAAGGATTGTAGGGCACGCCGGACAACTCATCCTCCACGGCCCTGAGCGTCTCGGAGAGCTGTGTTCGGGCCGCGTCGAAGCTGGAGGCGCGGGGAAGCTGCAGAGGAAAACATTCTTCCGGACCGCCGCCTTCTTGGCTGAGCCTCTTGCCCACCGAGGCCCGGTGACTATCTCACTATCCCGGCGAGCCGAGGGAACGCGCGCATCCGGTAATTAAGATCGTGGGGACTGGATGAGGCAAAGAGGACGGCCACTCAACCGCGGCCGTCGTGAGGCGCTCAACGGCCCAGCAGTCGGGGCCTCTTCACGAACGTGAGCGCGCCACCGGCAGCCGGATCACCTTCGCCGCTTGCTCGTTCGCCGGCACCTCGATGACCCTCGCCTGGAGCTGCACATGGTCCGGCAAGACGACGACACGATCGTGAAGCTGCGACGGGATGACCGAGACGGCGCGGCAGACGAGGAAGTCGGTGATGCCGAGGGCAAAGCGGTAGCGGACGAGAAGCTCGGGCTGGCCGACCTCGACGAGCAGGCGGCCGGCGGGGTCGGAGGTCGTCACCGCGCCGTGCCGACGGCAGAACGAGCACTGGCACGCGCGAAGCTGGAGGACGCTCGGGTCGAGCGACGTCTCGAGCGCAACTTTGAGGTTGCCGCAGTGGCAGCCGCCACGGAGGACCGTCATCATCGGCGGTCAGCTCCGCGGGTCCCTCAGCGGCCGATGTTCTCCCCGCGGCCCCGGCGTGATGTGCACGAGCAGCGCAGGCTCCACCACACTCAAGCGGTGCCACTCGCCCTTCCGAACGATGCAAGCGTCGCCAGGGCCGAGTTCGATCGGCGCGTCCGGGTCCGAGTCTCCCTCAGCCCCGTCGCGTGTGCCCGGGGCCTCGGCCGTCACCTCCAGGTGGAGGCGCCGGGAATCGACCTTGACTGGACTGAGGCTTGGCGGAGTCCAGGCAATGCGATGACTCAGCTCAGGGAGGAGTTACCTTGGGAACTCCGAACAGGGTCGAGGCGCCGGGAATCGAACCCCGAACGGGCGCCGTCGGGCTTCGTCAGCGATTCCGCCGGTTTCTTTGCATTCGCCTGAGAATTTGGCGGCTTGTGAGGGGTAGGCGAGGGGCGCGGCCATCGACGGTGCTAGGACTACAGGGAGAGGCGCGATGAGAAGCGAGGGCCGGCGATGTTCCTGATCCTGATGGTGGTCGGGCTCGCGGGGCTGGCGATGCTGGCGGTTCCTGCCCTTACTCGACATGGCGCCCCCCCGCCGGGGCATCCGACCAATGCCCACGCCGGCACGCTCGGTCACGGCGCACACGGGGCCGGCGTCGTCCGAGGCGTCACCCTCCGGCAGGGTCACCCCACCGCCCCCACCGCGAAGTGCGCGGCCGACGCCGCCGAGGGAGGTTCCAGCGCGGCCATGCTTCCCGGCGACGCCGCGCGCGTCGGTCCCGCTGGCTTTGCGCGCTGGCTTCCGTCCCCGCGAGGCGTGTTCACTCTCCTGGCACTCTACGGTGCCTTCGCGAACGCGTTCGTCGAGGTCTTCCATTCGACACGACTCGTGGCGGCCCTCGCGGCCGTGATTCCCACGGCGCTCGTCGACCGATGGATGGTGCGGCCGCTGTGGAACCTGGTCTTCAAGCTCCAGGCCACGCCCAGCGCGCCGCTCGGGGCGCTCGTCTTCAACGACGCGGTGGCGGTCGTCCCCTTTCGCAACGGTCGCGGCGTCGTGTCCACCCATCGCGATGGGAGAGTCGTTCAGTTGGCGGCGCGCCTCTGCGACGAGCAGACCACCCTGGCCGTGAAGGTCGGAGATCGCTTGCGCATCGAGGAGGTCGACTCCGGGCGCGAGCGCGTCACGGTTTCGGTGCTCCACGCGGAATAGGCGTATGACCTTACCCGGCTAGCGTCTTGCTCGTGTGCCGATAGGAGTCGTCATGGTCGCGTTGATCATCGCTGGGGCCGCGGTCGTCGCCGTCCTCCTCTTCACGTCGCTCATCATCACCACGTTCCTCCGGAGCGTGGATGCCGGCGCCATCTTGCTGGCGAGCCGCGGGCGTAACCTCCAGATCTATCGTGGCCCCTGCAAGGCCTTGATCGTCCCTGTGATCACCCAGGTCCGCTCGATCCCGGCACAGGCCATCAACGTCGACATCGAGATCACCGATCAGACCGCCGACATCGACGGCACCGGGCGCCCCGCGCCGGTCAAGGTCACGGTTCGCGCGTCGGCGATCGTGAGCGTCGGCGAGGACGAGGCGATGGTGAACACCGCCGCCAACAAGTTCTTCTCCAAACCAGGAATGGAGCAGCTCTCGACGCTGACGGACGTGCTCTCGTCCGCCGGTCGTCGCGCCATCAACCTGCTCAAGCACGACCAGCTCTTCAACGCCCGCTCGGGGACGAGCGCGACCGCGGCCCTCGCCGCGGGCCCGAGCCCATCTACGTCGAGCACCGCCCTCGCGGTCGCCCCGCCGCGGGACCTCGCTCTACCGGCGCACAACGATGACGACGAGCTCGCCGTGATCATCAAGGACGCCTGCTCGCGCGAGCTGCTCGACCTCGGCCTCTCCTTCAACAGTCTCAACATCAAGGCCGTGCTCAGCGAGGTCGCAGACGCCCGCCGCCGTGAGTCGGCCGCCCGCGCCAAGGCCGACGCCGACGTCGTGACGGCTCAGGAAGAGCAGCGCGCGCGCATCGCGCAGCTCGAGGCGGCGCAGAAGATCAACGA
>CALFNG010000253.1 GCA_937902985.1 uncultured Myxococcales bacterium
TGCTCTTCCGATCTGAACGAGCCCGGCAAAGGCCCAGTGGCTCCAGATCGCGCCCGTCATCGCGACGATCTTACGCCGACGCAGGTCTCGGTCGATTTCGCGAAACATTCGGCCCCGCCTGACCGATGTGATCAGTATGCGCTCCCACCTCGTCTGGCACGAACTCGACCCCGACGACGGCGTTCTTGAACTCGACGAGACCCTCACCGCACCCGGTCCGCCCCTGGAGCTTCATGTCGTGCAGGCCTCGGAGACCGGCGCGACCGCCGCATGGTGGGCGGACGATCAGGGAGCGTGGCTCCGGGTGGCGGACGTGGGGAGGGGTGAGGCGGCCTCGCTCAGGCCGCAGAGATTGGCGTCACGAAGTCATCTCGCATGCGAAACGCAGCCGACGAACCGACCTCCACCAGGTGGTCGAGAATGAAGAGGACCGCCTCCCGAAGATCCTTCCGACTTTTCAATTCGAGGGGCCTACCGTACACGTACCTCTGGAGCAGCACTTCGAGCAGGTAGATGCTGTTGCCTCTCGCCAGGAGCTGCTGCGGATCACCGTGTTGTAGCCGGGTCGCGATGCGAATGAACGCCTCCGGAAGCGATTGCTCCCCGACGTGGTAGAGGAGCCGTAGGTACTTCTGAAGGACCGCTGAGGATACGGGGAGCGCGTCGAACAGAGCGTGAACGTTGCCCGCGTAGCCCTCGAGGCTCCGCCAGTGACGAACTTCTTCCTTCCACCACGATCCGAGGAAGATCGCCGACAACATCTCGTCCCCTGTCGCGTGCTCGCGATCAATTCGCTGAAGCCACTTCGCAACGAGGACTTTTTCGACGAACAGTGCCCAGAGCGACCAGAACTGCGCGGTGTTCGGCGACGCATCCTCGACAAGGATTAGGCCGTTCAGCACGCCGCCGACCTCCTTCGGATGCTGATCTACGGCATCGAGCACCGGCTGAAGAATCGTTTTCGCCGCCGCCAACGGGGTACGCAGCAGAAAGCTCTGGAGAAGCTGCGATTGAGCGAACTCCGTCTCGAAGTTGCGCTCGCGGCGGTGACTCGACGAGTCGTCGTCGTCATCTGCGTCCCACCAAGCCACGAGCGTGCGTGCCAGCCGCTCGAACGCAGCAATAGCGGCGGGCTCGGTAGGGATCGCGCCGAGGATCGACAAGATCCGCACGTTGGCTTCCGCGCCAAACCAAGCAGTCGGGTCCAACGTCTCGACGGCGTCCTCCGGGATAGCACCCTCTTCGAAGAACCGCTGCCGAATGAGGGTCGCAACCTCTGCTTCGATCTCCTCGATCTGTCGGCGCGGCCCTTGGCCGCGCTTGGCGTCGTCGGCGTCGGTGGCGACCCTCGCGAACGGTCCAAGCCCGTCACCTGGTTCGCTATCCGGCGCCGCGACTGGCGAGGGACTCCCAGGCCGTCGTCGTCGCGGGGCTGGGCGGCCCGTTTCGGCGTCTACGGCCTGTTGTACGAGCCTTGCTTCTGTCGCGACCGCCCGGACGCATCGCAGCGTCAATGCTCGGTCAATCCCCGACAGGTGCCACCCGATTCCCGCCGCAGCGTACGTTCGAACTTCGTCATTCGCGTGCGTCAAGGCGAGGATCAGAACGTGCTCCGAACTAGCCTTCAGGGGCCCCGTGAGACCCTTTCCCAAGAGTAGCGGGACAGTCGATGCGCAAGGCCGGTCGGCCGACATTGAGTTTCGCTGCGCGCGAGCAAACTGATTCCAAAGGTCGCCTCGCTCGACTTCCGAGCAGACCGTGTTTACGCACCAGTCCCGCTCGTCGTCGGTCATCTCTTCCCAGTGATCGCGAACGCAGACAGCCGCGACGAATCCAGGGCCTCCGCGACCGAAATCGTACTCGCTGTCGGGCGGTTGCGGTCCGGACGCGGCGACGGCATCTTTGAGCCGTTGGCGCCATTCACCGGGGTCGTAGCTTCCCTCCTCGCGACCGTAGACCTTGCACCCCCACATCAGGAGACCAGACCGCGCGTTCATTACTCGGAGGCGGGTGTCCGCATCATCGACCATCTTCCTGACGTCGGGTTCGGGCAACGCCAGATCGAGGCGAACATACCCGGCGTCTTCGACATCCGTGGCGTCTGCCCCGACGATGGGTGAGCTAGTGGGTTCCTGCTCCGCGATCTTGTATTGCCGGGCATCCATGCGGTGCAGGGCGAGCCGCCATGTGCGGTCGTCTTCGTCCTGCTGCTCCAGAGGGGGGAGCGCCGCGCGGTGTCGATCCAGAACTTGTTGGACTCGCGGTGCGAGCGGCCCTAGCTGCAAATCGAGGGCGGCGATCTGGAGGTCCCGCCGGCGATGTGGCCGTGCGTCCGCCGCCGTCCGCTCGTTCTCGTAGATTCGGTTCTTGGCGTCGCGTGAGGGGAACATCCCGTTCATCCTGGACGGTGCCTGGATCTCGTTCGCGAGTCGGCTGCGATCGAGTTGGATGCACAGCGGGGAGCCCAGGAGAACCAACAGCGTCTCCCCGCACGCACGCGGGAACGCGGGCGCGATGCTCGCGACGACCGCCGTGAGAGCCGCCGAATCGCTCCGCTTCAGGATGCTCAACAGGAGCGCGTCCAATTCGCCAGGGTATGCCTCCGCAAGCTCGAGGAGGCCCTGCTCCGTCGCCATCAGCAGCGACTGCAAGACGTAGGGACCGACCGACATCCCCCGGTACAAGCACCAGAGTCGACCATTGCACCATTGAACCTTCGAGGTACCGTCTGAGAAAATCAGCGCCATCTCGAAGGGCGGCTCGACGGATCTCGACCACACTCGCGGATGTGCGTACCAATCCGCACTTTGGTTGAACACCGCGATGACGAAAGCCAGAGCCTTCTCGGGGTGGTGCCGCATGAGCGGCAGAAACGGACCTCGATAGGCGCTCGCCGGAAAGAAGGCGTGACTACGAGCATGATTGATGCCGAAGAGCGTCTCGAGCCCCATCCCCGACGCGTGTCCCGGGTCGACCTCGGAGCACAACAAGAAGTCCTTCGCTACCGAGACAACAGCGTCGGGCATGTCGCGAGCCGCTGGCATCCCGTCTAGATCCTCGAACACGATCTCTCGGAAATCCTCTGCAGCGCGATCTCGCTTTTCCTCCGTGGGGCTTCCCTGAAGAAGCGCCGAAAAGCGCGCGCGGTCTGCGTTTGGAATCTTGGCGAGCACCGTCAAGGTCCGCTTTCGCTGGTCTTTGAACCGATAGTCGTCGAAGGCGGGCAGGAGCCAGTGCGCGATGGCGGCGGCACTATCCGCCCCGTCCGGATACGGAGTCTGCCATGAGACACCTTTGGCCCAGTCCTCGACCAATCCCAACAGAAGGCCCCTGTCGGCAGCGGTGAAGGATTGCAGGGTACCTCCGACGAGACGCAGAACGCATCCCCATGCCACTCCGTAGGGGACAGCAAACAGCGATGGGTGTGCGGTCGGCCCTACTAGCCAGGTAGGAGAGGTTACGCACGCAACCCGAAGAAGACGGATCACCAGTCCAAGCAGGCGCTTGTCGTTTGCGAGCAGGTCCGCACTCTGGCGCTGTAGAAAGGCCACCGATGCTGATGAACGCAAGAGGGAGATGATCGTGTCGTCTCGAAACTGTGCTGGCAGTTCGAGATCCTGGATGACTGCACGGAACAAGCGGTCAGAAGCTTCGGCGTCGCGCTCGACGAGTTCGGCCACCCACTTCCGGTAGGTCCGCCGAACGGCCGGGTACGTGCCGAGGGTCGACGACAGCGCGCGGACGGAACCGTCGGGCATCGCATGTTGCTCGTCGATCCACTGGAGAATCGCCCAGTCTTCAAGAACGTCGTGGGCGGGCGCTAGGAGGACGCCAGAGCCTTCGGAGGAGACAACAAGTGAATCACGCCTGAGCGTGTCGATAACTTCGGGATCGAGGTCGGCACAGGATGCGTAGAGCGTTAGCGCTCGTGCTCGCCGTAGCGCCACCTGCACGAACACGTTCTCCCGGCGCCGTGGCATTCCATTCACGCCGAAATGTTCAGCGCGGACGATCTCTTGCCAGACACGTCTCCGGAACTCTCGTTCGCTTTGCGGTAACGGGTGCTCGGCCAACCAGGAGACTTGGAGGGCCTTGTCCAAAATGTACGGGTTGCGGAGAAGTCGGCGCAGCGTGGCGCTTGTCAGTGGATAGGCGAGCGACGGGTTGGCGGCTTCGACCTCTTGGAGTTCTGCGTCGTCGAGCGGTGGAATGGTCACGATAGCGCAGCCGAGCCCCGCTCCTGTCAGGAAGGCCGTACGGACCAGATCGGCCGAGTAGTCGCGGCAGGTCAGAACGATGCGCCAACTGGGATCCTTCGCTACAAGGGTGAGGAGATCGGTGAAGGCGTCGCGTGTGGACGCTTCGAGAAGGCGCTCGACACTCTCGACGAGCATGACCTTCCGCCCCTGCGTTGCCAGGAGCGCTCCGAGCGTGGCCGCGCTGACTGGGATCTGGCTTCGCGACAGCGTCTCGTCGAAGTGGGGGGTGGCGAATTCCTCCGCGCGAAACGTGAACACGAAATGATCTGCGGCGAGGACACGGGCCATGTCTTTCGCGACGCTCGATTTCCCGCTGCCGGCGGCTCCCGACACCAGGACGACCTGGGTCGCCTCGGTCTGCTGGATGACCTGCTGCACCAGGCATACACGCCCAAGGTGAAGGCTCGCGCCCTC
>CALFNG010000254.1 GCA_937902985.1 uncultured Myxococcales bacterium
TGAGCGCGGCGAAGGCCGGCTCGTCGTCGAGTGCAGCGCGAGCGATCACGAGTGCGACGGTTTCCTCCCGCGTGAGGCGCTCGAGCCCCTGGAGCGCCCTCTCGAACTCCATCACCGGCAAGTCGGTCTGGACATCCATCGTCGTCCCGCCTGAGCGACGTCGCTTTCGGCCGCAGAGTCGAGCCCCCGAACGCGCTCACCGGTATCTGGCGCACGCATGGCGAAAATTGCAAGCGGCCAACCACCCGTTGGGCGAGTTTGGCGTGCGCCCCTCTACGGTTGGCCCGCGCCGTGGAGACTCGCCACCGCGCCGACCTACCGGTTGCGCGCCGCTCACTCCGGGACAGTAGGGAGCGTCCCTCGCTCGAACATCGAGTGATACCGGTGCGGGTTACGCGTGACGATCAGGTGGTCGAGCACCGGGATGCAGAGGATCTTCCCGGCGAGCATGATGTGCTTGGTCGTCGCGATGTCCTCCGTGCTCGGCGCGGGGTCCCCGGATGGATGATTGTGCCCCTTCTGTTGCCGAGCGAGTTATGTGGCTCGACCCAGCCGCGACACGGCAGTTCGAGAACGTACGGGATTGGGCACGGTCACATAACGCCTACAGAGAAGCGAGCCAGGCGAGCGAGTGTGCGACTGACCGCCATTGCGCTGTTCGCTCGGGGGTAGTGGGTAGGCGTCCGGTGGACCGCGCTCGGCCGACGAAGCGCCCGCCTGCCTGGGGTTCGACGCCGAGGAACACGGGATGGCGGCGCCCCATGTGTGCGGCTCGCCAAAGGATTCACGTTCGCTTGGGATCGTCGGTGGCGTACGGTGGTGTCCATTGGGAGCCAATGGCAAGGGGACCTGCTCGCGCCTCGGCCACGCCTGGGTGCAACGAGGCGTTCGGACGGCGGGCGCATGCACGCTGGGAATCCTTGCCGCCGGTGCGGTCAGCTCCTGCAATACGCGCTCAGCGCATCGCGTTCCGGACGCGGCGCACGGCATCCTCGACGAGGATGCGTTCAAGAGGATGGCTCACGCGCTCTTCGACGCGTACGACCGAGCCGACCCTGATCGCTTTGCCGAAGAGGTGGGCCCGGCCTTCGTGCTGATAGACGACGGTCGAGCGGACGACCGCGGCGCCGTGATCGGTGAAATTCGTGCACGACGCGATCGGCACGCCCCCAATCGGTCGCGCACGACCAAGAACGAGAAGGTGTGGATGGGCAAAAGCTCAGCGGTGTTCTTCGGCGAGACCATCGAGCACTTTCTCCCCGACGGACCCAGGATCGTCGGCGACGTGGACGGGTACGTAACGCTGGTCTGGACGAACGACGCAGGGTTGTGGAAGGTCGCCTCTTGGCAATGGATCCAGGGCGGCCTAGAGGCGGACCGGGCCGCTTGGAACGCCACGTACGCCGATTCTCTGGCGGGCCGGGCGCCAACGGCTAGCGGGCGATGGTACAACCCGGAGCCCAACATGTTCTTGGTCGAAATGGTGCGCGCGCGGAAGCCTGGATTCGCGCTCGACGTCGCGATGGGTCAGGGTCGAAATGCGCTCTACCTTGCATCGGAGGGCTGGCACGTCACCGGAATCGATATCTCGGACGAGGCTTTGCGCGAAGCTCGCCAGGCCGCGTTTGAACGCCAGCTGCAGATCGATGTACAGAACGTGGAAGCGGCCACGTGGGAGTTCGGTACGGCACGCTGGGACCTCGTGACCTTCATCTACGCTGCCGGTTGCCCGCGGCCCTCCGAGGGCGAGGCGTGTGGCGTCAGAATCATCGAGAAGCTGCGAAGGGGGATGAAGCAGGGAGGCCTCGTCGTCGTCGAAGGTCCACACAAAGACGCGCGGCCTTGGGGTTTCTCCGACGGCGAGCTCTCGACCCTGTTCAAGGAAGGCTTCACCGTCATGCGCGATGAGGTTGTCGACGACGTGAGCGACTGGGGCAATCAGGCCGGGATCAGGCAGAAGCTCGTGCGCTTTGCAGCTACAAGGGATTGAGCACCAACGCTTGGCGAACACGGTAGCGTCTACAAGGAAGAGAGCCAGGCGAGGAACTTCTCGTCCGAGCGCCACGCCTCTCTTCGCCTGCGATCAACGTCATCGGGCGCTGGCGGCTCGCAGGCTGCGAGGGCGGCCTCTTTGGCGCGCATGTTGATCTCGGTGTACTGGCGCGTGGTCTCGATGCTCACGTGCCCGAGCCAGCCTCGGATCACGTTCATCTCGACGCCGGACTCGAGCATATGCATCGCGGTCGTGTGCCGAAACACGTGTGGCGTCACCTTGCCCGCACTCTCGCTGTCGAGCCAGGCCGCGTGACGGCGGACGATCTTGTAGATGCCGAAGCGGGTCAGCGCTCTTCCCTTGGCATCCGCGAACACCGGCATGGGATCGACGCGGTTCGTCCGTGATTCTGTGATGGTCCGCAGGAGAGCGGCGGTGCTATCCCAGAGCGGACAGCTCCGCCACTTGTCTCCCTTGCCGTGCAGGCGAACGCGAGCGGGGGGGCCGAAGTCAATGTCGCCGATGCGGAGGTCGGCGACCTCCTGGGCGCGGGCACCGCTGTTGTAGAGAAATTGCACGAGCGCACGATCGCGCTGGGCTCGCACACCCCTCCTTGGGAGGCGGGCGAGCAGCAGCGTCACATCGTCGCGCTCGATGAAACGAATCTCCCGCAGCGGCGTGCGCTTCGTCGGAATGGCCGCAATGCGCTGGCAGACGGCGAGCATTTCGGGCGATCGCGTGGCGACGTACTCGAAGAACGTGTGAAGCGCCGCCCTACGCTGATTGCGCGTCCGTACATGATTGTGACGCGATTCTTCCAGGTGCTTCAGGAACCCGAGAACGCGCTCGAAGGTGAGATCGGCAAGCGCGAGACTCGTAATCCTCGAACGTTTGTCGGCGGCGACGAACCCAAGGAACAAGCGCAGCGTATCCCGGTAGCTCGAGACCGTGGACCGGCGCAGTCCCTTCTGGACCACGAGATGGTCGACGAGGAAAGCGTGGAGCAAAGGTCCGAGCCCGGTCACGACGACACCTGCGGATCCACCGCAGAGGCGGCAAAGCGCTGGAAGCGGTCGTTGGCTTGGGCGAGCAGGTCCGCCGTGACCGTCAGGTAGACGGCCGTGGACTGTGGACTCACGTGAAGGAAGGGGAAAAACCCAGGCACCTCCCGCAACAGAGGCAAGGGCATATTCTCACGCCGCGCTCCGTGGAAGCCCGGCACATTCAGCCGGAGCATTTGCTCCACCGGGATCTGGGTGGCGTGACGGAGCCTGCGTCGAACGCGCTCGCTTGGGTGGCGCCCGCCTCTTTCTCGGATGCGATGCTTCACGAACGGATCGACGTACTGGGGCAAGTCACTCCACGTGGATGCGCCGGCCGCTTTAGCGAAGTGGCCGAACTGCTCGAGGACAGGGACCCGGTAGCAGATGGTCCTTTGTGCGCACCGTCGTTCCTCGAGCCAATCGACATACTTTTCGATCGCGGGGCCTATCCACGATCCGCGAATCCGATCCCAAGTCCTCGGCCGCGCAAAATGGCGCTCCAGCATCGGACAAACATCCTTGTGCCGTTGAACGAGAGGCCAAGGGCAGCCTCGTCGTTATGTGGCACGGCTCAAGGACAAACCAGCGGCTGAATTGATTCCGAAAGCGCTCTCAAAACTGGACGGAACATTTTCGGCGCGGCAACAGAACGGGCATTCTGTTCCCGGGAACAGAATGACACAGTACCAGAGCGCTCGCGCAGGCCGCCAGGGCCGCGCGGAAGATGGCCCGCACGTCGATGCTGGCGATCGCGTGCTGCGCGCCGATCGCCACGATGTGCGCGCCGGTGACCTGATGGTTGCCGTTCACGAAGAGGGCGGCGAAGTGCTCGCGATCGGTCAGCGCGATGAGCGCGTGAAGGGCGCGGGCGCTGGTGCGAGAGTCGGACACGGGCATCGACGCGGCCTCTACCGCGAGCCACTGCTGGAGGCGGCGAGACTGGCGCTGATACGGGTC
>CALFNG010000255.1 GCA_937902985.1 uncultured Myxococcales bacterium
GCGGACGCCGCGCCCCCACCGGACGCCGCGGACGCCGAGCCCCCCGCGGATGCCGCGGACGCCGAGCCCCCCGCGGACGCCGCGGACGCCGCGAGCGAGTAGCCGCCTACTCCACCAGCCGGAGACCGATCGGCAACGCGTCGCCGAAGAACGCCGCGCGGTCGATCTCGTCGACGGCGACGACTTCGCGCACGGCGCGCACCTGCTCGGGCTTCGCGCCCGCGGCGACGAGCCGCTTCTCGACTTCCCTGGCCACGCCGTCGTTCACGTCGCGCGCGCGATCCCCCGTCTTCCGGACCAGCGCGACGGCGGCAGCGCGAGCCGTGGGCACGGCGTCCCACTTCTCGCGGAGCAAGTGATCGACCCACCGCTCGGCGACCCCGGGCGTGACGACGTGATGCACGCTCGCGTAGGCGGGGACGCGCGCGCCGAGGCGCCCGATGGCGGCCCAGAGCCGCGGGTCGCGGTCCGTCCACGTACGCTCGAGCACCCATCCGCCGAGCTCCGAGCGCCGGCGGGGCGCGAGCCGCTCGAGCGAAGACGCCAGGTCGAGCGCGTCGTCGAGCGCGAGGATCGGCTTCTTCGGCTTCTTGAGCCCCGCGGTCGCCGGGGCGAGCGCCGGGTCGACGAGATCGCGGAGCTGCGTCTGCATGGCCTCATCGAGGCCGGCCGCGACCCGGCGCCAGGCGATGAAGAACGATTGCCAGCCGCGCGCCTCCGCCGGAAACGAGAGCCTCTCGTCGAAGAGCGGCGCGAGCCGGACGACGCGCTCCGGATCCAGCGCGTCCCCGAAGCCGGGCCGGACGCACCAGCCCGCGAGGAGCCAGAAGACCCGCTCGTGATCGGCGGATCGACGGCGAGCCCGCGCCCCCGGCGCGAGGGCGTCGAAGAGCGCGCGGCTGGTCTCGACGGTCCACTGCGCGCGCTCACCGAGCGCCCGTTCGAGCTCGCGCACGAGGTCCTTCGCTTCTCGCCCTGTCGCGTCGGCGCGCGGCCTGCCGAATGCGCGCTCGATGAGCTCGAGAGCCGCGTCGACCCGGCGCGGCGGCCTCGACGAGCCCGGAGGCGGCCGGCTCGTCGCCGAGCCGGCCCTGAGCTGGAACGCGAGGCGGAAGCGCCGGGGCGCCTGCGACACGGCCTCGACGCACGCGAGGTCCACGGTACCGACGGGGGTGAGCTCTCCCTCGATCGCCACCCGCACCTCGGCCGACTCGGCGCCATCGCGCGGCCCGGGCGCGAACGACGGAGCACCCGAGAGCCGCGACGAGACGACCGGCGGCAGGCGCACGAACGACTCGTCGTCGACGTCGACCACGTCGCCCGCGACCGCGACCGCGTCGTCGCTCGCGAAGAGATCGAAGCGCACGGGCCGTCCGACCACGAGCGCGAAGGTGCGGCCCCGCGCCACGTGGGTCGCTCCTTCTTCGGCGCCGCGAGGGACGACGCAAACGGCCTTGGGGCGGACGCGTCCTTCGCGATCGCCGCCGCGATCGCCCCCACCGTCGCCGGCGATGCCGACGAAGTAGCCGCGCGCCGAGCCGCCGCCGATGCGTATGCCGTGACCGCGGCGCGCCCGCGCGTAGCCGACGGCGCCGCGAGCCACCGCGAGATCCGGATCCGCATCGGGCAGGCGGGTGACTTCGCTCGCGCCTTCGCCTCGCCAGGCGTGAATGGCGGAGACGAGGCGACGCGCGATGCCGCTGGCGCGGAAGACGCCGCCGTTCAACAGGATCGCGCTCGGCGCGCCGCCTGCGGGAAGGTGCTGAGCATGACGGCGGACGAACGCCGCCACGTGCCGCGTGATGGCGACGTCGCGCTCGTAAGGGAGCCCGAACGCGACGAGTCCGCTCCGCGCGCGCTGCGGTCCGGCGTCGAACTCCACGATGGGCAGGAAGCCTTCGAGCACGATGCGCTCGACCTCGTCGCGCTCGAGGCGCGCCGTCCGGACGGAGCCCACGAGCCCTGCGCCGCGCCCCGCGATGGCGACGGAGGCATGGTCGGCCGGCGCCTCGCCGAGCAAGAGCTCCTTCGCTCCCCGGCACGAGGCGACGAGCTGCGCGAACGTCGCCGGATCGAGTCTCTCGCCCGCGCTCGCGAGCCGGGGCTCGACGAGGTGCGCGAGCGCGAGGTCCATGTTGTCGCCGCCGAGGAGCAGGTGAGGTCCCACGGCGACGCGCGTGACGCGCGTCACCCCCGATCCGGTCGCGTCGCTCGGGGCGCGGACGACGCGGACCAGAGAAAGGTCCGTCGTTCCCCCGCCCACATCGACGACGAGGACGAGCGCCTCGGAGGCTCGCCCGACGAGCCGCTCGAGGCCGCCCTCGCCGGAGCGTACCATCCAGTCGTAGAACGCGGCCTGCGGCTCCTCGACGAGCTTCGGCGAGAGCCCCGCTCGACGCGCGGCCTCGACGGTGAGCTCGCGCGCCACCTCGTCGAAGGACGCGGGCACCGCGAGAACGACCTCCTGTTCCGCGAGCGGCTCGCCCGGATGCTCGACGTCCCAGGTGCTGCGAACGTGGACGAGGAGGCGCTCCGCAGCTTCGACCGGGGACACCCTCGGCACGCCGTCCGGGGCTCCCCAAGGCAAGATCGCGGCGGTGCGATCGACGCCCGCGTGCCCGAGCCAGCTCTTGCTCGACGCGACGAGTCGACCGGGCACGTCGGCGCCGCGACGACGGGCGATCTCGCCGAGAGCCCACGGCGCGTCACCGAACGGATCGTCGTGGCGCTCGCCCTCGACCGGCGCGTAGAGCAGCGACGGGAAGAGCGGCCGCGCCTGCACCGCGCCCGCCCCGACGAGCTGGGGAACGTCGAAGACGGCCGCTTCCCCCGCGCTGTCGAGCGGCGCCCACGCGACGACGGTGTTCGTCGTCCCGAGGTCGATGCCGACGGCAAGGCGCGCGGGCGCGAGCATGGGAACGTCTCCGCTTAGCACGCCCTGGCCCGTTCCTCGCAAGGAGCTCGACCGTGCCTTGGGCCGATCGCTTTCATGCGTTTGCTTCTCGCGTATCTTCGATTCTCGGCGCACCCGCCGCATTTCTCGCTGCGCTGGGCATCGTCTTCTTCTGGATGGTGAGCGGCCCGCTCTTTCACTTCTCGGATACGTGGCAGCTCGCCATCAACACGGGCACCACGATCGTGACATTCTTGATGGTCTTTCTCATCCAGAACACGCAGAACCGTGACGCCAAGGCGCTGCACCTCAAGCTCGACGAGCTGATTCGAGCGAACCGTCACGCCCGAAACGCCCTCATCGACCTGCAACATCTCACCGACTCCGAGCTGCAGGCGCTGGAGCTCGAGTTCCGCAAGCTTCGCGGGGCGCCGGTGCCCGAGCCGAAGACTTCGAGCATCGTCACGCCCCGCAAGGCGAGTTAGCGCACCTCTCTGCTCTGCGCCCTCTGCGCCTCTGCGGTCCATCTCCCTCTCGAGCGTGGCTTACGTTGCCCGAACGCTGAGCTCGACGCGCCAGCGCTCGTCGGCGTGGAGAGGCCTGAGGGGCTCGGCCTCGATGAGCAGCGTGCCCACCTCGGTGACCCGCGAGCGGAGACGGACGGGCACGACATCGCCTTCGCGACGGCCCACGGCCGGCAAAGTGACCTCGATCGGCGGCTGCTCATCGAGCTCGTCGGCCTGCCACTCTTCGAGCGCGTCACCGGCTTTGTCGTCACGGCGAACGCTCGAGCCGAAGAAGCGAAAGCGGACCGGCTCGCCCACGATGACGCCGAGTTCGTGGGGCGGCAGAGCGGCTTCGGTTCCCTCTTCCATGCCGAACGGCGCGACGCAGAGGGCCGTGATCGGCGGCTCGAGCCCGGGCACGGCGGGTACGGCGCCTTCGATCCCCACGTAGTACGCGCGCGCCGTGCCGCCGCGGATGCGCAGGCCCTTGCCCCGCCGCACGAGCGCATAGGCGCACGCGCCGCGGGCCACGGCGAGGTCGAGATCGGCCCCCTCGAGCACGCGCACCGGGGGCGCGCCGTCGCCTGCGAGCCACGCGTCGAGCGTCTCGACGAGGCGCTGCCGCAGCGGGTCGGCCTTCATCACCCCGCCGTTGAACAGGACGGCCGTGGGCGCGAGGAGCCTGGGCGCGCGCTCTTCGGTCGAACGGCCGACGAAGCCCTCGAGCCTCGAGAGAGCTCCCGATTGGCGGGCGAGGAACGCCGCGAGGTGGCGCGTCACCGCGGGGTCGGACGCGTAGGGCAGGCCGAGCTGGGTCAGCCCCGCTCTCGCCCGGGTCGTCGGACGCGCGTCGGCGGACACGCTCGGAAAGAACCCGTCGACGATGTTCCGGGTGACCTCCTCGCGCGTGAGCTCCGTGCGTAGCGTGGCGCCGAGGAGGGCGGAGCCTCGCGACGCGATCGCGATCGGCGCCGACGGGAGGGACACGTCGGAGAGCAGGCGCTCCTTCGCGACGCGGCACGCGTGTACGAGGCTCACCTGTTGCCAGCGATCGACGACCTTGCCTTCGACCTCGAGCTTCTGGCGCGCGAGGTGCGCGAGGGCGAGATCCATGTTGTCGCCGCCGAGCAGGATGTGGTCGCCCACGGCCACACGGACGAGATCGAGCGCCCCGTCCTTGTCGACCGCGGCGATCACCGAGAAGTCCGTGGTGCCGCCGCCCACGTCGACGACGAGCACGACGTCGCCCGGAGAAATCTGCCCCCGCCAGGCGTCGCCCATGCCGAGCGTCCACGCGTAGAGAGCGGCCTGCGGCTCTTCGAGCAACGTGATCTTCTCGATCCCGGCGGCCAGAGCCGCCTCGACGGTGAGCTCGCGTGCGGACGCGTCGAACGACGCGGGCACGGTGAGGATGACGTCTTGTTGCGCCAGCGAGGCGTCGCCTCCGCCGAAGCGCGCGTCGAAGGCCTCGACCAGATGCTCGAGGTAGCGCCACGAGGTCTCGACCGGCGAGATCTTCTCGACGTCTTCGGGGGCGCCGAGCGGCAGGATGCCGGCGCGCCGGTCGACGGTCGGGTGCGAAAGCCAGCTCTTGGCGCTCGAGATGACGCGCGCGGGCGCGTCGACGCCGCGAGCCCGCGCGTACTCGCCGACCACGAACGTGCGCTCGGCGTCCCAGGGAAGGGCCTGAGGCCCCTCGCTCGCGTGCGCGAAGTAAAGAAAAGACGGCAGGAGCGGTTGCGCCTCGATTTGCCCCTGCGAGACGCGCTGCGGAATGGAGAGCACCTGCGGTCGGGGCGTGTCGCCATCGAACGGCGCGACCGCCAGGGTCGTGTGCGTCGTGCCGAGGTCGATCCCCACCGCGAAGCGCGTCACGGGAGCTCGACCTCAGCGGGCGCGAGGACGCGCGCGTCGTACCCGGCCATGATTTGCGGCAGGTCGAGGCGCGTCGCGCGCCAGCCGCGATGGCGCAGCACGCCCGCGTACGGTGGCTGCCCGCCCACCCTGCCGGTCAGCTTCACTTCATCGGGCGCGAAGCCCTCGTTCAAGATCACGCGCGCGCCCTCGTCTTCGGTGCGAACCGGCTCGATCGTGGCGTGAGCGCGCAGCGCTTTGCGGCATCCGTCGTGCACTACCCGCGCCGCCGCGCCCACGTCGGCGTCGGGAAAGGTCGTGATGTCTTGCTGGAGAAAGTCGACGAGGCGGCCTTCGCGCTGAAGGAGCGAGAGGAGCTGCAGGGCGCGAACGGGCGGGGACGCGACCGTCGGCGCGACAGTCGACGCCGGCGGAGGCGAAGGAGGCGGCAGCAGCGCTTCGGCGTCCGCTGCCGGGAGCGCCGGCGCGTTGCCCGCCGCCCAGGCGCGCGACGCGAACGAGCCGTCGAAGAGCACGCGGAAGAAGCAGACCCACGCGAACCAGAGGCGCGTCGGCAGGGGCAGCATCGTCGGGGGCAGCATCGATGACGTCTCCTCGGCCACGGACCAGACACTACTAGACAACCGCGGTTCTGCGCGCCATGACCGCCAGAATGCGGCAAAACGTAACGCGAGGTGTGGTACGGCCTCGGGTTCGCCATGCCCGTGTTCATCGCTGTGCTCCTCGGGGTCGTCGAGGGGTTGACCGAGTACCTTCCCGTGTCCTCTACGGGGCACCTCGAGCTCGCGGGCCACATGCTCGGCTTGCCCGACGACGCAGCGACCTCGTCGTTCGAGATCGTGATCCAGCTCGGCGCGATCCTCGCGGTCGTCGTTCACTACCGCGCGCTCCTGGCCGAGCGCACGGCGGGCCTCTTCCGCCGAGACCCGGCGGCCATCCGCCTGCTATTGGCGCTCGCGATCGCGTTCGCGCCGGCCGCGTTGGTGGGGCTCCTCTTCCGGAAGGCCATCAAGGCCCACCTGTTCAAGCCTCTCCCGATCGCCGCGGCGCTCATCGTCGGAGGGGTGTTGATGATCGTCGTCGAGCGCCTCCGGGCGCGTCGCGGCACGGTGGGCGAAGACGGCCTCGAGCGCGTGACGCCGCGACGCGCGCTCGCGATCGGGCTCGGGCAGTGCTTCTCGCTCTGGCCGGGGTCGTCGCGCTCGATGTGCACGATCGTCGCAGGCCAGCTCTCGGGCCTGTCGACGGCAACGGCCGCGGAGTTCTCGTTCCTCCTCGCGCTTCCGACACTCGGCGCGGCCACGATCTTCGAGGGCTACAAGGCGCGGCACGTGCTGTTCGCCAACGGCGGCGGCCTGAACCTGGCCGTGGGGCTCGTCGTATCGTTCCTCGTGGCCTGGGCCGTCATCGCGAGCTTTCTCCGTTACCTTCGGGCACGCGGGCTGGAGCCGTTCGGCTGGTACCGAATCGTGATCGGAGTCGTCGCCCTGTGGGTCCTCGCGAGCTGACGCCCTCGGCGACCCGAACGCACGGGCTCTTCGCCTGGGCCGCCGCGTGCTCAGTGGCGGTGCTCGCGTGTGCCCCGGCGCGCGACGCCGTCTCGCCGCCGCACGGGCCATCGGCTGGCGGAGCGGCCCCGAATGGACCCTCGGCACCGCTCGAACCGATCGTGGACCTCGACCCGGGCCCGGCGCTCGCGCTGCTGCCCGACGAGGGAGAAATCCTGGTACGGACCAATGTGCTTCGCGGTCATCCTGTGGGCGCGCGCATCGGGCCCATACTCGGTACGTGGCCGGGCTGGAGGGAGACGCTCCACGCGGTGGCGCGCGACCCGATCGTCGACCTCGACTGGATCGACCTGGTCGGGCCGGCGGATGCGAGCCAAGGGCGACTGGTGGCGCGAACGGCCGCCGGCACGCCGGACGCCGCGCTCGACGGGCGCCTCGTGGCGCTCCAGGCGCGCTCGGCGGAACCCGCGGCGAGTCACGTCGAACCGGGGGTCAACGCCGCAGCGGCCCGCCTCGACGGTGTGCTCCGGGTCGTCTTCCGCGCGCAGCCCCGGACGGTCGCGGCTGTCCCCGTATCACGAGGCCTCGCGACGTCGCACGTCCTCGCGCGCGCCAGACTCCACGACCCGCCCACCGCGCACCTCGAAGCCGTGCACGCCGACGTACCGGATCCCCACACCCTCGTCCGCGTGGTGCCGCAGGCGATCCGTCGAATGCGCGCGCAGGTTTTCGCGCTCCCCGGCGGAGACGCCGACGCGAACGCCGAGGGCGACTGCGCGAACCCCGACGACGCCGCGCGCGCCGGCGCGAACCTGCGAGACACCATCGCGCAGCAAAACTTCGCCATCGTGCGGATGCTCACCCACGGGTTGCTCGACAGCGTCGTCGTGACCGTCGAGGGTGCGACGGTCAAGATGCGCCTCCACGCGACGCGCGATCAGCTCGAGGCCGTCGTCGGCCTCGTCTCCGCAATGATCCCCGCGGGCGACGGCGAGCGCTGAAGAACCGGCCTTTGCGACGGGCGTCGAAGACACGAGGCGCGGCTGGACTTTCTCGCCGGTTGCTCCCTATAGAGTGCGTCCACGGAGGCCTTTCATGAACGAAAGATTGTCGCGTCGTGACGTGCTTCAGAAGAGCGCTGCATTGGGCGTCCTCGCCGTCGTGGGCACAGCCGCCTGCGGCAAGTCCGAGCCGAAGGGCCCGTCCTGCTCCGACACGACGAGCCTGACCGCAGCCGACGCGCAGGTCCGCACGCAGCTGGCGTACGTCGATCGCTCGCTCGAGCCCGGCAAGGTGTGCTCGGGCTGTCAGCAGTTCTTGCCCGCCGCTCCCGACACGTGCGGGGCCTGCAAGATCCTGAAGGGCCCCATCAGCCCGAACGGCAACTGCAAGTCGTTCCTCGCCAAGACCACCTGAGCGCGAGCCCCGCTCACGCCGGCAGCGACTTGGACCGCGCATAACGGCCCCAGGCGAGCTGCGAGAGCGCGAGCACGACGAGCGCGCCCGCGGCAGCGAAGATGAGCTGTTCGGTGCGCGACTCGTCCGGCGCGATCGCGTGGCTGATGACGCCCCCGGCGACGGCTCCGAGCGGGCCGAGCAGCATCTTCACGACGACGCCCGCGCCGCCGCGGAGAAATGGCAAGATCATTCCGGCGAGGCTCGCTGCGACGCCGATCGCGACCCAGCCGAGCAAGCTATCTACACCATTCATGGGAACGTCCTTTCTCTTTCAGGCACGCCGCGTCTTTGCGGCGGCCTACGATTCCTTGGTGCCGGCGACGCCGTCGACGGACATGATCTCGCAGAGCCACCACTCGTCGGCGGGGGCGCTGGTGTCGATGCGCATCAAGACGCGCTCGCCCGGCTGCGTGGCCTTGAGCACGCTCGAGACCGCGCGACCGCTCTTGTTCGCTCCACCCTGCTCCCAGTCAACGAGTTCGCCGCGCTTGTGTACGGCACCGGCCGGCTGAAAGAGCTCGTAGGGCACCAGCAACACCGGCTCGTCCGGCGCGCGCTCGAACGTGGTCTTGCGCACCACGTCTCGTATCCGGATGGAGTTGGGCATTCGATCTTCCCTCCGCTGGGGGCGCGGGGAATGTCCCCGTGCAGCATCCGATGGGTGTGCCAGAACCGTTCCAGATGGAACTCGACCGCAGCGCGAGCGGTCGAAATGGCGTTCCTGAAGGCCGACTCGCTACGAATGCAGAGCCCTGAAGGGGCGAGGCGCGTAAAAACGCCTCGGCTCGGTGCGTGCCCACCGCGACGGGCCCGGTCGCCGAGCGAACCCAGCCCACCAGCCAGGCCCTCTCAGCGACTCCCGGTTGGGGAGCGGAGCTCGAGGGGAGCGGGCCGCCCGCTCCCCTGGACCATAACAGGCCCGCCCGCTCCTCTCGAACGTCACTAAATGTCGTAATAGAGAAAGAACTCGTGCGGCGTGGGGCGCATCCGGATCGGATTGAGTTCCTTGTTGCGTTTGAACTCGAGCCACTCGTGGATCGCGTCCTTCGTGAACACGTCGCCCTTGACCAGGAACTCGTGGTCCTTCTCGACGGCGTCGAGCGCCTCTTCAAGGCTGCCCGGCATGTGCGGGATGTCTTTGAGCTCCTCGGGAGAAAGACCGTAGATGTCCTTGTCCATCGGATCGCCCGGGTTGATCTTGTTCTGGATCCCGTCGATACCGGCCATCAGCATCGCGCTGAACGCGAGGTACGGGTTGCAGCTCGGGTCCGGGAAACGGACCTCCACGCGGCGGGTCTTCGGGTTCGGTCCCGTGATCGGGATTCGGCAGCTCGCCGATCGGTTCCGGCTCGAGTAGGCCAGGTTGACCGGCGCCTCGAAGCCCGGGACGAGCCGGCGATACGAGTTGGTGGTCGGGTTCGTGAACGCCGCGATCGACTTCGCGTGCTTGATGATGCCCCCGATGTAATGGAGCGCCAGATCCGACAGGCCTGCGTAGCCGTCGCCCGCGAAGAGGGGCTTGCCCTCTTTCCAGATCGACTGGTGCACGTGCATGCCGCTGCCGTTGTCGCCGAAGAGCGGCTTGGGCATGAACGTCGCCGACTTGCCGGCCTTGCGAGCGGTGTTCTTGACGACGTACTTGAACCAGAGGAGCTGGTCGGCCGATTCGACGAGCTTCTTGAACTTGAGGCCAATCTCACACTGGCCGCCCGACGCAACTTCGTGGTGTCCGACTTCGACTTCGACGCCGGTTTCCATCAGCGTGGTCATCAAGGTCTGGCGGAAGTCAGCCAGCGTGTCGGTCGGCGGAACGGGGAAGTATCCCTCCTTGTGGCGCGTCTTGTAACCGAGGTTCGGGAACTCTTCGCGACCGCTGTTCCACGCACCCTCGACGCTATCGAGGAAGTAGTAGCCCGCGTTCGGCTGCGAGTGATCGAAACGCACGTCGTCGAACACGAAGAACTCGGCCTCGGGGCCCATGTACGTGGTGTCGCCGAGGCCGCTCTGGCGGAGATACGCCTCGGCCTTCTTGGCGATGTGACGCGGGTCGCGCGAATACGGCTGCTTCGTGATGGGATCGAAGATGGAGTTCGTGAGGCTGAGCGTCGGGATGACATAGAAGGGGTCGATGCGCGCCGTGGTCGCATCGGGGATCATGATCATGTCGGAGGCGTTGATCGGCTGCCACCCACGAATGGACGAGCCGTCGAACGCGATCCCGTCTTCGAACAGACTCTCGTCGAGGCGATTGACCGGGATGGTCGTGTGCTGCCACACGCCAGGGAAATCGATGAACTTCATGTCGACGAATTTGACGTCGTGCTTCTTCGCCAGCTCGATAACTTCCTTCGGTGTCATGGCTCCTCCGACGTTCCCTCTTCTTGAGCGTCCGTTCACATCGGCCGGCTCGACGGGGTTGACGGCCCGCCCAGGCAAGCTTGGCTAGATCGCCTCTTTACCCCGTTCGCCTGTCCGGATGCGGACCACTTCTTCGACCGGGATGATGAATATTTTCCCGTCTCCAATGCGTCCTGTCTTGGCGCTCTTCTCGATGGCGTCGAGCACGTCGTGAACAATCTCGTCGGAGACGACGACCTCTATCTTCACCTTCGGCACGAAGTCGACCACGTAGGCCGAGCCTCGGTAGACCTCCTTCTTGCCGCCGGTGCGACCGAAGCCCTTCACTTCGGTCACGGTCATTCCTTGCACGCCCACCTCGGCGAGGGCGTCCTTGACCTCGTCGAGCTTGAACGGCTTGATGATGGCTTCGATCTTCTTCATGCTTCCTCTCGCGCGCGAGCGGATGGAAACGCGTCGCGCGCGCGTCCGCCGGCCCTTGGTTGCCCGACGGAGCCCTTGCGGTGGTTACCACCCTAACGTTTCACGTTTGTTTCGCGTTACGGACCCGCGCGCCGTGAGAACATCTCACCTCGCGCCGCCGCCCGATAACCCCCAATGGTCCTGTCGCCGTAGCTTGCCTCTCGTCCTAGGCAGGTATCCCACGCCGGTCGTACGCGTCGACTCCCTATCGACGTCGGAGAGCGATTTTTGGGTGAAGCGCGACGACCTGACGCACTCCGTCTACGGTGGCAACAAAGTACGGAAACTCGAGCGCCTCATCGCCGATGCGCGAGCCCGGGGCGCGACCCGCGTCGTGACGCTCGGCGCGGCCGGCAGCCACCATGTTCTCGCCACGACGTATTTCGGGAAGCGTGCCGGATTGGACGTCGAGGCGGTGCTCGTTCCGCAGCCGTCGACGCCTCACGTCCTCGACGTCCTCCGCGCCGACGTCGGGCTCGGGTTGCGCGCCTTTCCTGCGAGCTCGTGGTCCGCGGCGACGATCGCGTTCGCGCTGCGCGTGGCCTCCGGGGCATGGCCGGTGACGGTCGGCGGGTCGAACGTGTCGGGCTCGATGGGCTACGTCGACGGCGCGCGCGAGCTGGCGGCGCAGGTGCGTCGGGGCGACTTGCCCGAGCCCGACGTCTGCGTGGTCGCCCTGGGCTCGGGCGGCACGGCCGCGGGGCTCGCGGCGGGGTTCGCGGCGACCGGCCTGAAGACCCGCGTCGTCGGCGTTTGCGTTTCGAGCCCCGAATGGGTCGTTCGCCTCGTCGCCCTCTTTCTGGCTCGCGCGTGCGCGCGGCGCGCCGGGGTCGAGGGGGCGTTCGCCGCCGTTCGCGCTCGACTTTCGTTCGACGGGCGCTTCCTCGGCGCGGGCTACGGGCATCCGACAGACGCAGGCAACGAGGCCACCGCGTGGGCTCGCGACTGCGCGAACCTCACCCTCGATCCCACCTACACGGCGAAGGCGTTCGCCTCGGCGCTCTGGCAGGTGCGCGCTCGCCAGGCGAGACACGTGCTCTACTGGCATACCCTCTCGAGCGCTCCGATGGCGCCGCTCCTGGCGGGCGCCCCGGAGGTGCGCGATCTCGACCCCGCCCTCGCCAGCCTGGCGAAGGTGGCGAGGTCGAAGCGGAAAGAGGTAGGCTGAAGGGCTTTGGGTCCGGGACGAACAGGAGACGAAACCCGTCGATCGGATCTCGCCATTCGGTCTCGTGATGCCTACCATCGGCAATCCGAGCGGCAGACGCCGGCCTTGGAATAGCGGCCCGAGTTTACCTCCCATGACCAGGAAACCTCGCTTTCCACCGGAACCGGACACGCGCCCCGACGCGCGTCGCTCCAAGAGACCGTCGGCGCACCGAAGCGGTCCGGCACCGAAAGACGCCCGCGCCCGATCCGAGGCGCCGACGCTGCCTCCGCCCGGCAAGAGCGCCCCCAAGGGCTCCTCTCGACCGGCTCGTTCGGGGCCCGTGCCACGCGATTCCAGCGTGCAGAAGGTCAAGCCCGACATGCCCGCCGCAACGGTCGACGAAGTGACCGCGGATCTTTCCCGAGACCCGCGGGCCGAGCAGGACGAAGACGAGGACAGCTGACCGTGCGGCCGCGCGTCGTCCTCTTCGATCTCGACGGGACGGCGCTCACGTTCGAGGGGCTCCCGCCAGGACCCGGCCGCCGCGCCCTCGCCCTCGCCATGAGCGAACTGCACGCTGTCGAAGACGCGACCGACGGTCTTCGCCTCGCCGGCGGAACCGACCGCGCCCTCGTCCGCTCGATGCTCGAGCGCTCGCGCATCGGCGAAGGCGACGGCCGGGACGCCGCGATCGCGCGGGTCCTCGAGGCGTACCTCGTGCACCTCGCTGCCGTTCTGCGCACGCGGCGTTACCGGCCCGTCGGCGACGTGGCCGGCACGGTCGCGACGCTTCGGGGCCGTGGCGTCGTCGTGGGCGTGGCCACGGGCAACACGCGCGGCGGCGCCCGGCTCAAGCTCGCGTCGGCGGGGCTCTCGTCGGTCTTCGACCTCGCGATGGGGGGGTTCGGGTGCGACGCCGAGCCGCGCGCCGAGATCGTTCGCGTCGCGGTCGAGCGCTGCGTCGCGGGCGCGGCGGGGACGCCCGGCATCGCGGACACGCGCGGCGGCGTGGACCTGGTCGTCGTGGGGGACACGGAGCACGACGTCAGCGCGGCCCGCGCCGTCGGCGCGCGCGTCGTGGGCGTCGCCGCGACGGCGCGAGCTCGCCTCGAACTCGAGGCCGCCGGCGCCGATGCGATCGTCGACGCTTGTGGCGAGGCTCTCGTGAGCGCCGTCCTCGCCGCGCACGCGAAGCCGGCTTCGCGATGAGGGGCCGCCCTCTTGCCGCTGCGCGCCCGCGCATGAGAGCGTTTGGGCTTGCACGGACGAACGCGAACGCCCTCGCTCGCCCCGAGCGCCATCGCGCTCGTGGGGTTCGCTGCGCTCGTCGCGTGCGGCGAGGAGCCCACGGACGGACCCGACACACCGGACGCGACGGTCTCCGCGATCGAGGTGGTTCCCGATCGCGACGCCATGCCGGCGACGGTCGACGAAGAGGACCGAGCGGCCGACGGCGCACCCTTCGCCGTGGAGACGGACGTGGATGCGGCGCGGGACGCCGGAGACGGCGGCGGGATATGCCCCGACGACATGATCTCGGTCGACACGACCTATTGCCCCGACGTCGCCCGCACGTGCATCGACGCGGAGCACGACGACATCAACAACCTCGACATCTGCCACGCCTTCGCGCACCACCAGCACTGCCGCCTGCGCCCGCGGCGGATCGCGTTCTGCATCGATCGCTACGAGCATCCGAACCGCAAGGGCGCTCACCCGACGTGGATGCTCGACTGGTACCAGGCCGAGGCCACGTGCGAGTCGGCGGGGAAGCGACTCTGCTACGCGAGCGAATGGACGGCCGCGTGCGAAGGCCCTGAGCACACGCCGTTCCCTTATGGCTGGGAGCGCGACCACACCAAGTGCAACTTCGACAACTTCTTCATCGAGCCGAAGAAGTGGCCGCCGAAAGGGCAATTTCTCTTTTACTCGAGGAACCCCGAGGTCGCGCTCCCCGAGCTCGCCCGGCTCGACGAGAGCGTCCCGAGCGGCTCGATCGAGAGCTGCGCGAGCGGCTACGGGGTGGCCGACATGACGGGGAACGTCGACGAGTGGGTGATCAGCGACGTGGCGCCGCGAGAGAAGTCGCTGTGGGCGGGCCTCAAAGGGGGCGCCTGGGGGCACGTCCGCAGCCAGTGCCGGCCCATGACCTACAGCCACGACCCGGGCTTCTCGTATTACTTCGTCGGCTTCCGGTGCTGCCAGAACGCCCCCGGTGCGCCCCACTGGAGCCCGTCGGCCCAGGCGATGCGCGCGCCCGAAGTCGAGCCTCACGACTATGCGCCCGAGCCGATCGTCGTCGATCGCCCGGCCGGTCCGTCGAAGACCAAGTTCTTCCGGAGTGGCCATTACGGGCGTCCCGAATGAGGGCTCGCCGCGGCGATCGCAGCCGGCTCACGAGGGCCGGGGCCGGCTCACGAGGGCCGGGCGCCGGCGAGCCGCGCGAAGTTCCGGAGCACGTCGTGGCCGCGAGTGCCGTCGTGGACGCGAGCGAGCATCGCGTCGGGGTCGAGCCCTTCGCCTCGCAAGATGCCCGCGCGCGCCAGCAGGTAGCCGCGCATGATCTCGGCGTCGAGCTCGGGATGAAACTGAACGGCGCGAACGCGGTCTCCGATCGCGAACGCGGCGACGGGGTCGAGCGCGGTCCTGGCGAGAACGAGCGCGCCCGGGGGAGGCCGCGTCACGGCGTCGACGTGCGTCGCGTGGACGTCGAAGGCGCGCGGCAAGCCCGCGAACAACGGATCGTCCATGGTGCGGGTCACCCGGACCGTGCCGATCTCGCGGCCGAGAGGGTTCTTCGTCACCTCGCCGCCGAGGGCCTGCGCGATCATCTGGTGGCCGAAGCAGATGCCGAAGAGCGGCACGCGCGCCAGCACGATCCGCCGGAGGAGCTCCTCGGCCCGAAGCATCCAGGGGGCTCGCTCGGTCACGCTCGAGCTCGAGCCGGTCATGATGAAAGCGTCGGCGTCGCGGGGCCCCGGGAGGGGGGCGCTGCCGCGAACGTCGTACACGGCCCACCTCCCGCGCCAGCCGTCGCCGGTCCGTCCGCGGATGAATCGCTCAAAGTCGCCGCGGAGGCGAGCGATGGCCGGGAGGGTCTCCCCCGCCACGAGGACGCCGAGGACCCGATCCGTTCCGCCGTTTGCGCATGCGCTGGTCACGCGGCTAAAGTAACTGCAGACGAAGACGCAGACGAGGCCGTGGGCAGTGCGAGCCGGTCTCGCGCGCCGCCCGGCGTTCCCAGTGAATTCAACCCAGCTTTCGCTCCCCCTCGAAGAGTTCATCGCTCAAGGCTCTTTCAGCGGCGCGCCGGGGATTGCGCGCCACCGCCGGGTCTTCTGCAACCGCGACCTTCGCATGAACGGGATCGCGTGGGTGGGGTTCGACATGGACTACACGCTGGCGATCTACAACCAGAAGGAGATGGACGAGCTCTCCAGCCGGGCCACGATCGAGAAGCTGATCGCGCGCGGATACCCGGAATTCATCCGCTCGATCCCGTACTCGACCGAGTTCGCCGTGCGCGGCCTCCTCATCGACAAGCGGCTCGGGCACGTGCTCAAGATGAACCGCTACAAGCTCGTCACGAAGGGCTACCACGGCCTTCGCGAGCTCGGAAAAGACGAGCTGCGGCAGCTCTATCACTCGAAGAAGATCCGCCCGGCGACGCCGCGATTTCACTGGATCGATACGCTCTACGCGCTGAGCGAGGCCACCCTCTACGCCGCGCTCGTCGAGGCGATGACGCAGCGGCGCATGTCGATCGACTACGCGAAGACCTTCAACGACATCCGCGAGGGCATCGACGAGGCCCACCGCGACGGGACGATCCTCGAGACCGTGGCGGGCGACTTCCCGCGCTTCGTCAACAAGGACCACGATCTCGCGCCGACGCTGCACAAGCTGCGGAGCGCGGGCAAGAAGCTCTTCGTCCTGACGAACTCGCGGTGGTCGTACACCGACCAGATGATGAAGTACCTGCTCGACGGCGAGATGAGCGAGTACCCGCACTGGCGCAACTATTTCGACGTCGTCATCGTGGCGGCGACCAAGCCGGCGTTCTTCCAGGAGCGGCGCCCGCTCATGGAACGCGTCGAGCGCGACGGCGATCGCCTCGAGCCGGCCGCGTTCCCGCTCGAGCGGGGCAAGATCTACGAAGGCGGTAACCTCCACGACCTCGAGCGAGCCCTCGGCGCCGTGGGCGACGAGATCCTCTACGTGGGCGACCACATTTACGGCGACATCTTGCGGAGCAAGAAAGAGAGCGCCTGGCGAACGGCGATGATCATCCAGGAGCTCGAAGGGGAGGTCGTCGCCCACGAGTCGTGCAGCGAGGACATCGCCCGGGCGGAGCAGCTCGAAGACGGGCGCGATCGCCTCGAAGACGAGCTCCGCTTCTATCAGATGCGGTTCAAGGAGCTCTCGCGCCGGATCGAGCACCCGCACGCGCAGCTCGCGGCGCACGACGCTCGCTCTCCCCCGTTTGGCCTCCCGTTCGGCCTCTCGAACGGCGAGGCCGAGGCCGAGCGCGCCCGGACGAAGCGCGCCATCGACCGCGTGAGGGCGCGCCTGCGCCACGCGGAGGCCGAGCTCCAGGCCATCGACCGCCGCGTCGATCAGCGATTCCACCCCTACTGGGGGTCCCTCCTCAAAGAAGAGAACGAGCAGTCGAGCTTCGGCGCGCAGGTCGAGGAGTACGCGTGCCTCTACACGTCGCGCGTCAGCGACTTCCTCCTCTATTCGCCGCAGCAGTTCTACCGGAGCCCGCGCGACGAGATGGCCCACGAGCTGGGCTGATCGGTGCTCCCCACTCCCTTCCGTTCGCCCTCCCGTTCGCCGCTTCCGACGGCCCGAATCAAGGAGAGCCCGGACGACTTCGTCGTCGAAGAGCTCCCCGCGTACGCGCCGGCCGGGGCCGGCGACCACGTCTTCGTCCGCTTCACGAAGCGCGACCGCACCACGATGGACGCCGTGCGCGCGATCGCCCGTGCGCTCGCGTGCGATCCCCGCGCTGCCGGCTTTGCCGGCATGAAGGACAAGCGCGCCCTCACCACCCAGACGTTCTCGCTCCAGCCGCCGCGCGGAACGACCTCCCTCGAGCTGGCCGCTCGCGCCCGCGAGCTCGCTCTCGTGGGGCTCGACGGGATCACGATCCACGAGGCCTGCCCGCATCCTCACAAGATGAGGGCGGGGCACCTCGCGGGGAACCGCTTCGCGATCACCGTCCGAGGTCTCGAGGCCGACCGGGTCTCCGAGGTCGCCCGCGCGCTCGAAGGCATCGCGCGGAGCGGCGTCCCCAACGCGTTCGGCGTGCAACGCTTCGGTTCGCGAGGCGATAACGCGACGCGCGCGCTCGCCTGGCTGCGGGGGGAAGAGCGCGGTCCGCGCGATCCCCGGGTCTCGCGACTGCTCTGGTCGTCGCTCCAGTCGGCCGTGTTCAACGCCGTCCTCGACGAGCGGGTCCGCGACGGCACCTGGGTGACGCCCCTCGAGGGCGATCTGTTAAAACTTCGTACGTCCGGTGGACTCTTCGGCTGTGCAGACGTTCAGACTGACGGCCCGCGGGCCGCCTCGGGCGAAGTGTCCCCCACCGGCCCGATCATCGGGGCGCGAATGCGCTGGCCCGAAGGGGCGCCCGCGGCGCTCGAACGGCGCGTAGCGGACAGCATCCTGGGCGCGGACTTCGATCTCGCCAAGACCCGCTCGCTCGGCGAAGGGAGCCGCCGCGCCTTGCGCTTGTGGGTCGAAGACCTCCGCTGGGAGCTCATCGAGACGACCGAGAGCGACCCGAACGGCCCGTACGGCACCGGCGTCGGGAAGAGCTCGGCCTGCATGCGGGTTTACTTCGTGCTACCGAAGGGGTCTTACGCGACGACGGTGCTTGCGGCCGCCGTCGACCTCGACGAAGTACGCGCGGCAGACGGGTCTTCGCCTGCTGACGAAGAGGATGCCTGACGGAAACCGTGGGAGCCATAGCGACGTGAATTCCCTGATCGAACGAGTGAAGAGCGCCATGGTCGGCCTGGGCACAGGCTGGATCCTGGCCCTCATGCTGGTCCTCAGCATCGTCTCGCTGGCCGTGATGCTCGAGCGCGTGTGGCTCTACTGGTCCCTCCGCGACGACATCGACGCATTGATGCGCGATCTGGGTCGCCTCCTTCGGGGCGGCGACATGGAGGGCGCCCGTCGCCGGCTCGAAGAGTCGCGCAGCGCCGAGGCGGCGGTCGTCGTCGCAGGGCTCGTCGAGGCGGACCGCGGCGTCCTTGCCGCCGAGGAGGCCATGGAGGGCGCGAGTTGCTTGCAGCGGGTGAAGCTCGAAAAGCGCCTCGCCTTCCTCGGTACGCTGGGCAATAACGCTCCGTTCATCGGGCTCCTCGGCACCGTCATCGGCATCGTCGCCGCGTTCGACGAGCTGAGTAAAGGCAAGACCGCCGTCGCTGGGGCCGCGGCGACGCAGCTCGCCCCCGAGGCGGTCATGGCGCGGATCTCCGAGGCGCTCGTCGCCACCGCGGTCGGGATCATGATCGCCATCCCGGCGGTCGCGGCGTTCAACGCGTTCCAGCGCGTCGTGCGGGGCACGGTCGCCAACACCGAGGCCCTCGGACACATGCTCCTCGCTCACCTCAAGGCGGTGCCGGTCGCCGAAGGCGCTGCGGGCGAGGCCGGGATCGATCGCGCCACGCCGGCGCCGCGCTCGAAGGCCGAAGACACGGAGCGCAACTGATGGCCGGCGGCTCTTCGGATGCGGGCGACGACGGCATCACGGGCATCAACGTCACGCCGCTGGTCGATATCACGCTCGTTCTGCTGATCATTTTCATGGTCACGACGAAGATCGTCCTCAACCAGACCGTGCCTCTCGATCTTCCGAAAGCTGCCACGGGCACGAGCGACGTGCAGACCGTCTTCAGCATCGTGCTCGCTGCCGACGGGCGGGTCGTCGTCGACTCGAGCGTGGTCGCGAACGACGACGCGATCCTCGGTCTGGCTCGCAACGCGCAGACGGCGCACCCGGATCTCCGGGCGGTCATCAAGGCCGATGCGGCGGTCACCCACGGGCGCGTCATTCATGTGCTCGACCTGCTGAAGCAGGCCCACGTCTCCAAGATCGCGTTCGGCGTGATGCCGACGGGCGCGGCGCCCGTCGCGCCCCCCGTTCCGGGCCCGGCGGCCACGCCACCCACCGTCTCCGCGCCCCCGCACTAACCGGACGAGCGTCGCGAGAGAAGCTTCATGCCGGACGCCAAACGCCGACCGACGTCGAACAACGGGGCCTCCCATGCGGCCTTGTCTCGCCCTGTCCCTCGCTTCGCGCTGGGAGACGCCGGGGTCGCCGCTTACGACGACCCGATGAGCAAGGTGCTCGGCCTCGACGCGCAGACCGACAGCCCTGCGGCGTGGCTCGCCTATTCGCTCGGCGCCATCGCGCTCTTCCTCGGTCTCATGGTGACTGCGCGAGCCGTGACGGTCTTGCTCGCGTCGCTCGAAGCGCGTCCGCAAGAGGCGGCGAGCGCGCCGCAAGAGATCGAGGTGATGAAGGACGAGCCGCCGCCCCCCCCTCCGCCGGCCCCGGAAGAGACGGCGCAGCCGGAGCCTCCACCCGTGAAGGCCGCGCCGCACGACGCGCCGCCCCCGGCGGCCGCGCCTGCGCAGGCGGCCAAGGTCCTCACGCAGGAGCCGGATCCGAACGAGCCGGTCGATCTGACCGGCAACACCATCGTGCAGGGCAACGCCGACTCGTACGCGGGCGGTACGACGTCCGCGAACGGGACGAGCAATCGCGCCGTGCGCAACATCGTGACGAGTCCCGCGGGCGTTCCCGGGGGAACCGGCGCCCCTCAGGCGACGGCCCCGAGCGGCCCCGATCGGTCGAGAAAGTGCTCCGTCGGCGGAACCGAGTGGAACGCGCCGTTTCCGCCCGAGGCCGACACGGCGCAGATCGACGAGGCGTACGTCATGCTGCAGGTCGACGTGAAGCCCGATGGAACCCCCGCGGCGGTCAGGGTCCTGGCCGATCCCGGGAACGGCTTCGGGCGCGAGGCGCGCCGGTACGCGCTCGCGCAGCACTACCCGCCGGCGCTCGACCACGACGGGAACCCGAGCCCAGGCCTGTGCACCTTCTCGACGAGGGTTCACTTCTCCCGGTAGACGACGTAGGAACGCGGTCGCGATGACCGACGACGCACGCGCCGAGCTCGGGAAGCTGGCTGCATCGCTGCGGGCGTACCTCGAGTGGCAACAGGACGCCGGGACGATCGGCTTCCCCCGCCGGGGCGATCCGGGAGTGCCCGTGACCGCCACGACGGAGCGCGCACCCGAGGCTGCGGCCATGCCCGCGACGACAGCGGTCCCCGCGCCCACGACTGCCGTCACTGCGACGGCGACAGCGACAGCGACCTTCCCGGCGACGGCAACGGCGACGACGACTGCGACTGTGGTCGTGCCGGCGACCGATCGGTACGTCCGCCTTCCCGAGCTCGCCGCCGAAGTGTCCGTCTGCACCAAGTGCGGCCTCTCGGCAACGCGCACGCAGACCGTGTTCGCCCGCGGCAACCCCGACGCTGCCGTCTGCTTCGTCGGCGAGGCCCCGGGCGCAGAAGAGGACGCCCAGGGTCTGCCGTTCGTCGGAAGAGCCGGGCAGCTGCTCGACCGGATGATCGCCGCGATGGGCCTCTCGCCGGAGCGCGACGTCTATGTGTGCAACATCCTGAAGTGCCGCCCCCCCGGAAACCGCCGCCCCGAGCCCGACGAGATGGCAACCTGCATCCCCTACCTTCACGAGCAGCTCGCGCTCGTGAAGCCTCGGGTCATCGTCGCCATGGGGAACACGGCCGTGGCCGCCTTGCTCGACACGAAGCTCGGCATCACGAAGCTCCGGGGGCAGTTCAAGCTGTACCGGGGGCATACCCTCGTCATGCCGACCTACCACCCGTCGTACCTTCTGCGTCCGAGCCCACAGCAAACCGAGGCCAAGCGGCAGGCCTGGCAAGACCTTCAGCTCGTCATGAAGGAGCTCGGCATCGAAGCGCGGACGCCTCCGTAAGCGTTCGTGACTCCGTAAGCGTTCGTGGCGCCTCGACGCTCCCACGGTCGCGCCGTCGAAGGCTTCGCGGCCGTTCGACCCTCTGAGCCTGAGCTGCGCGTCTTGGGGGACGGAGCGCGCTCATCCCCTACAAGCGCACCAAAAGACCTGACATCTCGCGGCGCTCGGAGCTCTTTTGGTCTCGCCTCTTTGCGGTCTTAGGCGGCACAATGGGATCTCTCCTAGCTGCCCGCATGGAAGCCCCGATCGACGACCTCGTTTCGCGCTGGAGGGACAACCCGACCCCCACGATGACGGTGGCGCTCTGCGAGGCGCTGCGGGGGAGTTCGAGCTCCCTGGTCGAGCAGGTCGGCCAGTTCGCGACGCAGCGGCACTCGAGCGACGTCGTGGTCCTCGTGTCGGTTGCACGGATGTACCTCGACTCGAGCCGCTTCGCTGATGCACAAAACGTCCTCGTTTCGGCGGGCAAGCAGGCCCCGCACGACGGCGACATCTACCGCTGGCTAGGCGAGACGCTCCTCAGGCGTGGTGATGCAGACCGCGCCGAGAAGGTGCTCAAACGCGCCATCCAGCTCGGCGCCGTCAGCCCCGACGCGAGGGTCTGGCTCGAACGGGCGCGGGTCTTCAAGCCCATGCAGGCGAAGGCGGGAGCCCGGGCCGTAGCCGCCGAGGTCGCGCACACGGCGCAGCCGGCGCGCGAGCTCCTCGACTCGATGAGCGAACACACGACCGACGTCCACCTGCCTCGCCCGCAGAACCTGCAGAAGCAGCCAATCCCCGCGTCGCTGGCCCTGCCGATCGAAGAGACGACCGACCCGCGGCGGTTCTCGAAGAGCGCGCAGACCTACCCCAAGTCGTTCGATCCTCCGGCCGACGGCCTCTTCGCGAACGCGTCACTCCGGGCCGCCGTTTCCTCTCCGTCGCCGTCCGCATCGGGCGAGATCGAGATCTCGGTCTCGGCGGTCGCTCCCCTCCCCACGGCGCCGACCCCGAAGCCTGCTGGCGCGCGCGCCGCGCGTCCGCTCCCGGCGCCTACGAACGGAATCGCCGCGAAGGCGCTGGCGCCCCCGACCGAGGGTCTCGTTCCGCACCCCCGCGACGTCCTCGACGCCCTGACCTTCGCGGGAATCTTCGAGCCCCAGGTCGACGGTGCGGCGCGGCCGGCAGCGTGGGACAGGCCGGCCAGGGGGCCCAAGCGCAAGGGCAGCGGCGCGCTCATCGGCGGCATGGTGCTCTTCGTCGCGGCCAGCATCGGGACGTACGTCTTCTATCAACACAAACGCGCCGGCGATCACCTGCAGTCCGACGCCCTCCTCGTGACCGTCGAGGTGCAGCTCCACGCGGCGAAACCCGACACGTTGCCCCACGTGGAGCAAGAGCTCGCGCAGGCCCTGCAGCTGGAGTCGCGCAGCCCTCGCGCGGCCCTCGACTGGACGCAAGACCGGGCCATGGTCGGTCTCATCAAGGCCGGCGAAGACGTCGCCTTCGAAGACGCGATGACACGCGCGAAGGAGGTCGGCGTCCCCGAAGAGAAATACGCGTTCGCGCGCGTCGCGTCGTTCCTCTTCCAGGGAGACACGGCGGGGGCGGCGGCGGTGCTTCCACACTGGGATGGGCCCGCGGCGGCCGACTCGTGGTACCAGCTCGTCGCGGGGGCCGCGCTCGAGCGAGCGGGCGATGCGCGGGCGCGCGACCGCTACCGGTCCGCAGCGAAGCTCGACCCGAACCTGGTCCCGGCGCAGGTCGGGCTCGCGCGGGTGACGGCGATCGCGGGCGACGCGCAAGATGGGATGAAACTGGCGAAGGCGCTCCGCATCAAACTTCCCGATCGCGCCGAGCCGATCGCGCTGGTCGCGCTCGCGTGGGGGCGCGATCCGCTGCGCGAAGACAGCCCGACACCGACGGAGGTCGATCAGGTTCGCGCCCGCCTCGACGAGCTGCCGTCGGGGCTCAAGTTCGTCCCCCACGCGGTCGCCGCCCTCGGCGCGCTCGACAAGCGCGGCGTCGACGACGCGCGGGCGGCCGTGCAGCGCGGGCTCGCGGTCGCCGATTCGCCTGGCGCCGCGGTCTGGCTGGGAACGATCTCCCTGCAGTTCGGCGACGAGGCCCTCGCGCGCAAGGCAGCCCTCGCGGCGCTGCAGCTCTCGGCGGCGTACGAGCCGGCCCGAGCGCTCGCCGCGCGGGTGGCCCTGCTCGGGGGCCGCCTCGACGAGGCCCTCAAGGCCACCGAAGATCTCGATCCGACGTCGCCCGACGTCGCGGTCGTGAGAGCGGCGTCGGCCTACGAGCGACTCGATCCCGACGGAGCGGCGCGCGGCCTCGATGCACTGGCCACGGACGCCCGCAAGCAGCCGTTCGTGGCGTCGCTGGCGCTCGCGCCCGACGTCCTCGCAGGACGCGTGCGGCTCGATCCGACGAAGCTCATGGCGCTCGCTGACAACGACGACGCGCCCTGGAGCAACCTCATCGCCATGGACGTCGCGCTCGACGCCGGGGACCTCGCGGGGGCCGACAAGATCGCGACGAGCTGGGGGAAGGGAGCCGAGGCGCAGCCTCTGCTCGCCATTCGCCTCGCGCGTCTGGCGCGCTACGAGGGCCGGCTCGACGCCGCGGAGGCCCTGTCGCAAACCGCGCTCAACTCGGCGACGGTGACTCCGCGCATCCTCTTCGAGCGCGCCTTCACGCTCGTCGCCCGCGGGCGCTCGCCCGACATCGGGCCGCTCCTCGCCCGCTATCCCCTGGTCCTCGGGCCCCTGGCGACGTGGCTCAGCGCGTACGCCACGGCGTCGACCGGCGGTATCGATGCCGCGAAGGGCAAGACCGCGTCTCTCGATCCGCCGCCCGGTACGTCCCCCCTCGAGGCCCGGATCGCGGCGGCCGCGGCCCTCGGCGCGATGAAAGACCATCGCCGTGGCGCGGACTACGTCCACGACGTCCTCCAGAGCGGCAGCCTCAACCCGGACCTGGTGAACGCGGCGCTCGCGCTCGGGTTCCACAAGGTCGACCACTACAAGCGCCGGCCGACGTACGAGTAGTCTGCGCGCGGTCGTCACACCCTTGCGACCCGCACCACCGCAGAGAGACGTTTGCCCCGGCTGTCGAAGGCCGGCGAGCGTCTGCTACTGCCGCTTCGTCACGACGTTCGCGACGCGAACCCGCGTGGTCGTGTTGCAGCATCCGCGGGAGCGCGACATGCCGGTCAACACGGCGCGGATCGCGTCGCTCTGCCTGCCCGCGGCCGAGGTTCACGTGGGCCTGCGCCTCCCTGATCGGCGGGTGCTGGCAGACCCGTTGCGGCCCGCGGTGCTCCTCTACCCGGGGCCCGGCGCCGTCGACGTCGAGCGCCTTCCATCGGGGTCCGTAGGGCTTTCCGCTCTCACCCTCGTGGTCATCGACGGCACATGGTCGCAGGCAAAGAAGCTGGTCCGGCTGAACCCCGAGCTCGCCGCGCTCCCGCGGTACGCGTTCCGCCCACCGAGCCCGAGCGAGTACCGTATCCGGCGAGAGCCTCACGAAGATTACGTCTCCACCCTCGAGGCGCTCGTCCACGTCCTCGGCGTGCTCGAAGGCGATCGCGACCGCTTCTTGCCGATGCTCCGGCCCTTCCGCGCCATGGTCGACGCCCAGATCGCGTTCGCAACGTCGAGTCGAAGCCGGCGGCGCGTCCGGAACCCGAAGGCTCGTATGCCCGTCGATCCGCGGGCGCGCCTTCCGCCGGCGCTTCGAGGCCGCCCTCGCGATCTCGTGTGCGTCCACGCCGAAGCGAACGCGTGGCCCTACGGCGCGACCGAGCGCGCAACATGCCCCGAGGAGCTCGTGCACTGGGTCGCGTGTCGACCCGCGACGGGCGAGGCTTTCGAGGCCATCGTCGCGCCGCGGCACTCGTTGTGCTCGAAGACGCCGTGGCACCTCGGCATGGAGGCCTCCGCGCTCATCGGGGGAATGGCAGTCGGCGCGCTGCACGAACGATGGGCGCGCTTCGTCCGGCCGAGCGACGTCGTCTGCGCCTGGGGAACCCACACGCTGGCGCTCTTCGAGGCCGCGGGCGGCGCCTTGCCGGCGACGCGCGTCGACTTGCGCCTAGCCGCGCGCGGGTACTCGAACGGGGCCGTCGGAACGATGGACTCGTTCCGCGAGAGCCTCGGGGTGAGCGCACCGGCGCCACGCGCCGCCGGCCGCGCGGGCGCGCGCCTCGCGACCCTCGCAGCCATCGCCTCGTATCTGGCGTCCTAGCGTGCCGGCGCGCGACGAACGCAGCGTACTCGGAGCCAGCCCGAGCACACGCGCAGCGCCGCCGCGACCCTCGATGATCCAGTTCAGACGTTCGAGCACGGGGGTGATGCCGCGCGGTTCGAGCGCCGCGGCTCCCGGGGTCGCGCCGCGCGCGCGGCCGGCACCTCACCGCCCGGTCGCGCCGGTCGCGCCGAAGCCGGTGAAACCCGCCGTGCACCGCGAGAGCTCGCAGATGTAGCCTGTCGGCATGATCGGGATCCGGATCGGCGCGTGGGTCGTTTTCGGGATGGCGTGCGCCGGGGTCAGCGCCGCGACGCCCGGCGGGGCGAGCCTCTCGATCGCCGGTCGCTTCGAATGACGTCGAAGCCGCCCCCCGCCTCTCGCGCCAAGCCCCCCAAGCGCGCCACGCTCGAGGTCGGGGAAGTCGCGTTCCTGACGGTGACCGATCTCGTTCCGTTCGGAGCCTTCGTCGACTGGGGGCTGCCGAAGGAGCTGCTCGTGCCGCTGAAGGAGCAAACGCGCGACCTGAAAGTGGGCGAGCGGCATCCGATCGGGCTCTACATCGACGACACCGGACGTCACGCCGGGACGATGCGCGTGAGCGAGATGCTGAGCGCCGCGAAGGGCGAGTTCTCGCTCGACGAATGGGTCGAGGGCGAGGCCTGGCGCAACGACCCCGACATCGGCCTCTTCGTCATCGTCGAGCGCGCCTGCGTCGGCCTCGTGCCGGAGAGCGAGCCGCACGAGCTGACGCGCGGCCAGGCCGCGAGGTTTCGCGTCACGAACATCTTGCCCGACGGAAAGATCGAGCTCTCGCTGCGCGGCCTGGCCCACGAAGAGCTGGGGAACGACGCACGGAGGATCCTGACCGCTATCGCGCGCGGCGATGCCGAAGAGGTCGGCAACCAATCGACGCCCGAAGAGATCCGAGCGATCTTCGGCCTCAGCAAGAAGGCCTTCAAGCGCGCGGTGGGGCGTCTCCTCAAGGACGGCGCGCTGGCGTTCGACCCGGACGGCTTGCTCGTGGTCACGGGTCGCGAGCCAGCTCCATGAGCGCGGCGCCCGCGATCGTCGACGACCTCGCCGCGGAAGGCTTGGCGCCGAGCGCCACGGGGCTCGCTCCCGCCGGGGCGTGACGGGCGCCCCCGATCGATGCTCAAAATCCACGAGACCCTCACCGCGACCGGCGAAGCGTCGCTCGTGCACTTGGCGATCGACTCCGGGGAGCTGGCGCTGGTGCTCGACGACAAGGAACCACTCGCGCTCGGAGAGAGCGCGCTCGAGGCCGTGATGGCGCGCTTCGGTGCGCCGCTCGAGCCCTCGGAGCCGCTCATCGCCGTTGCGACGCTCGATCTGGGGGGCGGCCGCGCCGTTCGCCACGTCCGTCACCTCGCCCTCTACGACGTCATCGCGCGAGACTTCGTCGTTTACGACGTGCCCGGCCGCGACTCGCTTTGCGCCCTCGCGATCACCGTCTCCGCCGCGCTGGCCCACCTCGCCCGCGCAAACCTCGCCGCGCGCAAGACGTAGACTTAGAGGCGCCCGTCGGCGTGAGCGCGCAGGAGACGCTCGGTGAGGCGCTTCACGTGATCCCGCAGCTCCGGCGGCTCGCGGACGTCGAAGTCGACGCCGATCGAGATGATCCACGCGGCCAATCCCTCGAGCGAGAAGGCGCCGATATGGAGCAGGCACGAGCGCTCGTCGACGGGCTCGAGCTTGCCGCTCATCGGCGAGATGCGGTCGCGGAGCGACTCGAACGGGGCGTGCAGCGTGACGCGCGCGCGGATCCTGTAGGCCACCGACGCCACGCCCCGCGTGACGTACGCGCCGACGTCGTCGTCGGGCGAGCTGCGAGGCAAGAAGCGCGCGCCCGTGGGCGCGGGGGAGTCGACCCGGTCGATGCGGAACGTCCGCCAGTCGTTCCGGTCGCCGTCCCACGCCACGAGATACCAGCGGCCTTGCGTGTGCACGATGCGATGGGGCTCGACAGTGCGCGAGGTCGAGGCGCCCGCGTGGTCGCGGTACGAGAAGCGAAGCTCGTGCCGCTCGGAGCAGGCGGACGCGAGCGACGAGACGTCGCTCATCTTCACGGTCGGCCCCGAGTCGGCCAGTCGCACGATCGACGACCGGAGCGCTGCCAGCCGTCGGCGAATGCGCTTCGGCAACACCTGCTCGAGCTTCGCGAGGGCGCGCGCCGAGGCCTCGCCGATCTCCGCCACGGACCCGCCCGCCGCGGTTTGCAAGCCGACCGCGACGGCGACGGCCTCGTCGTCGTCGAGCAGCAAGGGCGGGAGCGACGCGCCCGCGCCGAGCTTGTATCCGCCCGCAGTCCCCGACGTGGAGTGAACCGGGTACCCGAGGCTCCGCAAGCGGTCGACATCGCGGCGCAATGTTCGCTCCGTGACCTCGAGGCGGCGGGCGAGCTCGCCACCCGTCCAGAACTCGCGCGCTTGGAGGATCGAGAGGAGCCGCAAGAGGCGCGCGGACGTGAGGAGCATTCGTAGACTCTGGCACACGTCGCGGACCGATCCTGTCCGCAACGTCTGCCATGGTCTGACCCATGGCCTGCGTAGTCGCCTGCGTTCTCGCTCACGCCCTCGCGGAATCGGAAAGCGCGCCCCCGGCTCGACGGCAGCGATCCGGCGGGGAGACTCGCAGAGGCGCCGGCGGCGGCGAGCGGCCGCTCCGGTGCGGCGGGTGCGCCGCGTCGTTCGAGCCCCACGCGTGGCTCGCGTTGCCCCTCGTCGCGGTGCTGGCGGGGGAGGCGATCGCCTCGCACGTGATCAAGTGGCCGCTCGGCGTGCGCATCGAGATCCGCCGCTGCCTTCGCTGCGGACGGTCGATGGCGCGAACGACCGAGCCGTAGCGACGACGGCGCAGGCGATTTACATTCGCGAGACGATGAAGAAGCTCGCCGTCGACGTCTGGTCCGACATCGCCTGCTCGCGGTCTCTCACGGCGACTGAGCCACGTCGGCGATCCACGCGTCGATGAGGCGGCGCGCGATGCTCACCCGCGGCGGGATCGCGGGGAGCTCGGTGACGCGAAACCAGCGGGCGTCGAGGATCTCGCTGCCGTCGGGGCGGATGTCGCCGCCGGCCCATTCGGCGAAGTAGCCGACCATGAGCGAGTGCGGAAATGGCCAAGGCTGGCTGCCGAAGTAGCGCGTCGACGTGACCTCGATCCCCACCTCTTCGCGCACTTCGCGCGCGAGCGTCTCTTCGAGCGACTCGCCGATCTCCACGAAGCCGGCGAGCGTGCTGTAGAACGCGCCGGGAAAGCGGGCGCCGCGGGCCAGGAGCGCCTCGTCGCCTCGCCTCACGAGGACGATGACCGCCGGCGCGATGCGCGGGTAGCCCAGGAAGTCGCACTTGGGGCAGCGCATGCAGCGCTGGTTGGGGATCCGCTGCATCGGCGTCGCGCATCGCCCGCAGAAGCGGTGGGTGTCGCCCCACTCGACGATCTGGCTCGCGCGGCCCGCCATCATGAAGCGCGCGTCGCCGAGCGACGCGTAGAGACCACGAAGCGGGCCGACCTTGAACGGCGCGGCCACGGGCCCCTTGCCGAGGGCGGCCGCGATCGCGGGCGTACCGTCGTCGAGCGCGCCGAGATCGTGGCCGCCTTCCGCGAGGACCCCGAGCGCAGCGGCGTCGTCGTCGTCGGGCAGCTCGACCCGATCGCCGTCGCTGCGAACGACGAGGCCTTCGGGATGGACCAGAAACCATGCGCGCGGCGGCATCATGACGAATACCGTAGCGTGGATGCGACCCCGCCCCCCCTCGCGAACCCGGCTCGGCTTCGTCGCGCTCGCCGTGCCCGCGCGCGTCGCGATCGTGGCCCTCGCGAGCGCGGGGTGCTCCGGGCACGCGCCCCCCACCGCACCGCCCGTCGCGGCGGTGGCCACGACGGCCCAGCCGCCCGGCTCGCTCCCACGCGAGCCGATCGCGAGCAAGCCGGCGATCTCGCCCGATGCCGGCCCCCCGTTCGCCTCGGTTCGAGACCAGCTGCTCGACGCCCTTCTGGCCGACGAGCCCTCGACCGCGCGCGATCTCGGACTTCACGAGTTCGACGGCAAGGTCGCGCCGGTCTCGGCGAGGGACGTCGCCGCGCGCGTCGCCCGGCTGCGCACCGCGGCCGACGAGCTCGCCGCCGTCGACGTGGGCTCGCTGTCCCGCGACGAGACCCTCGACCGCGCGGAGCTCGCGAGCTGGGTCGCGTCGGACCTCTTCACGCTCGTCGACCTGGACGCGCCCCGCAAGTCGCCCGGGTTCTACGAGAGCCTCTTCGGCGTGAGCTCGTACGTGGACCACGAATCGGCGCCCATCGCCCAGCGCGCCGCCCGCCTCGTCGCGCACGAAGAGGCCGCCCTCGCCGAGATCGCGCATGTCCGCGAGAACCTGACCCCGCCGCTGTCGAAGCCGGTGACCGAAGTGGCGGCGCGCAACTTCGCGGGGTTCGCGACCTACCTCCGCGGCGACGTCGCGAAGATCTTCGGCCCCGTGGGCGACGACGCGCAGCGCCAGCGCTTCGCCCGGGCCACCGAGGCCCTCGCGAAGGCCGCGACCGACCTCGCCGTGTGGTTCAAGAAAGAGGCGGCGCGCGGCGACCAGAGCCACGTGCTGGGGCCGTCGCGCTACGCCAAGCTGCTTCGCGTGCAGGAGGGGCTCGCCGTCCCGGTCGACGCGCTCGACGGCTTCGGGCGAATGAACGAGGTCGATCTGGCGGCGAACAAGAAGGCCTATGAAGACCTCGCGGCGCAGGTGAAGCCGAAGCCCGTGGCGGAGGCACGACTCTTCGCGACGGCGGGACGAATGATGCAAGAGGCCCGTGCGTTCCTCGCGGACCACGCGATCGTGACGCTCGCCTCGACCGACACGCCCGTCGTTCGCGAGACGCCGCCCTACGAGCGCTGGAACTCGGCGTCGATCGAGATGAGCGGACCCTTCGATACGTCGCGGAGCGCGTTCTACCAGCTCACGATCCCCGACCGGGCGTGGTCCGCGAAGGACCGCGCCGCGTATCTGGGCTCGCTCGGGGATCTGTTCGGGACGACGATCCACGAGGTCTACCCCGGCCACTTCGTTCAGGGGCGCTGGGCCGAGCGGGCTCCCAGCCGCGTGGCCAAGGCGTTCACGAGCTACTCGTTCGTCGAGGGGTGGGCGCACTACTCCGAGCAGATGATGATCGACGAGGGCTTCGGCGGCGACGATCCCGCGAACCGGCTCGCGATGCTCGACGGCGCGCTCCTCCGCAATTGCCGGTTCGCGGCGTCGATCGCGATTCACGTCAAGGGCATGACCGTCGAGCAGGTCGAGCCCAGGTTCGTGACCGATTGCCATCAAGACGCGGCCACCGCGCACGAGCAGGCCGTGCGCGGCACCTTCGATCCTGGGTACTTCGCCTACACGCTCGGGAAGCTGCAGATCCTGGCGCTGCGCAAGGAGGCCCAGGCGCGCCTCGGCGACCGCTTTTCGCTCCAGCACTTTCACGACGCGCTCCTCGCCCACGGCTCGCCGCCGATCGCGTTGATCCACGACGCCGTCCTTCGAGAGCTCGGCGCTCTCTGAGAAGCCATGCCGCTCATCTCGGAGGAGAGGGAGATTTGCCGCGGAGGCGCAGAGAGCGCCGAGCAGAGATTGGGGTCGAAGGCCGGCGACCTGCGCGGCGGATCCGATCTGCGTCAAACGCGCTCCAGCGCCCGCAAACCCCTCTGTCCACTGCGCCCTCTGCGGCTCTGCGGCCAATCTCGCTCTCAGGTTCACCAGGCGTCGAGAACGGCGTTCACGGCGGCGCGCGAGACGAGGAACGTCGCGTCGACGCCGGCAGCGCGCGCGAAGTAGCCTTCGGTCGTGCCGTCGCGCGTGGGCGCGCCGATCTCGATGTGGAGCGCGCCCGCCGCGCCGTCATCGCCGCCTGCGCCGGCCGAGACCACGGCGTCGATCTCGAGCGTGGGGCGGTCGAACCCCTCGTCGGACGTGGCCGGCCCGGTGTGCAGAGCGCACTCGGCACGCAACCCCGCGAGCGCGCTCTCGAGCTTCTCCGGTACACCGGCATCGCCGCCGGCCCGCTCGAGCGGGCCGCCTCCGTCGCGCGCGCGCGACAGAGCGATCCGCGCCGCGCCGCGCTCGATGGAGACGCGCGTCCACGACGCGAGATCGAGGCGAAACGGGCCGCGATCGACCGGAGGGTGCGACGCCAGCTCCCGGAGCACGGCGCTTGCGACGAACACGCCGGGGCCGTCGGACGCGCGCGCGTAGACTCCCCCCTCTCCCGGCGCGCCGAAGACGAGCCCGAGGCGGCGCCCGGGCTCGCGGCCCGACGACGGCAGCACGAGGGTGACGGCGCACGAGCCTTCGCGTCCGAACCCGAAGGTCCCGTCATCGCTCTCGGCGACCCAGGCGTCGGCCTTGGCGCGCGCGAACGCCTCGACGAGATCGCCGGCCGACAGGTTGTCGGCGGCGACCCCGCGCGCCTTCCAGACCCCTCCGTCGAGCTCGAGCCGCGCCGGCCCGTGGCTGCACCCGTCGTCGACCGCGACGACCGCGCCCGGGTCGACCGGGGATCGCCACACCGGACCCGCCGAGAGCGCAATCGGGTGCGGCTCGAACCGGCGGGCGACCCCTCGCGCGAGGGCCAGGATCGCGCCGTCGTCGATGCGTCTCGCGAGCGCGACGCCCAGCGCGTCCGGTGCCGTGACCTCGACGACCTCGCTCGCCCCGCCCCCGGTTCTCAGGATCGTGGCGCGCGCTCGCACGGTGAAGCGCTCGCCCGGCGCGGCGCGGCGCACGTCGAGCGCGCGAGCACCCGCCAGCGCGTCGACCAGCGCGTTCGTCGAGTCGGCCTCGCCGGGCGGGATCTCGCGCTCGTCAGGGGCGCGTTCGTGCCAGCCGCCAGCACGGCGGGCCAGATCGACCACCGGCCCCGCGCCGGATCCGGCGGCCGGCTCGAGGCGCACTTCTTCGATCTCGTCGGCGTGCGCCATGAGCGGGCTGTCGTCGACGAGCGAGGCCGCCGTCGCCGCGAGCGCGTCGGCGACGCCTCCGGCGACGCACGCGGCCGCGCGCGAGGGCGCGGTGCGCACGACCACGACGTCGGCCCGGAGCTCGGGGTCTTCGCTCGGACACGCGCCGCCGACGACGAGCGTGGTGCCCGGACGCGACGCGTCGCGCGGCGTGATGACCACGGTGCGCACGATGGAGGCCATGGCTCTCTCGGCGGCGGCGTCGTCGACGAAGCTCTCGGCGCGCGCGTCGGCGAGCGCTCCGAAGAGATGGTCGAGCGCGGCGCGCGAGGCGCGCAGTCCGCCCTGGCCGTCGACGCGGAACGCCGTTCCGCGCCGCTCGAGGGTCACCCGCGCGACGCCGGGCGCGGTCAGCTCGAGCCGCGCGACGTCGTTCGCGCCGTAGGGCACGAGCGAGCGCTCGCGGTAGGCGTCCGCGCCGCGAAGGAGCTGCACCTTCAGCGTGCGTTCGACCACGAACGTCCCCTCTCCGTCGAGCCGCATGTACGCGGCGCCCTCGGGCGTGAGCGCGTCGGCACCAACCACGAACCGGTACGTGACCTGGCCCACCGTGAGGCTTCCCCGGACGCGGGGCGCGTCGAGGCCGACGCCGTCGGCCTCGTTCACGTCGCGCACGCGCGGCGCCATCTCGAGCTCGCGGAGGAGGGCGTCGACGGCCGAGGGATCCGCGGGGTCGCGGCGCGGCTGGACCATCGTCCACGCAGACTGCCCGTCGGCTCCCGCCGCGGCGTCGCGCGCGAGCGCGAGCGTCTCGGACCCGTGCACCAGCTCGATCTTTCGCACCTGGTCGACGCGAAAGCTCGGGAAGACGTCCGTCCTCCGCGCGGCGCGGTCCGCGTCGGAGACGCGGCCCCGATCGACGAAGTACGCGTAGCCAGCGGTTCCGATCGCCAGGACCACGAGCGCGACGGGGGTCGCGGTGTTCGCGATCTTCAAGCAGCGCGCCCTTTACCTTGCGGCTCGTGCGGCCCACGCGGCTCGTGCGGCTCGGCCGGCTCGGCCGGCTCGACCGCGCTTCCGGCGAGGCGCGCGTAGGGCGCGTTCTCCGACGATCGCCGCCACGCCCAGACGGCGACGCCGAGGAGGACCGCGGCGATCGGCATCAAGACGAGCACGTAGCGCCGAACCTCGGCGCGGGCGTCATCGGAGAGGCGCATCGCGACCGCCACTTCGGCGCGGTCGGGTACGTCGACGACGGCGGGTCGGGCCGCGAGCCACGAGAGCGCGCTGTCGGTGAAGAAGGCCGCGCCGTGGAGCGGCCGCGGCTGACGCCAGTTGTCTTCGGCGAGCGCAAAGCGGCTGCCGACGACGACGACCCTTGGCCCGTGCGGCGCCGAGGTCTCGACGCGGGGGCGCTCCGCGGCCATGGCGATGACGAACGGGCCGCCGCGATCGACCGGGTCGCGCGGGGGCGCGCCCGTCCACGCCGCGGCGCCGGCAATGTTCGCCTTCGCGTAAGCGCCGGCCGACGTCGAGAGCAGGTCGGCCGAGGCGACGGCACCGGGGGGCGACACGTGCCGGAGCGACTGCGCGAAGAAGGCCGCGACCCGCGGCGGGTGCGCGTCGGCGCCGCCCGGGACCAGGCTCGCCGTGACGGGGTGCGGAGCCACCGCGACGAAGAAGCCCTCGCCGTGCGTCTCAGGAATGGCGACGTCGCCGTCGATGTCGTGAACGACGTCGTTGCCCAGGGCGATCCCGAACGGTGCGAGGGCCTCGTCGAGCCCGGCGGGCGCGAGAGCGCCCGTCTCGAGGGCGTCCGACGGACCGACCGCGGCCAGGAGGCTCCCGCCTTGAAGGAGCCACTCCCGCAGCCGCTCCGCCTCGTCCGTCGTGAACGGCTCGCGCGGACCCGCGAGCACGACCACCGAACAGCCGGCCAAGGCCGCAAGACGAGTGGACGGGGCGAGGGGGGCCGATGGTTCGTGCCCACCCGCCGCGAGGTCGACGCTCGCCAGCTCGTAGTTGTTCTTCTCGAGGAGATCCCGCACGTCGCCGAGCGAGTCGCGCTCGTCCTTGGTCGACTCGAGGGCGAGCTCGCCGTGACCGACCGTGAAGCAGAGCTTCGCCTTGTCGCCGCCCAGGACGCTGCGGATCGCCTGCGTCAGCGCGCGCTCTTCGCGCGGCCTGACGTGCACGTCGTCGGACGGCGCGAGCAGGTCTTCGTGGGTCAGAAACCAGTGCCTGTCGCCGCTCGCCACGACCACGACCGCGTCGGTCGCGACCCGGCCGTCCTCGGTGCGCCCCGCCTCGAGCCCGAAGCGACGCTGCAGGTCGACGAGTTGAACGGCGTCGCGATCGGGATCGATCCAGCGCACGCCGAGCCGGGGCGTGGCGGCGGCATACGCGGCGAGCAGCGGCCTCAGGCCCGTCTCGAGCGGGTCGCCGCGGCCGGCGACGGTCCACACCTCGACGGGGCGGTCGAGCGCGTTTAGCGTCTCGAGCGTGGCGGGGCTGATCGACCAGCGCTTGTGCGCCGTCCAGTCCCAGCGCGTGAAGTGCCGGGCCGCGAGCACGTTGACGACGCCCGCGAGGACGATCGCGGCCGCGAGGCCCGCGAGCTGGAGCGCCCGCGCGCCGTCGCCCGAGCGACGCGTCATCCCCACCTCCACGCGTCGACGGCCCGGGTTGCGACGAAGAGCGGCAGCGCGATCATCGTCCCGTAGAAGACCAGGTGACGAGAGTCGACGAGGCCACTCGCGAAGTCGTTCATGTGCGCCCAGACCGAGACGTGCGCGCAGAGGTCGTGAAGCAGCGTTCCGTCGCTCGTCACGAATTCCCCGACGCCGAGGATGAAGAGCGTCAGCAGCACGAGCGCGGTGAAGAGCATGGCGAGGAATTGCGATCGGGTCAGTGCGCTCGCGCAGAGGCCGACGGCCAGGTAACCGGCGCCGACGAGGAGCACGCCGAGGTAAGCGCTCGCGGCGGCGCGCCAGTCGAGCTGACCGTCGGGGTCCGCCCGCCTCAGGATGACGAGGTAGAGCACCGTCGGCAGCCACATCGCCACGTACGTGGTCAGCGCCGCCGCGTACTTCGCGAGCACGACAGCAGCGCTGGAGACCGGAGCCGTCATCAGGCTCTCGATCGTTCCGCTCCGGCGCTCTTCGGCGAAGAGGCGCATCGTCATCGGGGGCACCAGCACGAAGAGAACCATGTAGAGGAGCACGGTGTTCCCGAAGAACGCCGAGAGCGGCGTCTCGTCGCCGCCGAGCTCGGCGGCGTTGTGCGCGAACTGGTCCACGAGGAGGTAGAAGTGCATCCCCTGCGTGAAGAGGAAGACGACGATGAGCACCCAGGCCAGCGGGGTGACGAAGAACGCGAACATCTCGCGCTTGTAGATCGGCCAGAACGACGTCACGCGCCGCCCTCGGGTGGCGGCGCTTCCCGGGTGAGGGCGGCGAACACGTCTTCGAGCGAGCCGCCCGACGGGTGCGCTTCGCGGACGCCGAGCCCGCGGGCGACCAGGGCAGCGACGCAGCGCTCGACGCCGAGGGCGCGCGCTTCGACCGTTGCCCCCGCGGCGAACCCGACACGGAGACGCTGCACGTACCCATGCGCCTGCCCGTCTAAGAGGCCGGCGACGTCGCTGGCCGCGTCGTCGGCGCCGACGCGCGCGACCTCGACCACCCCTTCCACGGCGCGCAGGATCGTCGCGGCGATCGCGGCGTCGCCGCGCACGGAGAGGTCGGCGGTCGTCCCCCCGCGGAGGGCGCGAATCTCGTCGGTCGGTCCCTGCGCCACGAGCTTGCCGTGGTGCATCAGGAGGACACGCGTCGCGCAGGCCTCGACCTCGCCGAGGATGTGCGTCGAGAGAACGACCGTGTGCTCGCGCCCGAGGTCGCGAACGAGCTGGCGCACGTCCCGGATCTGGTTCGGATCGAGGCCCGCGGTGGGCTCGTCGAGAATGACGATGGGCGGACGCGCGACGATCGCGTCCGCGAGCCCGACGCGCTGCCGGTACCCCTTCGAGAGGTGCCCGATGCGCTGGTTCGCGACGTCGATGCAGGCCGCTCGCGTCATGGCCTCTTCGACGCGCACGCGGCGGCCGGCCCGCGGCACGCGTTTGAGCTCGGCGCGGAAGCGCAGGTACTCGACGACGCGCATCTCCGGGTGCAGGGGCACTGCCTCGGGCATGTACCCGATGCTACGCCGGGCCTCGAACGAGTCGGTGACCACGTCGTGCCCGTCGATGGTGACCGCCCCGGCGGTCGGCCCGAGGAACCCGGCGAGGATCCGGAGCGTCGTGCTCTTGCCGGCGCCGTTCGGGCCGAGGAAACCGACGACCTCGCCCTTCCCCACCTCGAACGAGACGTCGTCGACGGCGACCTGAGCGCGGCCGGTCGCGCTCCAGTAGCGCTTCGTCAGGCCGGACACGCGGATCACGGGGGCGTTCTACCCCGGCTCCCCGGCGAGAGCGAAGCGCCCGGCGGGCCATCCCCCCTCTCGGCCCTCTGCGCCCTCTGCGGCCACTCTCTCTCGCGGACTCTCGCGGAACCGCGGGCAGTTTCCGGGGCGCCGGCGGTACCGTCTGCTACTTGGAGTTCGTGAAGACGCGCGTCGCCCGGCTCGCAGGTTCGGTTGCGTTCGCCTTTCTCGCGTGTGCCCGGAGCGAGGCCGCTCCGTCGACGAGCGCGCCGGTGGTCGCGACCGCGTCTGCGACCGCGTCCGAGCCGGCGTCCACGTCCGCGTCCACGACCACGCCGTCCGCGTCCACGTCCACGTCCGTGCCTGCCCCCCTGCCCCCGCACATGCTGCTCGTCCCGGCCGGGTCCTTCACCATGGGGACGGATACCGGCGGCGAAGGCGACGAGCACCCGGCGCACACGGTCACGCTCGCCGCGTTCTGGCTCGACAAGACCGAGGTCACGAATGGCGCGTGGGACGAGTGCGTCGCGGCGGGCGCGTGCCGGCCCAAGTCAGCGAGCGTGCGCGCCGAACACCCCGACTTCAACGGCCCGAACCAGCCGGTGAGCGGAGTCTCCTGGGACGACGCGCGCGGATACTGCGCCTGGCGCGGCAGGCGCTTGCCGCGTGAGGCCGAATTCGAGAAGGCCGCGCGCGGAACCGACGACCGCCGCTACGCCTGGGGCAACGACCCGCCGACGCGCGACCGCGCGGTGTTCTCGGCCGGACGCACCGAAGACGTCGGCACTCATCCCTCCGGTCGCGGCCCCTACGGGCACGACGACCTCGCGGGCAACGTGTGGGAATGGATGGAGGACGAGTACGACCCGTACGCTTACCGCCGGTCAGGCGCGCCCGAAGGTGTCCCCGGCGCGTGCGCCGAGATCATGGCCGCGCAGGACGAGCTCCGGCGTGACTACGAGCAAGGCTTCACCGGCACCAACCCCATTCCCACCGAGTGCGAGCACGCGATTCGCGGCGGCGCGTACAACTACGATCCTCACGGCCTGCGCGTGACGAACCGCGTGCACCATCCCGGCAAGTACCGGATCCCGATGCTAGGGGTGCGCTGCGCGAAGGATGCACCTCGCAGTCCTTGATTGGCCGCCCCGATGCCGCGCGGAGGGACGCAGCTGTAACCAATACGTCGCACGGCTGCACCGCAGGCTCATGGTAGAGCCCCTCCCGCGGCTGGGGCATGCGAGCGATCTCACTTCTTCGCGGGTTTCTAGGAATGGGCCTTGGCCTCGGGCTCATGGCATGCACAGGGAGCGGCGACGATTACGCGTCGGTAGCCGCCGCCCCTCTCTCCGCCGACGCAAGCGTTCAAGATGGGGGGATCGGCGACGCGACGCTGACCGAGGGCGCTGCACCCGATGGCGGAGCCGGCATCGACGCCGCGTCAGACGCGCCAGGTACCCTGGCCGCTCTGCGCGTGGCCAACTGGTCGGCGAGCGCTCCGATGGTCGATTTTTGTATCGCCCCGCACGGTACGAACGCGTTTCGGCGGCCTGTGCTTGCGGACCTCGCGGTCGCCATCAGCGAGGCGGGCCTCGTCGACGCGGGGTCGTCGGCCGTGGCATTCCCCCAGGCCAGTGCCTATTTTCTCGTCGCCCCGGGTCAGTACGACGCCCGGCTCGTGCCCGGTGGGGCCCCCGATTGCTCTGCGAAGATCGTCCCGGACGCAACCGCATTGCCCGTGTTCGACGCCGGTCAACAAGCGACGATTGCGCTCATCGGTGCACTGGACTCGGACGGTGGGAAAAGGCCTCTCTCGATCGCGGCCTACTTTGACGACATCCGCGACGTCTACGCTCCGCCCCCCAGCGGAGGCGCGGCCGACAGCGGCGCGCCAGGCGACGGAGGCGCGGCGACCGACGGCAACATCAACGCCGTCGCACCGCTCGACTCCAGTGTGCCGCAGGGCCGCCTGGCCGTTCGAGCGATCAACGCCAAACCCGGCGGCCTTCAGAACATCGATATCGGAATCGTTTCGAGTGTGACCGACGGCGCCCAGCTGGTGCCTTTCTTTCTCGGGATCCCTTACGGCGCATCGAGCCGTTCAGCATCCAACTTCAGCGTCGTGGCCGACCCGAACGGCTACGCGCCGGCCGCCCCGCTCGTCGCCACGGACCTCATCGCGGTGCGCGCCATGGGTGCCCCGAACAACCTGGCCCTCGGGTCCGGCGTATCCGCGGCGGCTGGCGCCGTATTGACCTTCGTTGTGGTCGATACGCTTTCACCATCGAAATCCAGCCCGACCGCACAGCTCGTCGAGTGCCTCGACAACGTCGGGACGCTCGGCCTCACGGGCAGTTGCGCCGTCGTCTCGCAGTGAACCCCGTCTCGCGAAGCGGGGCTGTTCACGGCGGCCCCCGCGGATACCGCGATGAAACGTTACGACGGCGTGGTGGCTGTGTGACTTTGTCAGACAACCCCCCTGCGGCCGTTGCCTCGACGGAACCTATGGGCGATGGTGCCGGGCGCTCGGCGCCCACGGCGTCCCTGGCGGAAACGCTTGCTGAAGACGACCTTCCTCGACCATGATAGCCGCAGCGCGGAAAGCGACCGGACTGCTCGTATCCGCGGTCCTTGCGACGGCCGCCGCCGGATGCGGCTCCGGGGACGACACGACGTCGACGTTCGTGACCAACGTCGTCGGCCCGGATAGCGGGTCGGACGCTACCACCGCACCGCCGCGAAACGCAGACGCGGGGGGCCCCGACGTCGACCGCCCAGAGGTCGGCGTCAGCGACAGCACGACGGGCGCCCCGGTCGCGATGTTCTCGTCGGCATCGGTCGACGTTGGACTTGTCCCCTGCAGTGGAAAAGGAACCGCCGCGCTCCACGTCCAGAACACGGGCACGAGCGTTCTGGCCCTGAGCGTGGTGACCACCGGAAGCGTCTTCTCGGCGGTGCCCACGAGCCTGACGATTCCGCCGGGGCTCGACGACGGGGGGTCCACCGGGACGCTCATCATCACGGCCGACGTTCCGGGCTCGTCTGCCGCAGCCATTCCGCTGACCGGCTCGCTCACTCTGTTCACGAACGACCCGGCTCGGTCGAACGTGACCTTGCCCCTGTCCGTGACGCCAAGCGGCGCGACCATCGTCTTCCAGGATGCAACGGCGGTCAGTTTTCCTACGACCGGCGTGAATCAAGCCGCCTCGGCGCTGGCGGTAACGCTCGCGAATCGCGGGAACGCCCCGGCTACAGTCAACATTGGTGCTCCCCAGAATCCGTTTTACCTCACGGGGTCGGCTGACGGGGGCGGGGGCCCGATCGACGTCGGTCGCACCTACTCTGCGAGCTTTGGCTTCACCCCGACCGACGCAGCGCTGAAGTCTCAGATTGCAATCGTCACCATCACTAGCCCGACGTGCGGCGCGAACGTGGCGTCGATCTCGCTGACCGGCCAGGGCGCGCTCGGCAACGTGACGGGGTACCCGACGGCCCCCCTTGATTTCGGGTTTGCCGATTGCGGAGGGAGCGCGCCCGCGCCAGCGCAGTTCCTTCTGACGAATACTGGACCCGCCGCGGCACACGTCACGAAGGCGTCGATCTCGGGACCGGGCTTCAGCACAAGCACGGCAGTCGGCCAGGTGATCCCCGGCGGCGGCGGCACGCTCCTCGTCAACGTCAACGCCCCCGCCGTTCCGAACGTCTCTTCGCTGACGCCGATTGCCGCGACCTTGACCCTGCAGACCGACGCGGACACATCGGCACAGACGATTGCCCTCACGGAAGAACCGCACGGCGCCGTTCTCGTTTTCGACACTTCAGCTAACCCAAATTTCGGCAGCTTCGGGCAATCGGTCCTTCTTCAGGCCACATCCCAAAACTTCAGCGTCAAGAACACCGGCACGGGTGCGGCGGTCGTAACGCTCTCGGCTGGAACCACCGGCTCGGCGCCCGCGCCCTTCACGGTCTCGAATCCGAGCTTCTCGATCCCTGCGGCCGGCGCCCAGACCGACGCCGTCATCTTCGCGCCAACTGCCGCGAACAACGCGGGCTCGCTCTCGATGAACGCCACGGGCACGCTTTGCGCGCCATTGCCGTCGTCACTGCCGCTCTCGGGCGCCGGCGTCGGCGCGGGCCCATCGATAAACCCCACGTCTCTGACGTTCCCGGCCTTCTGCGGCGGGCCCCCCCCTGCTCCCGCCACCTTCACGGTCCGAAACGACGGCCAGGCCAACCTGAACTGGTCGATGAGCCCCGTCACGGGCGCGGGCAGCGAGCGATACACGCTCTCGGCTTCACCCGCGCCGGGCCTGCTCATGCCGGGAAAGACTTCGACGGTGACGGTCACCGCGGCCGCCATACCGTCCCCGACGCCGAACCCTCGCCCGTCTTCATACGCCTCGCACGTCACGATCACGACCGACGTACCGTTCGACAATCCGCACACCGTCACTCTGGGCGAGACGCCCCTCGGTGATGTGCTCTCCGTGTCACGCTCCAACCTTTCGTTCGGGCAGTTTCCGATCGGTACGTCCACGATCGCGCAAACGTTCATCGTAACGAACGACGCCAATCTGGGCTCGCCGGCGGCGACCCTCTCCGTCTCGCCGGACGGTTCCGGTGCGAGCGCCTATTCAATTGCGCCGGCAACGATCGGGAACCTCGCCCCGGGCGGTGGCGTTTCCGGCTTGGAGAGCGTGACGTTCCGTCCCGGGGACGCGATACCCTACCAAGCCAAGGTCGCGCTCGCGTCTACCGACAGGCTGTGTTCGCCGCTCCCTCCGGAGATCCAGCTCATGGGCACGGGAACGCAAGGCAAGGTCAGCGTCTCCGCGACCACCCTCGCCTTCGGCACCGATGCGAACGACCCCGGGGGCCTGGTGAACTGCGGGTCGACTGGACTCGCGCACACGTTCACCATCTCGAACATCGGAAATCAGCTCTTCAACGTCACGGGGCTGTCGCTCGGGCTGGGCGCCATGTCGCCTTACGTCGTCTCGGGCGACGCGGCGACACTTCCGGCGGCAGCTCCGATCGGCGCCAGCCTCACCGTCACGGTGACGCCCAAGGCGATTCCAGCGAATGTCACGAATCCGAACGATGCCACACCATTCACCGACACGTTGACGGTTTCGACGGACGCCGCGCTTGACGCGCCACACCGGATCGCGCTGGTCATGCAGGCTCGTGGCGCCGTGATCACCGACACGCCGCTCGCCACGACATGGGACTTCGGGACGCTCGGCAACGGGCGGATCGGCACCTTTTCGAGCACGGTGACGAACACGGGCAACGCGGACGCCTCGATCGCGTTCTCGGGGCTCACCAACCCGACCATCTTCGGCTTGCAGGGGAGCCCCACGACGATCGCTGCCAACGCCGTCACCGACATTATGGGGCAGTTCTCGCCGCCTGCGACGAACCAGGTCTGGACCGACCACGGAACGCTGATCGTGACGCCGGCCCAGGTCTTCTGCGAACCGCTCCCGGCCGCCTGGAACCGTCCGGCGATCAGCTTGTCCGGATCCTCGATCGGTGGAAGTCTACCGGTTACCGTCTCAGGGAATCTGGCGTTTCCGACGACGGATTGCGGAAGCGCGGGGCCGGCGGCCCAGTCGATCACGCTGACCAACACGACGGCCGTGCCCTACGTCTACACGGCCGCGCTGAGCTACGGGGCGTTCTATACGCTGCAGAACCCGACCCAGGGCGACGCGGGGGCCGGGATCATCGCGGGTCACGGGGTGGTCGTGCTCGGGGTGACTCCGGTCACGGTCGCGCCCGGGCCTGGAGTCGTCGCCGGCTCGGCACCCTATGCCGACAATCTCGTCATTGCCATTCAGTCGCAAACGCCGAGCGGCGTCACGCTCCCCATCTCGTGGACGCTCAACGGCGCGATGCTGTCGCTGCCCGAGGGCATGGGCCCGAACAAGGACTCGACGGGCAACCAGTTCTACGTCGCCGACAGTCAAAGCGGGCTCACTCTCCCGATGGACAACTCGGGCACCGCAACGGCCTCGGTTCAGTTCGGAATTCAACCACTGGGCGCGTTCACCGTAACTCCGACGCCGCCCATCGCCATCGAGCCGAACATTCGCGCTCTGCCGCGCCTCAGCAGCGCTTCAGCAGACACCGCGTGCCCGGCCCTCACCGCCGGGTCGGCTACTTTTCTCTACTCCGGGCCGGTGTGCCGGCCGTTTCAGTTTCCGAAGATCACGATCCAATCCTGCGCCGGTGCGTTCTGAGGTCCGACGCTTTGCTCGAACTCGTTGAGGAGGCAATCCATGGCCAGTAAACGCCCGACCCGCCCCGTTGCCGCGGAGCGCCAGGAGGCCGGGTCCGCCGATTTGCCGCTCGATCACGCCCTGTCGCTTCTCCTGGCCGACGAGACGGAGAACGCGCTCCGGTGGGGCGCCGCCGTGCTCGAGGGCGGCCCCTGGACGCCCGGTGCACTGGTCATCACCGCGCGCCTTCTCGACCAGATGGGCCGACGGCGCGCGGCCGTCGAGGGCCTGAATCTGGCGATCAATCAGGCGATCATCGAGGGCAATCTGCCGCTCGCGATGGCTGCCCTCGGCGACCTGCGGTCGTGCGGTGCCGACGTCGAGGTCCCGCTCGACCAGATCGCCTCCGCGTTCTGCGTGGGTTCCGATCGGCTCCATCAAGACGAGGCCGAGTCCTTGTCTCCGCAGCTCGCAGAGTTCCGCCCGCTGAGCCCCTTTCTCACGGGCCCCGCGCTGGCATCCAAGGCGGCGCAGATCGTCGAGACCGTGCGACGCACGGAGCACGACGACAAGGACGAGGGTCCAGCGAGAATCGCGCCGCTGCCCCTCTTCAGCGCCCTCGGCAAAGAGGCACTCCACGATCTGCTGGCGGCCTTCGAGACCCTGACCGTCCCCACGGGCCACGCCGTGATCCGCGAGGGTGAGGAGGAGGCGGCCGCGTACATCGTCGCTCGCGGTGAGCTCGAAGTCTCGCGGCGCGCCACCGATGCCAACGGAAAGCCCATCGTCGTCGCGCGCCTCGGAAGCGGCGCATTCTTCGGTGAAATGGCGCTCCTCTCCCAGCTTCCCGGGGCCGCCAGTGTGATCGCGACGCGCCCCTCGATTCTGCTCGTCGCCAAGCGCGAGGATCTCGAGGCCGTCGTCGAGAAACACCCGGAAGTCGCCGCCGAGCTCGCGGCGCATTGCCGACGGCAGTCCGTGGCGAACCTCGGCTGGGCGTCGCCCGTCGTGCTGGCGATCCCACCCCGCGAGCGCGCCGCCCTGGTCGAGCACTTCGAAACGCGCGTCTTCGAGGCGGGCGACAAGCTCGTCGAGGCGGGCGAAGAGGCGCGCGGCCTGCATCTCATCGTTTCGGGAGAGATCGGGATCGTCGCCCATGAGGGCGGCGAACGAATCTCCCTCGCGACGCTTACGGCGGGAGAGACGGTTGGCGAAGTCGAGCTCGTTCTCTGCCGGAATTCAGTGGCAGACGCGATCGCAGTCCGGCCTACGGCGACTCTCTTCTTGCCGCGCGAAGAGTTCTTCGCCCTCGTTCAAGACCACCCCCCCATCTTGCACGGTCTGTACGGGATCGCCGTCCGACGGCACGCTGAGACGAATCTCGCGCTCGGCGCCGGTTCGTCCGCGGCGCTCGACGAGGCCTGGCACGCAGACATCTCGGAGGACGCGGCCGCCCTCGTCGAGCCGGCGCCGCGTGCGACCCCAACTGCGGGGCAACGGATCTCTCCGCTGGCCCGCGGGACCTTGGGGATCTCCAGGGCGAGCTCGGCGCCGCCAGCGCGCTCCCCAACGCTTCCGCCACCTTTGCCGCCGCCGCCACCGCCGGTGACCATGGCCAGCACGCCGCTGCCCCCCGTCACTTCCACGATCCCCGGGCTGCCGGTGCCTCGACGCACCACGAATCCGCCGGCAGTCCCGGCCTCCGTTCGGCCCAACGAGTTCGCGCGTGCGTCGAGCAAGGTCTCGAGCTTTGCGCCGCTGACCGCTTCCACATCGTCGGGCGGAGAGGCGTCTTCTCCCTTCGCCGCGCGAACGCTGGGGGTCGTCGCGCTCGTGGCGGCCGCGGCCGGGGTCATCGCGGTCCTGGCGACGCGTGGCTCGCAGGGGAACGCCCTCCCCACGCCGCCCCCCGCCGCCGCTCATGCGCCCGTCGCCGCACCGCTGCCGTCTCCCAGTCCGGCCGCGGACTGGACCGCTGCTCCCGTCGAGACAGCCCGACCGACCGTGGCGCCCCGGCCCGTCGCCCCGCATGTCGTCACGAAACCGAAGGTCGTCGTGGAGCCGAACCCGGTGTTCCGCGCCGGCGACGGCCCGACGCATGGCGCCGCACCGGTGGCGAGCCAGCTCTCCCCCTCCTCGGCGACCGCCGCGCCGCCTGCGCACTCGGCGACCTCGCCCGCAGGTTCAACAGACGTGCGCGCGATCGGCGCGGGCGAGTTCGGAGGACGCGAGTGAACCGCAGGATCTGGTTTGGAATGGGCGTCGCCTCGCTCGCTCTCTCGCAGGCGTCCAGCGCAAGAGGCGAGCCCCCGGTCAGCGGACAAGCCGACGCCCTCTTCGAGCAGGCCATGGACCTGCGGAGCGCGGGGAACGACGCCGCAGCGTGCCCAAAATTCGCTGCAAGCAAGCAGCTGGCCCCCGCCATCGGAGTGACGCTCTATCTCGCAGAGTGCTACGAGCGCACCGGGCGAAGCGCGAGCGCGTGGCGCGAGTTTCGCGAAGCCGAAAAGATGGCCGGCGAACGCAATGACAAGCGCGCCGAGGTCGCCGGAAAACGCGCGGCCGCGCTCGAACCGAGCCTCGACCGGCTCACCGTCGGGACGCCTGGCCGGAGCATCGACGCGGGAACGGTCGTGACGGTCGATGGCGCAGCTCTGGCGCCTGAATTCTTGGGCCATGCGCTCGCCGTTGACCCCGGTGACCATACCGTGACGATCACGTCTCCAGGTCAGGCGGCGAGGACCCTCACTGCGCACGTCGACGCGGCCACACCCACAGCGATCGTACGCATCGACGCAGCGCAGCCGTCCGAGGTCACGTTGCCTCCAGCGGCCACGGCCGACACGACACCCGCGGCGACCGCGGAGACCGGCGACCGCGGCGTCACGGGACGATTCGTCGGGATGGGGCTGGTCGTCGCGGGCGCGGCCGGGATTGGAATCGGCACGTGGCTTCTGACCGACAAGGTCCGAGACCTGATGCCCAACGGTCAGCTCTGCGATCCCCGTCTTCGAGCTCACGCTATTCCCGAGGGAATCGTCGCGCTCTCCGTCGGCGGCGTGGCCGTCATTTCCGGAGTCTCTCTTTATTACGTAAGTCGGCCGCATCACGCTGGAATCGCTCTCTCGCCCGCGATCGTCCCGAGTGGCGCTGGAGCCCTCTTGAGCGGAAGCTTCTGAGCTCGACGGTCATGGAGGTCGAGGCGCACAAGACTGCCAGCGGCAAACCTCTCGCCGCCGGCGAGAGCTCGGCGCCGCGAACCATCGGACGCTTTCGGGTGATCGCGGAGCTTGGGCGGGGATCGACCAGCATCGTCCATCTCGGAGCGGTCAACGGCCCCGCCGGATTCAACAAGCTCTTCGCGATCAAGCAGTTGCGGCGCGCGCTCGCCGCCGATCCCGCGCTGATCAATCTGTTCCTCGCCGAGGCGCGGGTCGGGGCGCAGCTGAACCACCCGAACATCGTCACGACGCTGGAAATCGACGAAAAGGAGGCGCTCCCGTACATCGTGATGGAGTACCTCGACGGGCAGACGCTCCAGAATCTCGTGGCAACCGCCCGCATGGCGTTCATGCCGTTGCCCCTGCACATGCACCTCGCGGCTTTGAGCGGCGCGCTCGAGGGCCTCGGGCACGCGCATGCCGCACTCGGACCCGACGGGCTTCCCATGCACGTCGTCCACCGCGACGTGAGCCCGCACAACGTGTTCGTGACGAGCAGCGGAGTGCCCAAGCTCCTCGACTTCGGAGGCGCCCAGACGGGCGCGCCGGCGGACGAATCGCCGAGCGTCATGCCGAACAGCGCCGCCCGGGTGGCGTACTTGTCTCCCGAGCAGGCCCTGGGTAACCCGGTCGATGCTCGCTCCGATCTGTTCTCCATGGGAGTGATGTTCTGGGAAGCGGTCACGCGGAAGCGCTTCTGGTCAGAGGAGGCGACCAAGGCGGAGATCCTTCGCGCGCTCGCGGCGCGCGAGCTCCCTTCGACGCGGGTGTCCATGCTCGCGAAGGTCGACGAGCCGCTCCGAGCCATCGCGTTGAAGGCCACATGCCCGCGGCCCGAAGACCGCTACGAGAGCGCGACGGCCTTTCAGAGGGAGCTGCAGACCGCCCTTCGCGCAATGACGCCGCCAGCCTTTGATCTCCGCGACCTCGGAAAGCGCCTCGCCACGATCTTTGCCACCGACCGCGCTCGGCTTCAGGCGGCCATCGAGGCTCAGATCGGCCAGCGGCCGCCGGACGTCATCTCGCGCGATCCACGGGGGGGGGCGGCGGCGTCACGAGAAGACGAGCCGGAAGCGGCCCAGGTCCTGCCCGAGGCGCCATTCGCAACGTTCGAGGCCGAGGCAGCGAATGCATCGGAGCCGGTGAGTTCGAGCCGCCCAACGCCCTCGAGCCGGCCAACGCCCTCGAGCCGTCCCATGCCTGCGAGCTTGCCTCCGCCCGCGAGCTTCGTCTGGGCGGAGAGTCGTTTCCCGTCGGAGGGACCCTTACCGTCGTTTCCCCTTCCCGACGCAGACCATTCGGACCGCGCTCATCGTCGGAGGGTGGCCATCGCAGGGCTGGCGCTCGCCGCGATCTTCGGCATCGTCGTCGCCGCGATTCGCAGCTCGGGCCAGGACGCGCAACCATCCGCAAACACGTCGGCGACTCCCGAAGCGTCGCAAAGCGCCGCGACCTCGCCTCGCGAGACGCCTCGCAGCGCACCACCGGCTATCGCGCCGTCAGAGTCGTCCCCGGCTGCAGTCTCGCCCGGGGCGACAGCCAACGTGCCTAACGCAAAGGCGGTTACGCCAGAGGCTTCTGCGCATGGCCACGAGGTGGGCGTCGCCAGCGGACGCGCCCTGGCGTCGCCGATGCGTGCCCGTAGTCCCGGCGTCGCGCCCGCGGAAGCGAAGCCGACTCCTGTGGCCTCCACGAGCCAAGACCTCCCCGTCCGTGTCTCGGGCAGCGCGGCCCCCACCCCCGCAGGGCGTCCGGTGCACCCCATCGACTCGATGAACCCCTACGGCCCATGAGAACGATCTTCGGACATGGTTGCCTCTGTCGCCCTGGTGCGATCGCCCTGGTCCTCACGTTGACCACGGCCCAGGCGTACGCGCAGGAGCCCCAAGCCTCCGCTGCGCCGACCAGCGAAGCGAGGGCTCACTTCGATCGGGGCGTGACCTTCTACGAAGAGACCGATTACTCGGCCGCTCTCGTCGAGTTCAAACGAGCCTATACGCTCGCTCCGACGTGGCAGGTTCTCTTCAACATCGGCCAGTCGTACTTTCAGCTGAGAAACTATGCTCTTGCCCTGGTGACGCTCCGGCAGTTCATCGAACAGGGAGGGAATCGGATCCCGCCGGAGCGGCGAGCGCTCGTCGATACCGAGAGCATGGATCTCGCCAATCGGGTCGGGCACACACGCATCCTGTCGAATCGAACGGGTGCCACCATCTCGGTCGATGAGGAAGTGGTGGGGGTGACCCCGGTGAAGGACCCTGTGCTCGTGAGCGTCGGGATACGCAAATTGAAGGCTGTCTACCCCGGCACCCCGGCTGTCGAGGGGCCCGTCGAGGTCGAAGTGTCGGTGCCGGCCGGCGAGACGGTCGATGTTCGCCTCGACTTTCCGGATTCGCCCCCGCCCATGGCGGCCGAGCCTTCCGCGCGTCCCCGCGAGGTGCCCACGGCGGCCGCTTCCGAACAAGCCACGGTTGCGACACATAGCCGCGCTCCGGCCCTCGTATCGTTCGGGGTCGCAGTCGCTGCCACGGCGATAGGTGCCGTTTTCGGCGGCCTCACACTCCGCGACAAATCCCGCCTGGAAGGCGAGTGCGTCGGGAAAGCCTGCGTCGTCGGGTCTCGACCGGACATCGACGCGGTATCGCGAGACGGAGCCATCGCGACCGTCGGTTTCAGCGTCGCGGCGGTCGGCCTTGCCACGGGCGTCGTCTTCTGGCTCGCGGCGGGGGGTTCGGCCGCGCGCGACGGCGGCATCACGACCTCCCCCCCGGCCCCACGCACGAGCTTCGGTCCAGGGTTCGTCGCCGGCACGTTTTGAGAGACCCCGGATGCTTCAACAGCGAGTGAGAGACGCATTGTGGGCGATCGGCGCGGGGACCGTGGTCACGGCGTGGGGCTGCAACGCACTCACCGACTCGACGGGCTACTACGAAGTGAAACCCGCCGTCTTCGACTCTGGAACGGCCCTTTCAGACTCTGGAACGGCCCTTTCAGACTCTGGAACGGCCCTTCCCGACGCGACGTGCGTCGCGGGTACGGATCGCCGCACGCTCGAAGCTGCATGCACCGGCAGCTCTTGCGTGCCGTATGATGCCGTCCTCGCCGTTTGCGACGGCGGCTTTTGCCCGCTACCCACGCCGAGCCCGCAGCCCGTTGCGGACGCGAGCGCCGAATCCGGAGCCGCTCCCGACGGGGGAAGCGACGCCGCTCCAAATGATGGCGGCGTCGAGGGAGGTACCGGCTCCTGCAGTCAACTCCCCGGTGAGCCGAGCTCGGTCGTGTATGTGACGGGATCGACCGCGCTCGCATCATTCATCGGAGAAGTTTCCAGTGCCCTCGCTTCCAAGGTCACCATCGTCTATCAGCAGAGCGGCTCGTGCGTCGGGGTCCACTCGGCGCTCGATCCCGCAAACTACGCGCTCTCCTCCGCGAACGGGGTCGCGACGTATTACACCCCGAGCGGGGTCCAGAAGACCTGCGTTCTCGACCCGAGCGAGAGGCTCGTCGCCGACGTCGGCGCCTCGGACGTCTTTTACTCCACATGTTACCAGGGCCAGGCGGTGACGCCGACTCTCCCGGCGTCGGTGGGAGAGAACTTCGGGCCCGTGCAGATCATGAATTTCGCCGTACCCCAGTCATCCACGCAGCAGAGCATCAGCCTCGCCGCGGCGTATTACGTCTTCGGCTTCGGCGGCAGCCCCTACCGGGTGCCGCCGTGGACGGACCCGATGCAGCTTCAGATTCGCAGTGCGAACTCGGGAACCCAGTCGCTCATCGCGGCCGCCATCGGCGTGCCACCGAGCGCGTGGTTCGGAGTGAGTCATGGAACGAGCGCCCAGGTCGGCGCGGCGCTCGGCGCGGCGGGCCAGAGCGGCAGCCAGACGGTCGTCGATTCGGCGCTCGGTATCCTGGCATCGGACTATCTCCTCCAGAACGCGCAGGTGCTTCGCGGGCTCGCGGTCCGAGACGAAGGCGCGAGCTGCGCCTTCTACCCGAACACGACCGCGTTCGCCCGGGACAACGCCAACGCTCGGGACGGCCACTACCCCCTCTGGGGCCCGTCTCACTTCTACGCGCGCACCGACCCGGCCACGGGGCTCCCGCTCAAACCGGGGGTCTCCCAGTTCATCGATAGCCTCAACGGACTGACTCCCCTGCCCGGCCTCGACCTCGTGGCCGAATACGCCGCGAAAGGTCTCGTTCCACAGTGCGCCATGCACGTGACCCGCTCCAACGACGGCGGCGACTACACGCCCTTCAAGGCGGCGGCTGCGTGCAACTGCTATTTCGACCTGCACGCCACGGGCTCGACCTCGTGCAAACCGTGCCAGGCGAACTCCGATTGCCCGAGCCGTGCTCCCAACTGCAACAAGTTCGGCCCGCAGCCGCAGCAGGGCTACTGCGACCTTTGACGCGACCTGATCAGCATGAGCCCGAGGGCGGCTTGCTGCCCGCCGCGCCGCGGGCCGGGCGGCGCGCGCCGCGGAGCCATAGCAAGGCGACGGAACCAAGGATCCCGAGCCACCCGAGCCCGCCTCGCCTCTCCCCGCCCCGGTCCGCGGAGAGGGAGCACCCGAAGCTCGGTTGAGGGAGGGCAGTGGTTGGATTCGAATGGTCGTCGTTTGGATTGATGCCCATCCGGATGTCGTCGATCGCGTGCGGATCGATCATTTCCACGGCATCCAGCGCCGGCCCCACCGTCGAGGGTCGGGTGCCGATCGCGCCCTGTTGACGGAGCTCCGCGCCGAATGCGTTGTTCGTCATGAAGCCGCCCTGCTCGGTCGTGTGGCACAGGAGACAGCCGTGAGGCGGCGCGACGGCGTTTTCGATCGTCGCCGAGCCACTCAGCTTCAAATGCTGGTCGACCTCTGCCGGGAACGTGGAACTTCCAGCTGCGCCAAGGCTCCACCCGGTCAACGCGGTCAGACAGAGAAGCGCGAGGGATCGCCTGAGGCGGGCCTGGGTACTCATGACACCTCTCAAAGAAAAACGTGGAACTGGGCCAACCACGTCGTGACGCCCGTGTTGGCCGGCGCTCCGGCGGCCCCGATGCTGCTGTAGATGCCGTCGAACCGCAGGTCCATGTGCGGCAAGAAGAACCACACCGCCGAGAGCCAACCGTCGAACGACGCTGGCTCTTGCGCCGCGCCGCCGTTCAACACCTCGCCCGTCAGCATGACGTGAAAACCCTGGGCCGGCTCGTAGTCGGCCTGGGCGAACGCGGCGTACCCGCCGCGGTGGCCGTTCCACGTCAGCGATTGGTAGACGCTATCGGCCTCCGCCAGGAGAACGAGGGGTTGGACCGGCGCATAGCGAACGAACACCCCGTTCGCGTACCGATAGTCGGTCACGCCATATTGAATGTCGCGCGTCGCCCTGGTGAACGAGCTGCTGGCTCCGACCGCCAGCGTCGTCGCCGGCGCGTACTCGACATAAGCGCTGTAGCCACGCTCGCGAAAGTCGTCGGGGCGCATCTGAAAATTTCCGGCGATGCCCATCGCCTCGGCCCGGACCTTGTCTTGACTGAACGCGAGCGCCACCCCGTACTGCTGCGTTGCGTCGAAATCCGTTCGCGTGAGCGTTCGCGCCCAGAGCGTGTGCTCGATCATCCGGATGCCGAAAGGCAACGCGAGCTTGCCAGCGCGGAGGAGCCATGCGCCGTCTTCGTCGAGCTCCGCGCCCAGCCAGTGCTCCCTCGAGATCAAGTTCTTGGTGCTGGCGCGCGTCAGCGACACGGGAAGATCCCCCTCGGGGGCGTAGCCGATGTTCCCCGCGGCGCGAAACCTGCCGAGCTTGATGTCCGCCGTCAGGTCCGCGCGCATCGTGATGAATTGCTGCTGAACCGGGCTGCTTTCGACCTGGTTGCTGAGAAAGGCCTCTCGAAAGTCGCCACCCAGCCGGACCTGTTCGGGAAGCGGCACGAGACCCGCCAGGAAGCCAGACGTCTTGTCGGCCTCGCCCGACTCCGACGTTTGCCCGTAGCGCATGCGCAGGAGAAGGTCGCTCTGAGCCCGCCCGTATTCGGTGAGGACGCCCGCACCCCCCGAGGGATCCGTGTGGCATGGCGTACACCCCGTGTACCCGTGACGGATCATCCAGGGATAGGCGCGCGCGCTGGACGACGCCGTGACGAGCGCCGCCCAGAGCGCGACGCCCACGACCCAGCAGAATAGACGGCGCGCCGCCATCGACGTTCAACTCGAAACCGTGGGCGGCGCCCGGTTTCTCAGCTGCCCGCCACGTGAAAGCTGGCGCTCACGTCGACCTCAGGCTTCACCGTCACACCGAGGTAGACCGGCACCGTGATCCCGAAGTCGTTCATGTTGACGTGAAAGCTGCCGTGAACCGCGGATGTTGCGCCTTCGCCCTTGGCGTCGTAGTGCACCGTGACCGGACGCGTCTGCCCGTGGAGCTGCAAGCTGCCAGCGACATCCGCAGCGGCCTGCTCGCCGGGTTGAGGATACTTCAACGCGCTCCGAGCGATCGTCAGGATGGCCGCGGGGTATTTTTGCACTTCGAGGTACTTCTCTTTCATATGGTGATCACGCAGCCCGATGCCCGTACTGAGATTCGCCAGGGGCACGGTGACGACCACGCTCTTCCCGTCGTCGGACATGGTCAGATCGGCGGTGGTCCCGTCGATCTTCATACCCGCCGGTCCGGCGGCCTCGAACGAGACGCGTGCGTCAGTCGTCGCGGACAAGGCCGCGTGACCCACCGCACTGAGAGTCCCGAGGCTCGCTACCAGAGCTAAGATCCAAAGGCCCTTGCGTCGTTGCATTCAGCTCACCTCCGGTGCCACGCTTCGGTCCTGCGACTTACTTTGCAGGGCGACGCTCGAGCAACACCTATTTTGTGACGTTTGCGATACGGCCACTCCCGGGAGCGCGCCTCAGAGCCCGTATCTCTTGAGCTTCTCGTAGAGGGTCGAGACGGCGATCCCCAAAGCACGGGCGGCGTTCATCTTGTTGCCGTCCGTCTGGGCCATCGTTTGACGGATGGCAACCCGCTCTATTCGCTCGAGCGCCTGGCCGCCCAGCGGAAGGCCCTCGAGCCACGACTCTTCGTCGTTGGCCGGCCGAAGGAGCTTGAGATGGTGCGGCTCGAGGGCGTTCGTGCCCGGGTCGACGAAGGCCACCGCGCATGCGAGCACGTTCTTGAGCTCACGGACATTTCCAGGCCAGGGGTGGGCTTTGAGCGCGGCGTGAGTCGCGTCATTCACCTGGAGATCCTTGCGCCCGAGGTCATTCAACAGGCCCCGAACCAGTTCCGGCAGGTCGTCGAGACGTTCGCGGAGAGGCGGGACCGAGATGACCGCCACCGCGAGCCGGAAGAAGAGATCCTCGCGGAACTTGCCGGCCGAGACATCGGCCCGGAGATCGCGGTTGGAGGCAGCCACCACGCGAACGTCGATGTGACGTTCGGTCTTGCCGCCGACCCGTCGGACCTTGCGGCTCTCGAGAGCTCGAAGGAGCCGCGGCTGCAAGTCGAGCGGGAGCTCCCCCACCTCGTCGAGGAAGAGCGTTCCCCCGTGCGCCCGCTCGAAGGCGCCCGCGTGAGCGGAGACCGCGCCGGTGAAGGCCCCACGCTCGTGGCCGAGAAGCTCGCTCTCGGCCAGGTTGGCCGCCACCGCTCCGCAGTCGAACACGACGAACGGACCGTCGGCCCGCGCGCTCTGCTCGTGCAAGACGTGGGCGATGACGTCCTTGCCGGCGCCTGTCTCGCCGAAGAAGGCGACGGTGACGTCGGTCTGCGCGAACCTCTGGAGCATGTCCATCACCTCCAGCATGGGACGTGATCGAGCCCGCAGGTGGCCAAAACTCCGGATCGGTTCAAGGGGACGCTTGCGGAGGCTGGGCGCGGGCGCTTGCAGCCTGGGTGGGGCCCAGCTTCCGCGATTTGTTGCCTGCTCACACGTGGCCGTCTCCCCTCCCCTGGCCTCCTTTGAGACCACGCCAACCTGGATCGTCCGGCTTGGACGCTCCCCCTCGGCCGTGTTCGCGAGCTCCATGGTTCGACTCCCGTCGTAAGGCTCGCGCTCTCGCGCGAGGTCGAGGTGAAATGACTTCTACTCACTCGCGCTTAGGCGCCGTGCTACGTCTCGGAAACATCGCGGCGGTGTTCCGCGGCGTTGCGTTCGCGGTCCAACGTGAAGGGTCTGCCGAACGCTACTCTCGCCGAGCGCTCGGTCGTCATGTCCGGAATGGAGAGTTGGCGAGCAGCGCGCTCCGCGCCCGCTGCGGTCTCCCGGGTGAGTGTCCCGTCTCCAAGGCCCGTCACGCTTGTACTCGGAGATGCAGCCGAGCTCTGTGAATCTTGCGCCACGAACTTCGGCCGTTTCGAGCGCGATATCGTCACCGTCTTCACCGGTCCGTCACCGAAAACCGGAATCGACCTCCGAAAACCGGACGGTGACTCCCGCGGCGAGGCGGGTGGTTGGCGACGGCCGGCGTACGCCCTTCTCTCCATCGTCGGCGTCCGGGAGTCGCGAAGATGGCGACGCGAGTCGATCGCCGGCGGCGATGAACGTCCTGCCCGACGGGTCACGCCAGGTTTGCGATCTCTCTACACAGTCGATGCATACGCCGGCGCCAGCAAGTGGTAGGGCTGCGTGCGGAGGGGGGCTTTCGCACGAGCCTGATCCGTCGGCTCGTTCGAAACGAGCTATTTTCACCAAGGAGGAGCCCGCGATGCTTGTTGAAGCTCACGATGGGCAAACGGGATTGCGTCTGATTCCGCGATGGGCGTCGGGGATGGCTCGGCCCTGCCTTTTGCGTCACTTGGCCATTTGTATCGCCACGATTTGCGCGTGGGCGATGCGTCGCGAGCTTTACGTCACGGGCGGCCTTCTGTGGGTGCTGGGGCTGGCCGCGATCGTGAACGCGGCGGCGGCCAGACTACCCGACATCCCGAAAGGGGTAGGACGTTTCCTTTCGCCTTCTGTCGGGCTGATGACCTGGGCAGCGCTGGTCTTTCTCACCGGCGGCGTCAGCTCTCCGATGGTGGCCGGCTTATGGCTCGAGATCGTGTTCGCCGCGATGGTCTTTCCGCCGCCTGCCACGCTTCTCACGACCGCAGCCGCGATCGGCGTGCTCTCCGCCGATCAGTGCGCGCTCGGCCTGGGGTCGACCCTCGGTCGTCTCGGCCTCCAAGCTGGCTTCCTGCTGTCCTTCGGACTCGTAGCCTTCTCCGCCAAACGGCGCTGGAGGCAGGAGCACCAGGCGCTCTCGATCGAGGCGACGGCGCTGGGAAGCCGCCTGATTGATCTCGAACGCGAGCTCGAAGCGGCTCGGGTACTGGGCCGGGTGGGGGAACGGGTGGCGCGGCTCGCGCACAGCCTGAAGAACGCCGTCCACAGCCTTCGCGGTTTCGTCAAGCTCATGGAGGTTCCCGCGAATGGCGACCGCGCACAAGCGCAAGCACAGGTGATCGCCGGGCTGCAGCTCGCCATCGATCGACTCGAACAGACCGCTCGCGAGGTCTTGCGCCCCAGCGAGGGGCAGAGCCAATCCGACGGGCCGACGACGGCCGCCGAGCTCTCTCGCACGCTCGATGAAGTCGTCGCCGAGATGAGGCGAATTCACTCCGGTGTACACTGGATCAAGGCGCCGCTGGACAATCTTCGTAGCGTGGCGCTGCCCGCGTTGCGCTTGCGCGAAGTTCTGCTGATCTTGGCGCAAAATGCCGCTGAAGCGTGCGGCGCGTCCGGCGAGGTCATCGTGCGGGCGCACGTGGTCGGCGATCTTCTTCACCTGGTCGTTCAGGATCGGGGGCCAGGCTTCGACCCGCTCTTACGGGACGCGATCTTTCAACCAGGGATCACGAGCAAGCCGACCGGAAATGGCTTTGGTCTCTTCCTGGCCCGCCGTCTCGTCGAAGCAGGAGGCGGCCGCCTGACGATCCACCCGGCAGGTCATGGCGGAGCGCTCGTTTCAGTCCGCCTACCGGTCTTGTCAAGCTAGGGCGGACGATGCCTGGAGAGCGGCTGCTGGTGGTCGACGACGATCCTGGCTCGTTGAGCTACATGTCCCTTGCGCTGGAGCAGGCGGGGTACTCCGTCCGCCGCGCCACCGACGGCTTGTCGGCGCTGGTCGCCATCGAAGGCGAACCACCGGCCCTGGTCGTCTCGGACCTCCAGATGCCCGGCATGAACGGTCTCGACCTGCTCGAAAGCATCAAGCAGCGTTGGCCGCAGGTGCTCGTCATCGTCACCACCGTGGAGGAGGAGGTCGCGACGATCGTGGAGGTCGTTCAACGCGGGGCCATGAACTACCTGGTGAAACCGGTCTCTCCCGCGGTGTTGCGCTCTGCGGCGGCGAAGGCCCTGGCGCATGGCGCGACGCGAACCCCTGCGCCGCTCGATGCATGCGTGCCCGAGATGGTCGGCGTGAGCCCGGCCATCGTTCGCGTGAGGCAAGCAGTGGCCCTCGCCTCTCGGAGCGATGTCAACGTCATCGTCGTCGGTGAGACGGGGACGGGCAAGGAGCTCGCAGCCCGGGCACTTCATCGGCTCTCCAGTCTCGCCGGCGGGCCCTTCATCCCGCACAACTGCGCGGTGACCCCTCCGGAGATGTTCGACAGCGAATTCTTCGGTCACAGGCGCGGGGCATTCACCGGCGCCGACAGGGACCGAGCCGGGATCCTGCGCGAAGCTCACGGGGGGGTGCTCTTCCTCGATGAGCTGGAATGCCTCGGGCTGGCCAACCAGGCCAAGCTGCTGCGCGTGCTCGATGACGGCGAGATCCGTCCTGTAGGCTCGGAGACGTCGCGGCCAGTGTCCGTGCGCTTCGTTGCGGCGACCAACCGGCCTCCCCAGGCCATGCTCGCCAGCCGCGAACTGCGGGAGGACCTCTACTACCGGCTTCGCGGCTTTCAGATCGAGGTTCCGCCGCTCCGCGACCGGAGCGAAGACATCGTTCCCTTGACGGATCACATTCTCGGAGGGTCGAGGGCCGGGCTGACGGCTCGCGCCCGGGAGGCACTCCAGATCTGTCACTGGCCTGGAAACATCCGCCAGCTGCGCAACGTGCTGCGAAGCGCGAATACCGTCGCGGGGGGAGGCCCCATCGACATACGCCACCTGGACCTCTCGGACTGTGGCCAGCCGGAGACGCCTCGTCTCTCGAGTACGCTCCCGAGCGGTCCCCTGTCTCCGAGGACGCTGCATGGCGTGGAACGACAGGCCATCGAGCATGCGCTGCGAATGCACAACGGAAACCTGAGTCGGGCGGCCGAGGCGCTCGGTATCCACCGGTCGACGCTGCGGCGAAAGCTTCGCGAGCCCTAAGGAGACCGCTGCGCGAAGCAACCGCAGCTATAGGCCGCGACACACTGGACGAGCGCGTTCGCCTGGCCTGCGCCGAACAGTTGATCGGTGAAATCTCCTTGAATCTTCATCGCGCTCGCGGACTTGAAATCGCAGCCGTAGTCCGCGTAAACGGGTCCGGCCGGAGCGGCCGCTCCCGACAGACAAGCCGCAGGGTCCGTGGAGCCGCAGAGGCACGGTGTCAGTTGCATCGTGGCTGCGCACCTGGAGCGGAAGATGTCGTCGAGCGTCTTCAGGCAAATCGCGGTCTCCGTCGCGGCCGTTCCGCACGTCGTTCCGCTTCCCCTCGTGCTTTCGCACGTACCGCCCAGCTGCGCGGGGTCAAAACAGCCGTTGCGCTGAGCGCAGGGAAGGCAGTCCGAGCCCTGCTCGCGAAGGATGTCTTCGGTGCTCCGGCCACCCGGGGCCGTCGCCGCTCCAGCGGTCGCCGACCGCGTGCGGACGAAGGCAACCGAAACGATGCCGACGACGAGCAGCAGGGTCGGGATAGCCCAGGGCCAGACCCCTCGCATGGATCGATGATGGCCCCCCGCCGAAGGCGGCGATTGGCGCGCGGGGTCGAGCGGATCCTTCGTCTCGGGCATCTTGAAAACTCCATTCATCGCAAAAAAACGCGAGCGCCAGCCGAGGGGCCGACGCTCGCGCTCTTAGAAAGCCGCCGCTGGCTCTCTCACAATCCGAAGCAGGTATTGCAGCCGAAGGCCGCCGCGCACTGAACGAGTGCGTTGGCCTGGCCGGCACCCTTCGTCTGATCCGTAAACACCGACTGAATGGTCGTGGAGCTCGTCGATCCGAAGTCGCACGAGTACGTGTCGTAGCCGGGACCGATGGGCGTCGTCGTTCCTGCGAGGCAGCCGGCCGCGTCGGCGGAGCCGCAGAGGCAGGGCGTCTCCTGCAACGTGGCGGCGCACTTCGAGGAGAAGATCGTCCCGAGGGTCTCCAAGCAGACCTGCGCTTCGGTCGGTGTGCTGGGGAAGATGGCGCTGCACGTCGTTCCATCCGGGAGCGCTCCAGCGAGCAGGCTCGCCGTACCAGGCGTACCCTCGCAGGTACCCCCGAGCTGCGCCGGGTCGAGGCAGCCGTTGGTCGTGGCGCACGCGAGGCAGTCAGGCGCCTGGGCCGTGAGGCATGCCTGCGTCGACCCGTTGGGGCCGCACGCCGGCGGCGGCGTACCGGTGTCCACGCCCGTGTCCGGTGCGCCGGTTTCGGCCACGCCCGTATCCGGCGCGCCGGCTTCCGCCACGCCCGTGTCCGGTGCGCCGGTTTCGGCCACGCCCGTATCCGGTGCGCCGGCTTCCGCCACGCCCGTGTCCGGCGCGCTGGCCTCGGTCGCGCCCGTATCCTCGCTGGCATCGTCTCCAGTACCGGCGTCGGCAGTGCCGGCGTCGGCTCCAGAAACCGCATCGCAGATCACCGTGGTCGATCCCATGTCGCCGCAGTCGCTATCCGTGACGTTGACCGTGATGGTCGCCGTTCCAGCCGCCGTGCAGGTGAAGGTCGTGGTCGCGGCGGTGGGGCTCGCGATCGTGCCCGACGTGGCGGTCCACGAATACGAGATGGGCGCGGGACCCATGTCATCGTCGCTCGCGGACGCGACCAGGTTCACCGTGGTCCCCACGGGTACTTCCATGGGCGTCGCGCTCAGGTTGTCGAGCGTCGGACAGATGTTGAGAACGCCCGTCACCGACACGCTGCCGGTCTTCTTCGGTGCGACCCTGCACTGCAGGTGTACGGTCACCGAGGTGGTCGCGCCGGACATCACGTCGAACTGAGCCGAGCCCGAGCACGTGGCCGCGTCTCCGGCGCTCGCGGTGATCGTCACCGTGTAGCCGGTGCCCGCGGGCAACCCGTCGACGACGGTCGAGATGACGTCGCCCACGGCGAACGTCCCGACCTTCATGAACCCGCCCGGACCCGTGATCGTGTACGTCGCGGAATCGATCGTGATACCGCCCGTCGAAAGGAACAATCCGAGGCTGCCGGTGTTGTCACCAGGGCCAGGGTTGTGGGTCGAGCCGACGACGTCGCCCGGATTGCCTCCGGGAGTGGTCGCGGGCTGCGACGAACAACCAACGACGTAGGTCGTTCCCAGCGCGATTCCGAGAGCAATCGCTCTTGTCGTAGATAGATTCATTACGATGACCTCCGTTCACAATTAATTTTCAGAATTCGACTTCTGTATCCTGTGCTCCGCCGAGGCGGCCTCATCTCGCCGCGTTCTTCCCCACCCCCCCCCGGTGGCGTACGCACCTTCGTGCGTTGCTGACCGTCTGGATGGCGCGGCTCGAACACAAGTGGTCGGACGCGATGGTGGGCTCGCCCGCTGAGCGCGCTCGGACTCGAGGTTCCCAAGAACTGCCCGAGCGGGCAATGCGCGCACCCTTCGACGGGCACGGACGGAAGCCAGCTCCTCTCGGATCGTGGATGAACATGGTCAATTTGCGGAGGGCGTCGGTCGTTCGGGAGTTCTCTTCTCGACTGGGCGTTTCTGCGAGCCTCGCGGCGGCGAGGGCCCTGGAGGGCTCGACGACGCGGGGGGATCCATACTGCGAGAACGAGCGGACTACGGAGAACTCTTCGAAACATTTGTGTCCGGATCGTAAGAGGGGGCTTCCTCTGCCTCAGCCGAGGCAACAAAGTCGACCTCAGGTCCCGGCCTACCGGGGGGATGGGGCTTCGCGCGGGCCCAGCGCAAGCCCGCTCGGCTCGAGGAGCGAGCGGCTCCGGGACCATCGACCCGCCCGGTTGGCAGGATGGTTTCGCCAAGGTCGCTCGCAAGACAAAAAAATCACTGGCGCCGACCCGTGAGGGCCGGCGCCAGTGTCCGTACATGTTAGCCGCCGTCCGAGGCCCGGTGGCTAGGCGCTACGAGAACCGGCCCCGGAGGGAAACGGCGCTCGAGTCTTCGGCTACTGACCGAAGCAGCTGTTGCAACCGAAGGCCGCGACGCACTGAACGAGCGCGTTGGCCTGACCAGCGCCGAAGGCCTGGTTCGTGAAGGCCGACGACTGGATCTGCGTGCTGCTCGTGGTGTTGAAGTCGCACGAGTAGATGTCGTACGCGGGACCGGTCGGCGTCGCCGAACCGGCAAGGCACGTGGCTGCGTCCGTCGACCCGCAGAGGCACGGGGTCTCCTGGAACGTGGCGGCGCACTGCGACGTGAAGATGGTGCTGAGGGTCTGGAGGCAGACCTGGGTTTCGGTCTCGCTCGACGACGCGAGGACCGTGCTGCACGACGTTCCGTCCGGGAGGGCCCCGGTGAACTTCGTGCTCGTTCCGGTGGTGTCCTCGCAAGAACCGCCGAGCTGGGCGGGGTCGAGGCAGCCATTGTCCGTAGCGCACGAGAGGCAGGTCGAGCCCTGGGCCGTGAGGCACGCCGCCGTGGTGCTGCCGATGCCGCACTGGTTGACCGTGACGCACGTGTTGGTGGCGCTGCAGGTCTGGCCCGTCGCGCAGGTGTTCGGGCAGGCCACGGTGTTGCCGCAGCTGTCCAGCGTGGACCCGCAGGCCTTGCCGGCGCAGGGGTTCGCGGCCGGGATGCAACCGCACGTTCCGGGGGATCCGGCGGTGCCGCTGCAGGTAGCCGGAGCGGCGCAAGCCGGGCCGCACGTGATGGTGCCGCCGCAGCTGTCAGAGATCGAACCGCAGGTGTTCATCCCGCAGGCCGCCGCCATCGTCAGCGGCGTGCAGACGCACGTGCCTGGCGTCGTGGTCGTCGTGCAGGCGGTCGGCGCCGTGCAGGTGCCGCAGCTGATGGTGCCGCCGCAGGTGTCCGGCGCCGTACCGCAGTTGTTGTTTCCGCAGGCCGTGGCCTTCGAGACCGGCGTGCAGCCGCACGTTCCAGCCGTTCCGCCCGCGCCGCTGCAGGTAGCCGGCGAGACGCAGCTTCCGCAGTTCACGGTGCTACCGCAACCGTCCGGCGCGTTGCCGCACAAGTTGGTTCCGGTTCCGCAAGCCGCCGCCACGGTCTTCGGGGTGCAAACGCAGGTCCCGGGAGCGCCGTTGCAAGACGTCTGCGGAGCCGTGCAGCTGCCGCAGGTGACCGTGCCGCCGCAGCCGTCCGCGGCCGCGCCGCAGGTGTTGGTGCCGCAAGCTTGCGCCACGGTCTTCGGGGTGCAAACGCAGGTCCCCGGAGCGCCGTTGCAGGACGTCTGCGGAGCCGTGCAGCTGCCGCAGCTGAGGGTCCCGCCGCAGCCGTCGGAGACGCTGCCGCAGGTGTTGGTGCCGCACGCCTGCGCCACCGTCTTGGCGACGCAACCGCAGGTGTTCGGGTTAGCACCGGTATTGTTGCAGGTCTGCGGAGCCGTGCAGCCGGGGGTGCAGGTCAGCGTCGCGCAGCCGTTGCCCGGGTTGAACGTGCCGCAGGTGTCTCCCGGCGGGCAGATCGTCGGGCAGACGACGCCGCACGTTCCGTTGGTGCCGCAAACCTGGGGGGCCGTGCAGGTCCCGCAGGCCACGGTGCCGCCGCAGCCGTCAGCCGCGCTGCCGCAGTTGTTGGTTCCGCAGGCCGCGGCCGGGGTCTTCGGGGTGCAAACGCAGGTGCCCGGTGCGCCGCTGCAGGACGTCTGCGCAGCCGTGCAGGTGCCGCAGTTGACCGTGCCGCCGCAGCCGTCCGAGGCCGCGCCGCAGGTGTTGGAGCCGCAAGCTTGCGCGACCGTCTTCGGGGTGCAAACGCAGGTGCCCGGAGCGCCGTTGCAGGACGTCTGCGGAGCCGTGCAGCTGCCGCAGGTCAACGTGCCGCCGCAGCCGTCAGCGACGGTGCCGCAGGTGTTGCTACCGCAGGCCTGGGTCACGGTCTTGGGGACGCAGCACGTTCCCGCCGTGCCGGCGTCGAGGACGGTACACGAGGTACCGGCCGCGCAGGTGCCACAGTTCAGCGTGGCGCCGCAGCCATCGCTAGCCGTGCCGCAGGTGTTGCTGCCGCACGCCTGGGTCACGGTCTTCGGGGTGCAGCCGCACGTACCCGGCGTCCCGCCGTCCGTGCTGCAAGTCGCCGACGTCCCCTGGCAACTGCCGCAGGAGAGGGTGCCGCCGCAGCCATCGCTAGCCGTGCCGCAATTGTTGGTGCCGCAAGCTTGCGTCGGCGTCTTTCGGACGCACGCGTCGGGCTGTTGGCACGCGAGCTTGATCTCGGCGAACTCGAAGAACGTCCGCGCGTTGGAGCGCCAGTCGTGGTCGCCCCACTCGCGGCCGATATGGTTTCGGGTGCACGTGAGCTTCACGACGTCTTCGTCGCGCTCACGATTGCCCGGGCACGAGACCGTGACGTTCGTCTTGGTCCCCGTGCATGTCGTGTTGTGATCGGTCGAGGTTGCGTTGAGGGTGATCGTGTACGGGCTACCGACGGGAATGCCCGAGATCGTCGTTTCAACCTCCCGCTCCGCCTGCGTGTTGATCGTACCGGTCTTGCTGAACATGTTGGGGCCCGTGACCGAGTAGGTCACGGTGTTGACCTGGCTCGTTCGCCCGATCCTCAACCCCATCTCCACGGTGCCCGTGCTCCCCGTGCTCTCTTCGCTCGATTGGCCAGTCGACGGCTGTGTGAAGCCGGTCGAACAGCCCACGGCCCCCGCCGCGCTCGCGGCAAGCCCGAGGCATAGAAGTATCTTACCGATCGGTGATTTCATCGCGATGACCTCCAGAGGTTCCAGTCACGCCGTCCCAAGACTGAGCGCCTGGGCTACGAGCGCAGCCCCGCCTAGTTCAAGAGGCGCGCCATGGCTGGAGTCGCATCGGAATGTGGCGAAATCTCGGTGATTTCGCGGTCCCTCGCGAGCCACCGCCCATCGGCCGTCTTCCTGTTTCCGGAAATAACGACCGATTTCCGGAGGCGCGGGAACCGGTTCGACCCTGCCATTGAAAGCACGTCATGATCTTGTCGCAAACGGTCCGCGACTCTCGTGGTAGGCCGTGCGCCACGAGTGACTTGGCCGAAGGGCGGGAAGCATCATGAGACCTGGCCGAACTGCATTTCTCTGGGCGCCACTGGCCGTCCTGGCCGTTCTCGTAGCGAGCTGCGCCGCCGAGGACCGGCAGTCGTTCCCGGGCGCCAACCCCGGGTCCAGGGCGTCGAGCGAGACCGATGGCCAGGCTCCCGAGATGGTGCAGGGGCAGTGCCGTCAGGCGCTCGCGGAGCCGTTGCCGGCGAGTCTGGCCGCGATGGCCGGGGCGGCCAACCCCGCCGCGGAGTCGATCGTGACCGTGCAGTCGGTGGTCAATCGAATCCAGAACGATTGCGCAGGGGGCGGGTGCCACAGCACGCCGCAGTACGCCTTCTTCGTGGCGAGTCCCGGCGATCTTCTCGCGGAGGGGGGCGAGGGTTTCAAGACGCAGGGTGAGTGGGCCCTCGCGCATATCGAGGGCGATCTGACGGTCGCCAGCACCGACCCGACCAAGCCCTGCGTCGCCGGCTCTCCGGGCTCGTGCGAGGCGATGCCCAAGATCGGTCCGGGCAGTCCCCTCGGCAAGGCGTGGTCCGAGCGATTGATGCGCGAACCCGACGACGAGATCGGTCAGCTCGATCAGCTGCTTCACGCGTGGGTCGCCGCCGGAAAGCCCGCCGACCAGTTCGCGCTGCCCATGGCGGACGCAGGCGCCGCGACCTCGGCAGACGGCGGCGTCCCGAGCGCGTATCCCCTGCCGCCCCACATCGGCGCCGGGATGACGAACCTCGGCAATTGCATCCCGGACCGGGCGCTCGTCGGAACCGAGATCGCCGCGATGGACGCGCTCGACGCGAAGTTCGCGGCCCTGAAGCGCGCCCCGGTGGGAACCACGGATGCGGCGGGTCGCGTGGATCAGGCGAGCGTCATCGGCCTCCCCAGCAGCCTCTCGGAGACCGACCTCACGACGTTCGACACGGCGGAGCTGGCGCGCCGGGGGGTCATCGCCTTCGTGCCGCAATACCCGCTCTGGAGCGACGACGCCGGGAAGCTACGCTTCGTGCGCGTTCCACGCGGGCAATCGATCCACCTGAACAAGGCCACGCAAGAGTTCGACGTTCCACCGAATACGCGCTTTTACAAGACCTTTCTCAAGCTCGTCACCGATACCGACGGCAACCCCAGCTACCGCAAGATCGAAACGCGGCTCATCGTCTCGCAGCCAGACCCGGCCACGGCCACGGACCAGGTCAGCGCCCTCTACGGCACGTACAGGTGGGACGACGACGAGAAGAACGCCACCCTCATCACGACCGCGCTGAACGACGGGACGGGCTTCACCGACACCCTCTTTCCGTACGACGTCGACATCAACCTCGCCAAGGCGATTCGAGACAACCCGCCCACCGATCTGGCGCTCGATCGGGCCCTCTTGAACGCCGGCGCCGTCAGGCACTACGCGATCCCCAGCAGCACGCGGTGCGTGCAGTGCCACATGGGCAGCCCCGGGCGGAGCTTCATTCTGGGCTTCCGTCCCGTGCAGATCAACCATCGTCCCGTGGGCCAGGGGGGCGTCATCGAGGTGTCCGGACCGGACGAGATGACGCAGCTTCAGCGCCTCATCGACCTCGGGGTCATCAGCGGGGTCGATTCGCTGTCCGACATCTTGCCGCTCGAGGACTCCGAGGGGGACCGGAAGCCGCGAAACGACTACGAGCTCACCGCGCAGGGATACATGCTGGGCAATTGCTCGCATTGCCACAATCCCGTCGGCTACCCGTCGTTCACGTTTCCTCAGCTCGTCTCGGCGCTCGACTTCGTACCGGGACCGACGGGAGGTATTTTTCAGTTCCCCCTCGAACGGACGAGCCCACGAATTTTCCGTGGCCCTGCGGGAGACGTACCGATTCCGTACATCACGCCTTCGCTTCTCGACAACCCCTCGTACCCCTCGAACTTGGGGGCGCAGTGCGATCCGACGACGGGAGACACGGTGGGCCTGCTCACTAGCTACGGTGAGAGCACGTGGTTGCCGAAGTGGCCGATGGGATCGCAGGACACACTCGCCTTCGTCTACGCCCCCTGGCGCAGCCTCATCTACCGGAACGTCGACAATCCGTTCGCGTATACGGACGACTACGCGATCTATCCGCACATGCCGATGAATACCCCGGGGTTCGACTGCCGCGCGAAGCAGATTCTCGGCGACTGGATGGTGAGCATCCCCGCCGTGCTGAAGCGACCCGACATCGACGAGTACGTGTTTCCATACCCTCTGGCCTCCACCGGAGCACAAACGACAGTACCCGTCAGCGACGTCTCCGTTCAACCTTACATCGAGGTTCCGCCAGCTTCACCTGGCTACGATGCGGCGCAGGCCGCCGCGCGGAGTCGTCTCGAGATCTTTCATACGGGAATTCGGCCCGGCGATTCGATCACGTACAAATCGCGCTATGCGACCTGCCCGGATACGACGGATATCGTTGACCCCGATGTGGATCTCACCTGCCATCCCATCCCAAGAGAGCAGGAAAGTCCGCTGATCAACGTCCCGACCCATCCCCACTGGGTACCCCTGGATCTGACCACGTCCAACGCCGATTGGTCGCCCAGGGATCAGAGCTGGCAAAAAGACATCGTCGACCGGACGCCCGTGGCTGACACGGCCTCTTGCTCCAGCTCCAGTTCCATCGACCCGACGCAGCAACGGCAAACGGTCGTCAATTTCCTGCAGAATGTCTGGCTCGACGACACGGTGAACGACCCCCACGACGACACGGTCAAGACGGTGAAGGACTTCTTGACCGAGACCATCCCGTTCGGCCTCTGGAAAGACAAGCCCGAGTGTGACTGGAAGAAGATCGGGCCAAACGTGACTACCGTGCAACAAGAGCTCGCGAAGATCCCGCATCCCGCGTGGCTCGACGGGCCGGCCGGGGGCGATGGTACGAGGCACGTGTACCGCGAGTCGATGGGCGCCGCGGTCTTCAATCAGATCTGCATCAACTGCCACGGGCCGAACGCGGACTCCCACGGCCGCCTCGCCGACAACCTGGCGACCATGACCGGCGGGCACGCGCAGGTCGCAGACTTTCGCGATGGCCTCTTCGGTCCGCAGAGCAGGCCGGGGCAGGCGGGCACCCCGGGGCAGTACCGGCTCAGCCTGTTTGGCTCCCTCCCCGGCAAGGATCCGGCGATGAGCGATCAGGAGTGGGCGGACACCTGGGGAGCGCGCTACATGGCCTTCATGGCGCTCGGGGGAACAAGGGCGATCATTCCCGATGCCTTCTTGACGATCGTCAGCCATTCGGCATTTTTCGGCGAGTTCCGGGATGCGTCTTTCAGCGTCAAGACTTCGGGGGCCAACATGCTGTCCATCGGGCGCTCCTTGTGCCGCGCCACGCTTCAGTTCCCCCCTTTCAATTTCAATGGAAACTTGGGCTATTTCGCCAACATGGCGAAGAGACCTCCGGGCGGTAGCAGTGTCTTGTCGGACAACGGAGATGCGGAGATGTGGCTCAAGCTCTGCGCATTGAATAACCCGCCGCCGGTGGTGCCTTATGCATACAACCCCGGGGCGGACGCCAGGTCTAACCTTACGATCGTGAGCGACCCTGCAAGCTTTACCGGGGTAACTAACTTTACGGGGTTCCTTGCAGGTGCCTATCCCACTCTCCTCGGCATCCCCGCGGATTCGACGACGCAAAGTGCGTTTCCCCTGGGTGACGGCGCGCCGACCAGCGCCGGTGTCGTCGGGGACGAGAACGGGCAGGTTTCGGCGACGTTAGGCACGCAAAATCTTCATCCGTGGTGCATCGGAGATTTCTACTATCGATCGATCCACGGGGTCGGCGGCCCCGATGTCGATTTCGACAACTGGGCCAAGACCATGTGCATCTCGGGAGGGGACTGCTCGTCGATGGGCGTTTGCACGGGAGCCGACTGCGTTCATCCGCCCGTATGCCCCGACGGGGTGTACACCCCCGTCAGCAACATGGAAAAGAGCGCGTACTGGGACGACGCGAATGGAACGGCCGTCCAGAATTGGGCGCTTCGCGGCGCCATCAATGCGGGTCTCGCCGTGTTCCTCTATCTCGACAGCATCACCAAGGGCGGGCAGACCCCGCAGCCCGCGTACGACGCGTGCGATCAACTGCTTCCGTCGGCCGCGTCGGGCGGCGACGCCGGGACGAAGTGAGCTCCGCGCATCCGGGCGAGGTGGCCATGGGTCGTCCGGCCCTGGCGGGGCGCGCGCGATCGGTGGCGCGGGCGGTGCTGGCCGCCCTGTGGCTTGCCATGATCCCCGCGCTCCTCGCGGCGTGGGTGGTTCGCTTCCTCGTTCCCGCGGTCGTCACGGGCTCGAACGACGTCGTGCGCGACGCGGTGAACGCGGCGCACGCCTACCCGGCCGTCCTGGGCATCGGTCTCTTCTTGCTCTTTGCGGCGGCCGCCCGCTACTGGCGCTTTTCACTGCCGGGCGGGCAGCACCTGGGCGCGACGCGTCCACCGGGGGCCGAGCGCCTCGACGCATCGCGGTTGCGCGTCTACATGGCCGCGGCCGCCCTCGACAAGTCGCTCGGGAGCCCCCGGATGCGCCGCCGTCTCGAGCGCGTCCTCGGCGTGCCGCGGCTCGCAGAGCTCGACGAGCTCCTCGGTGAGCTCCGGGTGGCGATGGAGGCGCGCGACGACGCCGCTGTCGAGCGGGCGTCGGCGGCGGCCCGGGCTCTGGCGGCCCCGGTGCTGGCGCGGAGCCAGGCGCTCGAGGCGGCCCGGCTGGTCGGCGGGCTCGCGATGGCCGCCGCCCTCGGCTTCGGAGTGCGTGACCGGCTGGTCGAATCCTACAGCGTCCTCAGTGGTTCGATGTTGCCCACGCTGCAGCCCGACGACCGTATCGCCGGAAACCGCCTGGCCTATCGCTCGCTCGGCGGGACCGTCTCGTCGCTGCCGCGGCGCGGTGACGTCATCGTCTTTCGAAGCAGCACCGTGGACGACGGGAATCTGACCGACGTGCCCGACTACCTCGTAAAGCGGGTCATCGGCTTGCCGGGCGATCGCATCTCGATGCACGGGGGCATTCCGGTCATCAACGGCTGGAGCGTGCCGACCTGCGACGCGGGCGAATATCTGTACGTCTTGCAAGGGGGAGACAACGGGCTCGATGGTCGCCTCGCGGTCGAGTTTCTGGAAGACCGCGCGTACCTGACGGTTCACACGATGGGAGCCGCCGCGTTCGACGGTACCTACGAGGTGCAGCCCGGCGAAGTGTTCGTTCTCGGTGACAACCGGAACAACAGCATCGACTCGCGCGCCTATCGCGAACACCACGGCGGCGGGGTGCCGCTGGTGGGGATCGAAGGCCGTGTGCAGTGGTTTCTCGCCGGCAAGCGCCCGGACATGGGGTGGGACTTCGGTCGGCTCTTCCGGCCGTTCGACTCGCTGTCCACCAAGGTGCACCTCGACGGGGTCGACCTTCAACCGCTGCAAGCCGGGATTGACCAGTGCCTGAAGAAGCGGCCGGCGAACACGAGTCCTCCTGCGCCGGGCGCCCCGCCGGCCGTGGGGAACGCGACCGCCGGGCAGGTCGCCCCATGAGCGAACCTGCCGCATCGCCGGGTGATCGTTCGCTTTACGCCGCGGTGGCGGGCGTGCTGCTGCTGGCCGTGATCCTGGCCGCGATGCTCGTGTTGCCGCGCTCTTCCAGGGCCGGACCCCTCGAGCCCGCGGGGCGATTCCTCGGTCTGGACGAGCCGGTTCATGGGCCGTTGCCACGCTGATACCAACGGCTGACGCGGGCGAGAGGCGGGCGAGAGCGCAAAGTCACTGCACGATTCTTGGTCGCGATGGCGTCGACCGCGCTCCACGTCGCCCCGGGGGCGCTGGCGAGACCGACCGGGGGCGACAAGTTCCGAAACGATCACCATGGCGCCATCGGAGATCGAGTACTCCGCTGTCTCCCGGTTCGCGGGAGGGGAACGATCGGCCCAACCGGTCGCGAGTTTGCTGACGTCCCTGGGAGAAAGCACGAAGCCTCGACGAACGTCAAGCACACGCAGGAGGACCCAATGATGAAACGCTACATGATAGCCGCTGCTCTCGCGGTGGCCGCGAGCGGCGCGGTGGGCGTGAGCGCCAGCAACACCGACGGAATGAAGGGATCGGACACGCTGTTCGATTTCACGACGAGCATCTTCGCCGCATGTCCCGGCGTCGCCGGCGCCTATGCCGGCACGGGATCGGGCAACGGCCAGACCGCGATGCTCAGCGGCGCCCAGACCGTTGCGCCGATGTCGCGCTTTCTCAATAACGGCGCGTGTACTGGAGCCCTCACCCCCGACGGAGGCATCACGCGCACTTCGCCGACTCTCGAGCAGGGGCTCGTCGTGGCCCTCGATAGCATCGACATCTTGGGCTCCACCGCCACGTTCGCCGGAACGGCGTGCAACGCCGACGACAACACGGCGTGCGACCCCACCTTCGAGCCCACCACGGGGGCGGCGTACAACACCACCGTCGGCTCGTACACGCTCAACGGGTGGCGCGACGTTCTGCGCGTGCTCCTCGCGGGCTTCTCGAACACGAACATCGGGACGGGGGCCGCGAACTGGGCGGCTCGCGATTGCAACAGCGCCGTTCGGATTGCCCTGGCCAATAGCTATGGCAACTTCTTCGAGAACAATTGCACTGCCACGGCGGGGGACACGACCGGCAACTGCGCCCAGATCCGGCACATCTTTCGCCGCGACGATTTCTCGGGAACGACCGACACGATGGTCACGCTGCTCGGCCTCCCGAGCAGCGTGAATCCAAGCAGCACCCAGCCGACGGGGGCGAACCCGTTCTGCAACGCGGTGAGGCCGGCCTTCGTCTTCCCGACACCGCAGCCGACGTGTCTCCAGGGCGCGGACGCGACGTACGATCCCACCTCGAAGAATGTCGGTTCATGCACGAAGGAGACCGCCGTCTACCGCTCAGCCATGCAAGACAACGACCCCATCCGCCGGACCTGCCTGGGAAGCGGAGCCGCGCAGCCGTCGGAAGACGTGTGCAGCCACTCGGGAGACCTGGGGCTCGTTCTGCCGATGAACGACGTTCAGGAGGCTCTTCCGCGCACCAACGCGGATCGCTACAACGCGACGCCCTGCGTTCGCGGTCGCGCCACATCCGTTACGGCTCCCGATGTTTACGATGCCATCACCCAGGGCAAGATCATCTGCACACGAGGCCTGCTCTGTCCGAACGGCGACGTTTGCAACAACCTGGGAGGCTGTCTCGCACCGGCGACGAGCACGGGAACCCCGGCGTGTCTCGCGAGCAAACTGACGACGCCGGCGCTCACCGTCAGCTCGCAGCAGGTGCCCGTCATCAATCCGAAGTTGCCCTCGATCAACGACGGCCGCTCGTACAACGCTCATCTGTACGTTCTGGTCGGGACGGCGGGGGGATACCAGATCGGCAACAACGAGACGAATCTTCCGGTCACGGGGGCCTACTACCGCCTTCATACGGCGCACACCCTGTCACCCACGGCCGGAATCCCCACGTGCCAGCAGGCCGACATGACGAATCAGATCGGGTGTCTCGTCGCCGCGAGCCCTTGCAGCCTGGGGTACGCGGGTCGCGGCGCGCTGAGCGTGAACCCGAACACGGGACCCATCAAGATCAACAAGATGAGCCCCGACCTCATCTGCGTGCAGGGCCACTTCTTGTATCCGCTGTCGCGAAAGCTCTATCTGAGCACCGTGACCGGGTTCGCCGCGGTGACCGGCCAGGAGCTTCAACTTTCCGGGTGCGAGACCGACCTTGCCCAGCCGAGCCTGGGCACCCCGGCGGGGCTCGTCACCTCGGCCGTCGCGTCGGCCGGGTTCATCCAGCTGCCCTCTTTTGTCAACCTGGGTGAACCGTTCTGCGAGGACTTCAACGAGCAAGTCATGTGCGGTACGTCAGCGCCCAACAACGACAGCTGCGCGAACAACATCCCGACGACGTTCGACAACTTTCCGGACTTCGAAGCCGTGTGCGGCGACGGCCAGGTCGATTCCTATGAAGATTGCGACCAGGGAACGCTCAACGGCCCGCCCCCCGCCGTTTGCTCGACGACGTGCCGGTTCAATAACTGAGGCTCAGGCCGCACGGCGTTCTTGGATTGGACCAGGAGCCGTACGACCCGAGCGTTCGGGCCCGAAGAAGGGGAGACCGGAGAAGCGATTCCCGGGTCTCCCTCGCGTTTTTCCATCCCCCTCAGTTCCCGAAGCACTTGCAGTCGGATGATGCCATGCACTGAATGAGGTCATTGGCGATTCCGGCGCCGAACTTCGGCTCCCGGAAATTCGTCTGGATGGTAGCCACGTTGTTCGTCTTGAAATCGCACGCGTAATCGCGATACAGCGGGCCCGTTGGCACCGAGGCGCCCGTGAGGCACTCTTCGGCGTCGGTTGTTCCGCACAAACAGGGCACTTGCTGGAGCGTCTCGGCACATTTCGTCGAGAACACGCCCATCAACGTGCGCAGGCACATGTCCGTTTCGGTGACTCCCTCGCCGCAGCCCGCTGCGTAGCCCGTTGCGCTCTCGCACGGATTGCCATGCTCCTTCGCGTCGAGACACCCGCTGCTCTCCGCGCACGCGAGGCAATCTTTCCCCTGCTCGCTCAGGATCGTCATCGTCGTGTGCGACTGCGCCAGGTGCTCTTCCTGCGCGGCGGGAGGCAGCGGCACGATCGGGGGGGGCGGCTCCGCTGTGAACGTATCCGCCGGGAGAGCCAGCGATCGCGAGGTCTTCGGCTTGCTGGTCGCCATTCGAAGCACCGCGATGAGGCCGATCACGAGACCAAGAGCTCCGAGCCCCAGCGGCAGGAGGACGTGAAGACGGTAGCCGTCGCCGGCCGACCGGTGTTTCCCGGTTTGACTTTGATTGCTCACAAGCGGCCAGCGGGACTCTTCGGGGGGGCGCCGGGTTTCTTAGTAGGTCCTTCCATCGCGACGCGCAAGCTTAGGAACGGGCGTGCCGGCAGGCAACGCGAGCCGCGTAGGCCTCGCGACGCCATCATCCGAAAATCGGAGGGTCCTTCCGAATTTCGGAGCGCCGCGGGCCCGCGGCGAGACGGCTGCGGGCGGCTCAACTCTCTCGATTGGCTCGTTTCTTCGAGGATATATCGATCGAGCGGGAGGCCCCGGAGGCGCGCGGGTCCACGGCCCGATCCTTGTACTCAGCCGGTGCGACCGAGCGGCCCACGCATTCACGCCGCCGGTGACGAATCGGAAACGAAACTGGAGGACGCAATGATGAAAAGGTCTCTGATAGTGGCCACCTTCCTGGTGGCGAGCGGGGGCGCGGTCGCCGTGGGCGCCAACAGCGCCTCGGGGATGAGAGGGTCGGATACGCTCTTCGATATCACGAGCCAGATGTTCAAGAGCTGTCCGGGCATCGCCTCGACGAGCCTCTACCAGGGCGGCGGCTCCGGAACGGGCCAGAGCGCCATGGTGGCCGGGACGCAGCAAGTCTCGCCCATGTCGCGCTTCATGAACAACGGCGCGTCGATTTGCACTGCGGACGGGGGCGGCGGCGTCCTGGCCGTCACCTCCGCAGAAGGCCTCGTCATCGGTCTCGACGGCGTTCAGATCGTCGGCTCGAAGCGCACGCTGGAGACCGACGACGGCGGGACCGGAGTCGCTTGTCACCAGGTCACCAACGACACCTGCAGCACGAACCCGACGCCCGCGCCGGGCAGCGCCGCGATCGACACGACGGTCACGTACTGCAACGGCCTCAACGCCGCCACCCCGGCCGTGTTGGACGGTCCGCCCCCCTGTGCGGCGGGTGTCAGCACCGCCACCTATACGTTCAACGGTTGGCGCGACATTCTACGGGTTCTTCTCGCGGGCTTCTCGAACGTCGCACCCGCGACAGGCACCAACGCTGCGGCGTGGGCGGCGCGCGACTGCGGCAGCGCCACCCGCTTGGCCCTCGCGAACAACTACGGCGCGTTCTTCGAGAACAATTGTGCGCCCCAGGCCGGCGATACGACCGGCAACTGCGTCGCGGTTCGCCACGTGTTCCGCCGTGACGACTTCTCGGGCACCACGGACACGATGGTGTCGCTGCTCGGCCTTCCGAGCATCGTGAACCCGGAGACCACGGGCAACCTCGTTTCCGGCGGCCAGGCCGGCGTCACCACGAACCATACGGGCGCGAACCCCTTCTGCAACGCCGTTCGCCCCGCCTATGTGTTCCCGGCCGCAACCGCCCCGACGTGCTTGCAGGGCACGGACGCGACGTTCGACCCGACCTCGAAGACCACGATCGCGACGTGCGCCGGGCAGACGGCGGTCAACGGCGTGACCACCCGGGAGACCGCGGTCTATCGCTCGACGATGCAGGACAATGACCCGATTCGACGCACGTGCGCCGGCTCGGGCACCAGCGCGACCGCCGCGGCGGAAGACGCGTGCAGCCACTCGGGCGATCTGGGCCTGGTGCTGCCGATGAACGACGTCCCCGAGGAGACCCTCGCGACGCCGCGCACGAACGCCGATCGCTACAACGCGACCGCGTGCATTCGAAAGGTCACGTCGGTCACGGCCCCGGAGGTCTACGACGCGATCACGCAGGGCAGGCAAATCTGCACGCGCGGGCTCCTTTGCCCGAACGGCGACGTTTGCAACAACCTCGGCGGCTGCGTAGCGCCGAGCGACGCGAACGGCAACCCGCAATGCTTGCCGAACAAGTTGACCGCGCCGAGCACCACGATCAGCTCCGTCGGCGAGCCCTCCGTCCACCCGGTCGGTCCGGGCGTCGCCGAGGGCCGCGCCTACACCCAGCACCTGTACGTTCAGGTTGGAGCTGCGGGCGGCTACCAGAGCAACGGATTCGCGACGACGTTCCCCGTCACGGGCGCGTACTACCGCATCCATACGAACCACTCGCTCAGCCCCATCACCAGCCCCAACCCCCCCAACCCCCGCACCTGCAAGCTCGCGGACATGACCGACCAGATCGGTTGTCTCGTCGAGGCCAGCCCGTGCAGCCTGGGTTACGCCGGCCGCGGTTCGACGGCGAACGCCGACCAGAACGGCAACCTGCAGACCGAGGCGATCAACATCAACAACCAGTCGCCGGTCGTCAAGTGCATCCAGGGTGACCCGGCTGCCTCGCCCGTGATTGCCGGCTTCACGTACCCGCTGTCGCGCAAGCTGTACCTCAGCTCTCTGCCCGGCTTCGCGAACGTCACCGGCGAAGAGCTCCAGCTCGCCTCGTGCGAGACGGACCTCGCGCAGAACCCCCCGCTCGGCGCCACCCCGCCCGGCCTCCTGACCACGAACGCGGCCTCCGACGTGGATCAGTTCGGGTTCATCCACATCGCCTCGGGCGTAAACGGCGGCGAGCCCTACTGCGAGGACTTCAACGAGCAGACCATCTGCGCGCAGGCCTCGAACCACAACGCCTGCCGTGATCCGCACACGAACTTCACGACCTTCCCGGCTGGAGTGGGCGTCGACACGACGTGCGGCGACGGCCACAAGGATCCGTACGAAGACTGCGATCCGGGTGCACCGCTCCCGGCGCTCGACACGGCGGAATGCGTCGGCGGCACCCAGACCTGCTCCAACACCTGCCGCTGCAACTAGTTCGGTCTCGTTAGTTTAGCTTCACGCTTCGTTCGAAGGCGCATCCCGCAGGCGGGATGCGCCTTTCGACTTTAAGTGAAGGGCGCGATGTCGCGCCGAGGGGAGGAACGGATGACCAGAACGTTGACTGAAGTGGCCACCTTCTTGGTAGCGGCAGGGGGGCGGTCGCGGTAGGCGCGAACAGCGCCGCGGGGATGAGAGGGTCGGACACCCTCTTCGATATGACGACCCAGATGTTCCGGAGCTGTCCAGGCATCGCCTCGACGAGCCTCTACCAGTGGGGCGGTTCGGGTAGCGGCGAGAGGGCCATGGTGGCCGGCACCCGTCGGGTACTTGCGACGGTCGAGCCGGGCGCGTACAACGATTCCTCCGCGGTTGGTCGTGTTCGAGATCAGGTTCACGACGGTCTCGTACGAGCGCAACGGCCGTCCGCGCCAGTTGATCGAGATGAAGGAGAAGAGTCGCTTGTTCCACTTGCTCGTGCCGGGCGGGAAGTGGCTGACATGGATCGCGAGGCCGAGTTTGTCGGGACACCCGCGGTAGCTCGTACTTCCAGACGTGCGACCGATAGGTGCGGTACGCTCTTCGGGTGCAGGCGTTCAACCTTCCCCCCCTACCGCTCCGCGAGGATGAGCATGGCGTCGTCCGTGTCGCCGATACGCGCGTCACGCTCGAATCTGTCGTGACGCTCTTCGATCGAGGGGCTACGGCAGAGGAGATTGCGCAGAGCTTTCCATCCCTCTCTCTGGGGGATGTCTACGCGGTGCTCAGCTACGTCGTCGCACGCCGCACCGATGTCGAGACCTACCTCGCGCGACGCGGTCGTGAAGACGACGCAGCTCGGGAGGACGCAGAACGGCGTTCGCCCTCGGCGGATCTTCGCGCACGTCTCGTCGCCCGTCGAAGTGCAAGCGGCGGGTAGCGCGGGGTGATCGCGCTCGCTGTCGACGAGAACTTCGACCACCACATCCTTCGGGCATTATTGCGACGGGTCCCACGCCTCGACGCTCGGACGGTAATTGAGGCGGGGCTCAAGAGAGCCGACGATCCTACAGTGCTCGTAGACTAATGAGCGTTCGACAGCGCGTCGGGATGCAGCGCTCGGTTCACGCTCTCGTGCATGCGCTGTACGATCGGCACGCGTTCGCCGTCGGGATCGAGTCGCGCGGCCTCGTCGAGAGCCGCGCCACATTTTTCCCATTCGGCCGCCTTGCAGGTGACGGTGGCCTCGCGCCGCAAAGCGCCCGCGCGCTGCCACGAAGACGCCGGAGCGGGCGTTTGCATCGCGTTGCTCCCGTGAGGAGCGGTCACGGGGTCGACCGCGGCGGCCGCATTCGTTTCGGGCGCGGTCGAAGCCGATGGGGCCGCGGCGGGCCCGGCGGCGGGTGACTCTTGGCGGAGAGCGACGAGGACGGCGACGACGAGGACGACCAGAGCGGCACCACCGAGGCCCAGTCGCTTGCGAGCGGAGGGCTGATTGCGATTCACGCTCGCCGGGTCCATGGAATCTTGGTTACTCACGATATCTCTCCGCTCCCGTGCTGACCGGGCGCCACAGTGCCGCGCTCACCCGGGCCCGTCAATCGCGCAGACTCACAGCGGGATTCGCGCAGGGCTCGACGCATTCGTCATCGTGCCGTCACCGAGCTGTCCTCGCGAATTGAAGCCGCAACAGGCAATCGTGTCGTCCGAGAGGAGCGCGCACGTGTCGTTGTTGCCGGCTCCGATCGTCGCGGCCCCGCTCAGTGCGGAGATCGCGAGGGGTACCGACGAGTTGGTCATCGTCCCGTTGCACAGCTGACCGGCCGAGTTGTCGCCCCAGCAGGCGACGACGCCGCCCGCGACTCGCGCGCAGGTGTGGTAGGTGCCTGCGAAGAGCGCCGTGGCGCCGCTGAGCTTCGACACGACCACAGGGGTCGAGGAGCTCATGGTCGTCCCGTTCCCGAGCTCGCCGACGTCGTTGAAACCCCAGCACCGGACCGTACCGTCGGCGACGAGCGCGCACGTGCGGCTGCCGCCCGCGGCGATCGCCGTCGCACCGCTGAGACCCATGACCGTCGCGGGCTTCAGCGAACAGGGAGAGCTCGAACAGCTGTCGGGGCCTTGCACTCCGTTTCCGAGTTGACCCGAGAAATTGTAACCCCAGCATTGAACCGTACCGCCATCGAGCAGCGCGCAGGTGTGGGCTTCGCCGGCGGCAATGGCGGTCGCGTGGCTCACCCCCTGGACCTGAACCGGAGCGAGCGCATCGTTCTGGGTTCCGTCGCCGAGCTCACCGGATTCGTTGGTGCCCCAGCAAGCGACCGTGCCATCGCTCTTCAGCGCGCACGTGTGGGTGTCGCCCGATGCGATGGCCGTGACTCCCATGAGCGCCGATACGGCGACCGGTGTCATCGAGCACGGGAGACCGCAGTCGTCCGACCCGGTGGCGGAGCCGGTGCCGAGTTCACGCTGAGCCCCCCAGCAGGCGACGGCGCCGTCCGATCGGAGCGCGCACGTGTGCCCGCTGCCCCCGGCAATCGCGGTGACATGATCCAGGTTGGATACGTTCACGGGCACGAGCGAATCCTTCGCTGTGCCATCTCCGAGCTGGCCCGCGTTGTTGAAGCCCCAGCACGCGACGGTTCCGTTCGAGCGCAGCCCGCACGTGTGATCGAGCCCCAGCGACAAGCTGCTCGCCCGCGGCGCGAGGCACGTCACCGTCGCCGTGCCGCTGCTCGCGTCGCAAGTGGCGCCCGCAGTGGTCGTCGACACGGCGATCGTCACCGGGCCCGCGCTCGTGCACGTGAACTTCGGCGACGCCGCGGTCGCGCTGTCGAAGGAACCGGTGCCGGTGCCGCCCGTGACCGTCCACGAGAAGCTCACGTCGGCCTGGCTGCCCTCGACGTGGGTGCCGCACGCGGTGAGCGTCGACGTGTTGCCCACGTCGAGGTCGGTGGGAATGGCCGACACCGACGTCACGGAGGGGCATGATGCGCCGCCGCCGTCGTCCTCGCTGGCAGGGCTGCCGGCGCACGTGAGCGTCAGGGCGACGGGATTCGTCGTGTCCGGGCTTATCGTGAAACTTGCGGTGCCGGTGCACTTGGCGCCGGAGCCGCCCGTCGTGACGGTGATGGTATAGCCGGCCCCTGCGGGGAGGCCCGGGACCGTCGACCGGATCGGCTGGCTTTGCGAGGTTGGCACCGACCCCGTGCGGTCGGCGTGGAGCCGCTCCGGATTGTGAATCGTCCACCCGATCGTGTCGATCGTCACGCACGGCGGAAAGAGGAGCGCGAGCCCGGCGGTGCCATCGGTGAACGACGCGTCGCCGCTTGGGCCGACGATCCCGACCCCATCGCTCCCGGGCCCCCCGCCGTCGCGATCGGTGGGCGAGGACCCCATGTCTTGCGAGGAGCAGGCGAGCGTGCTCGCAGCGCCAGCGCAGAGGCCCGTGAGTAGTATCGCGACGCCGGCCGACTTCATGATCGCTGTCCTCTCGAGGTGGCCCCCCTCCCGGCTGGGGGGACTCGCGCTCTACAGAGCCGACCACGCTCCGTCAAGTAACAATTCGATTGCGAGCGTCGAGCGATCGCCGGCCGCTCGCCCGGTCAGCGGGACGACGAGAGGACGGGCGCTCTCGAATGAACGAATACGTCACCCAGAAATGATGGCGACGTCACGAACAAAGGCGAATCCAACGGCCGCAAACGAACGGACGTTTGCCGGTGCTAGGTAGAGCGCCGATGCCAGCCTTTTTTCGAACGACAGGTGAGCCATGGCCAACGACATGAACGTCTTCTCGCCCACCGTGGAAGGCAAGAGCATGAAGACCGGATTCGCCATGCTCGGCTTCTTTCTCTGTTTTCTTGCAGGCATGGGGTTCATGTGGATGCTCGGTCAGCGTCGCGTGAGCGCCGATGCAGGGGCCACCGCGGACGGCGGCTGGGACGACGGCGACTCCCCCGTGCCCATCTCGAGCAAGGACCCCAACTGGGGAAAGCGCGACGCGCCGGTCACCGTGGTCGTTTACAGCGATTTCCAGTGTCCGTTCTGCTCGAAGGTCGAGACCACCCTGCAGCAGGTGCGCGAGACCTACGGGCCCGACAAGCTGCGGATGGTCTGGAAGAACAACCCGCTGCCCTTCCACCCGAACGCCAAGCCCGCCGCGGAAGCGGCGCAGGGCGTGTTCGCGATGGCCGGGAACGACGCTTTCTGGAAGTTTCATGACACGGCGTTCAAAAACCAGGGCTTGCTGAGCGAAGAGAGCTACGCCAAATGGGCGCAAGAGGCCGGCGTCAAGGACGCGGTCGCGTACAAGGCGGGGCTCGACAGCCACAAGTGGTCCGACAAGGTCGATCGGGACCTTTACGACGGCAAGGCCGCCGGCGTGCAGGGAACGCCGTCGTTCTTCGTCAACGGCGTCTTCATCAACGGCGCGCAGCCGTTCGACAATTTCAAGAAGACGATCGACGAAGAGCTGAAGAAGGCCGAGAGCAAGATCGCGGCCGGTACGGCGAAGACGCGCGTCTACGTCGAGATGACCCGAGAGAACAAGAAGGACGCGCCCGCAGCGAAGGACCAGGAAGGAGCGAAGGAGGAGGACACGACGACGGTCTTCAAGGTCCCTGTTGGCAACAGCGCGGTCCTCGGGAGTTCGAACGCGTTGGTCACGATTGTCGAGTTCAGCGACTTTCAGTGTCCTTTCTGCTCGAAGGTCGAGCCGGCACTCAAGAGCGTTCGCGACAAGTACGGCGACAAGGTTCGCTTCGTGTGGAAGAACGAACCGCTGCCGTTCCACAACCGGGCGGAGCCCGCCGCAGAGGTCGCGCTCGAGGTGCGCGCCGAGAAGGGCGACCCGGGCTTCTGGGACGTTCATGACAGGCTCTTCGCGAACCAGAGCGACCTGTCTGACGACGCGCTCGTGAAGCTCGGCACGGCAGCCGGCGCGAACGCCGACAAGCTGAAGAAGGCGATGAGCGATCACGTCTACAAGAAGGTTCTCGATGCCGATTCGGAGGTTGCCGAGGACTTCGAGGCCACGGGGACGCCCCATTTCTTCATCAACGGACGGCGCCTCGTCGGAGCGCAGCCCGAGGAGAAGTTCGAGAAGATCATCGACGAAGAAGTCGGCAAGGCGCACGACCTCCTGGCCAAGGGGACGAAGGCAACGGACCTCTACGCCGCGCTGACGCAGGACGGCAAGGGTCCGCCCGAACCCGAGAAAAAGGATCTTCCGAAGTCGTTACCCGCCAACGATCCGGTGCACGGCAGCGCCGATGCCAAGGTGACGATCCACGAGTGGAGCGACTTCCAGTGCCCGTTCTGCGGCCGCGTCGAGCCCACCGTGAGCCAGATCTTGAAGGAGTATGGCGGCAAGGTCCGTATCGTGTGGCACGACTTCCCGCTCCCGATGCACGAGAACGCGGCCATGGCCTCGGAGGCCGGTCGCGAGGCCTACAAGCAGAAGGGGTCGAGCGCGTTCTTCGCGATCCACGACAAGATGTTCAGCAACCAGCAGCAGCTGAAGCGCGAGGATCTCGACGGCTATGCTCACGACATGAACCTCGACATGGACCGGTGGAAGTCAGCGCTCGATGGCAGCGCGCACAGCGCGGAGATCGACGCGGACAAGAAGGCCGCGAACGAGGACGGAATTGCCGGCACGCCGGCGTTCCTCGTGGTACCGGCGAAGTCCGCTCAGGGTTACTTCATCAACGGCGCGCAGCCGTACTCCAAGTTCCACAAGGTGATCGAGCGCGCGATCGCCGAGGCGAAGTAACGCGCGGGCGTCTCCCCGGTCCTCTCACGAGGTCCGGTGGCGAGCCAAGAGCGACAGTCTGTCTCCTGCTCGTCGCCCATGGAGCCGCGGAATGTCGCACGACCCACGGGCCCCGTGCGACAAGCAAGAGGGTGAATGTCGCCTCGATCGAGCGGTCCAGCGACGCTGCACACGGATCGATGTCGCCCTTCACACGCGTGCAGAGCGACATGCCAGCGCGAGCATGTCGCTCAGGATCCGCGCGAGGTGCGACATCCGGGCCTTTGCATGTCGCTCGACGAGCCCGTGAAAGGCGACCTGGCCGCAAGCCAATGTCGCTTCACGCCCGTGCGCCGTGCGACATGCGAGGCGACATTCACTCCTGGGATTCGAGGTACTAGGGGTCTGTCTCGAAATTCTTCCCCGTAAGCGTGCCCGTGCCCGTGCCCGTACACGAATCGAGACCGCAAAGTTGTCCATGCGGGTCGCCATCGGATGCGCGATGCTGTGGATGAGAATCTGGGCGCCCTACTCTTCGCAGCTCTGCGCCAACTTGATGAGCATCGACACGACCCGCACGAGCATGTCCTTGCCCGTCTTGTGCCCACGCTCGTCGAGCAACGTCAGACGCAAGCAAACGTCGAGCAGGGCGGCTGACTCCGTCGCGGACGCCACGTGCCGTCAGGTAGTAGCGTCGCTTGTCCGGCTTGGAATGTTTGCCGGCACCTTCGGCTAGTCTAGATTCAGCACGATCGACGTCGCCGCTCGCGTGAACTGGTCGGCCAGATGGCTGCGTCCACGAGGCAGGGCCTCGACGACGCCGTTGGCGAACACCAGGAAATCGAGGGCCAGGTGGTACACATCGAGCCGCTCGTGATCGAGATCCATGCCCCCCCTGTCGGCACCTCGTCGCACGAGGTTTCGTGTACGGGCACGGGCACGGGCACGCTTACGGGGAAGAATTCAGGGACAGACCCTGAGGGGCGCCCGGGTCAGCCGCCACCTTCGCTTGCGAGCGGCGCCGCTGGCGGGGCCGCATCTCCCTTGCCCCGTCGCGTCATGAAGACAACCGCACCCAACGCCGCCAGAAGAACGCCGAGCCCCCCGAATCCCCAGGCGTAAGCGCTGTGACGCTGGCGCTCGCGGATAGACGCCAGACCGCGCTCCATCTCCTCGATGCCTTCGGGCTTCATCGTGCTGGTCCGGGCGCGCGCGATGAGAGCTTGCGCCTCGTCGAGGTTGCCCTTCGCGATCGCAAGCGCCCACAAGAACGAGATCGTCCTCGGATCGTCCGGAGCCTTGACCGCCAGGGCGGAGGTGCACTGCTCGAGCAGCATGACGTCTTCCTGGCGAACGCCGAGCTGGCACTGGAGATCGTCGGCGATCTCGCGACCGTTCGGGTCCCCCTGCAAGTGCGCGATGACCTTGTCGAGCACGTCGACCTCCTGGCTGGTCAACGGCCCCTTCTTCGCCAGGGCAAGCGTGAAGTAGTGCGCGTACTCCTGGACGGTGACGCCCGGGGCGGTCAGCGCATTGGCGCAGGCCTCCATGGCCTCCTGCCAGTGGCCCGCCGCCTCGTACGATTCACAGAGCCGCGTGAACGACACGCTTCGGTCGGGGACCGCTTTGACCAGAGCCTTGTAGTAGCCAATCGCCGCCTCGTGGTCGCCCCGCTTCGTCGCCGCCGCGGCCTTGAAGGTGAGGTCCATCAGCCAGTAGCCGAACTGGAGGGGATTGCGCTGCTTCTTCTGCTCCGTAGGGACGCTGCTCGAGGGATCGTTGTCGTTCACCGGCCACTGGCTGAGCATTCCCTTCTCCGGCTCCGGCGCCGCGGCGGGGGCGGGGGCCGGGGCCGGGGCCGGTGGGACATCCCCTTCCGCGTGGGCCACCCCGAGGGTCGAACCGATGCACAGGACGAGAACGGCGGCGCTCGCGGCGGCTACGCCGGGCCGCCTTCCCGAAGCGCGTGCCCATCGCCAGAAGGCGTGGAAGCCCGTGGCGGCGGCCAGGAGGAAGATGATCGACCAGCCGACCCACACCCGCCACGTCACGGTCCGTGGCGCGGCCACGGCCAGCGCGCGCACCGTCTCGTAGTGACCGGGCGCAACGCGCTGAAGTTCTCTCAGACAGCCCTCGAGCATCTTTGCATCTCCTATCCGCTCCGCAATGTCGCACTCGGCGGCATAGCCCCAGGGCTCGTCGGGCATGCTGTCGCGGGCGCGGCGCGCGAAGCGCATCGCCTGCGCGAGCTCGGTCGTGGTCGGCGGAACCTGGCCCGACATGGTCGCGGCGACCATCGCTCGCAGGTTCATCGCGCTGGCCTCGCCCTTGACGGCACGCATGCACATCGGCATCGCTTCCGCGCGCTTTCCGAGGCTGGTGAGCGCCTGGCACTGTCTCCGGGCGAGAAGCGCGCTGTCGGGCGCCTCCTCGGCGGCCTCCTGAAAGGCCTCGAGCGCCTGCGCCACCTTGCCGGCCAGGGCCAGCTCCTCCCCCTGCACGAGCAAGGCGAGAGCCACCGGGTGCTTTGACGCGAGCAGGCCGACGTCACGCTCGTCGATCGGGTGCCGCGGGGTCGCCGCCGAAGCGGCCACCGCTACGGCAACGACGGCCAGGGCCGCGATCCAGGGGATGATTCGTCTCGTCATCGGCATGGCCTCCGCTCACCTCGCTGCTACTGCGCTACTGCGCGCGGCACTCGTTGCACGCGGCGACGGCGCATTGAATGAGCTGATTGGCCCGGCCGGCGCCGAACTTCGGGTTGATGAAATCATCGTACATCGTCTTGCCGTCACTGCCGAAATCCTCTTTGAAGACATCGACACAACTTCCGTTCGGCGCCGACTTGCCGGACATGCAATCCGTTATCTCGGTGGTGCCGCAGAGGCACTGGCTCTCTTCGCCGCTGTTGCCGCATTTCGTGTTGAAGACGCACTTCAGCGCCTTCAAGCAGAGCGCCGCCTCGGACTGACCGCCGGATCTCGACTGGCCGGGCACGCCCTCGCAGACGCCCCCGCCCTTCTGCGCGGGATCGAGGCAGCCGTTCTTCTCGGCGCACGACAGGCAGCCTGGCGAGAAGGCGCTGAGCAGCTGCTGCGTCGTTGTCGCCGCCTCGATGCGCGCGCGTCGCGGCACCGGCGCCGCGCCCGTACCCAGCGCGATCTCGGCGGGGACGGGTTGCCCGTTGGCTTGCCCCACCGCCGTCGCGGCCGAGCCCGCGGGCTCGGGCGCCGGGGTGGAAGAGCGCGAACAGGCGGTCAGGGCGGCCGCGGCGAGCGCGACGCGAAGGCACGACATGAAGGGTCTCGGTTTCATGGGGATCACCTCGTCACTGGCCGAAGCACGAGTTGCACCCGAACGCGCCCAGGCACTGAATGATGGCGGTGCCCTGAGCGGCACCCGTCGTTTCAACGGCTCCGGGCATGAATTTGCCCTGAATCGCGGTCGAACTGGTGGTCTGGAAGTCGCACGCGTAGATGTCGTAGGCGGCCCCGGTGGGTGTGGCGGTTCCCGCGAGACACGTCGCGGAATCGGTCGTGCCGCAAAGGCAGGGAGTCTGCTGGAGCGTTGCCGCGCACTTGGACGCAAACACCGTCTGCAGCGTCACAAGACAGACCTGCTTTTCCGTGGGGCTCGCAGATCCGAGCACGGCCGGGTCGCTGCACGTCTTGCCGTCAGGAAGCGGCCCGGAGAGCAGGGTCGCCGTGCCGGTCAGATCTTCGCAGGTGCCGCCCATCATGGCGGGGTCGAAGCAACCGTTCGTCGTGCCGCAGGAGAGGCAATCGGGGGCCTGCGACGAGAGGATGCCGCTGGTGGTCAGAGCGCCACCGTCACCGCCTGGGCCTCCGTCATGCGTTCCTCCTTCAGGGGCACCCGTTTCTGCTGCCCCGGCCTCCGGCGCCCCGGCGTCTCGTCCGCCTTCGGGCGCACCGCCGTCCGCACCGCCGGCTTCGGGCGCTCCGGCGTCCAGTCCACCTTCGGATGCGCCGGTGTCGATTCCTCCCGCTTCCGGGATCCCCGTGTCCGGCACGGTGCTGTCCGCCGCGCCGGTATCCGGCACCCCGGCCTCGGGACCGCCCGCCTCCGGGGACGAGGTTTCGGGAGCCCCGGTGTCCGCGGCGCCCTCGTCGGCCATGCCGCCAGCGTCGGCCGCGGCATCGTCGGCGTTTCCCGTGCCCGTGTCGACACCGGTGGCGCCCTGCGAGCCGTCATCGGAGGCCGCGGTCTCCGCTCCGGAGCCCACGTCGTCTCCGCCGGTCGCGTCGATTCCCGAGTCATCGGAAGAATGCGCGGCCGTGTTGTCCCCCACGTCGGTACAGCTGGCGACGGCGCCAGCGGACCCGCCTACGAGGACCAGCCCTACCGCGATGTCCGTCCATTTTCGGCGACGCATAGGGGACATTCCTTGGTTGGTGTTCGATCGCCCCATCGCCGCGGTCAAACAGGGCGACGCAGCGGTGCCCGCATATAGCGCAGCCGACCGAGCCCCTCATGCAACAGTTCGACGACAAACGTGTGCGTGTGCGAGTGTGTCAGTGGGCAGCGTCCGCTCCGGGTGCCCCGGCGTCCGGCACGCTTGGAAAGCAGTTGGCGCAGCCGCTGGCGGCAAGGCACTGGGCCAAGGCGTTGGCCTGCCCGGCGCCGAGGGAGCGGTCGACGAACTTCAACTGCGTCTGATAATTGATCGGTTGAGCGTTGAACGCGCAGATGTAGAGGTCGACCAATCCCGTCGCCGTGCTGAGGCATAACGTGACGGGGTCCTGAGGCGTCGGTACGCATGGCGATTTGAAGATGGCGCCCAGGGTGTCGAGGCAGACATCCGCCTCCCACGGATTCGTGCTGCCCATGACGTCGGCGCACATCTTGCCATCGGAAAGCTGCTGCGCATAAAGCGTCGTTTGCCCGGGCACATCTTCGCACGCGCCGCCCAGCTGCGCACCGAGGCACCCCGTCGACTGGGCGCACGAGAGGCAATCAGGCGACTGCGCGGAGAGAAGGCCCTGCGTCGTCTCCCCACCATCAACCGCTCCCCTACCGGCGTCCGGGGCGGGACCGCGGGCGTCGGTACCTCCGTCGTTGGCACCTCCGTCGCCGGCCGTCGCACCAAGGCACGATGTGCAACCGAAGGCTGCGACGCACTGGACCAAAGCGTTCGCCTGGCCACTCCCGTTAAGTGGGGTCACAAAGTCTGCTTGAATATCCTTTCCCACTCCTGGCGTCCCGCGCTCGCCTGTGAGCGAGAAACCAATCTCGTAGTCTTGTACGAGCGGACCGGTAGGGGCGGCCATTCCAGCCAGGCACATTCCGGTGTCGGTGGCACCGCATAAGCACGGCGTCTCTTGCAGCGAAGCCGCGCAGCCGGTCGAAATGATGTCCTCGAGCGTCTGCGTGCAAATGTCGTTGTAGCAGTGGGCCACGTTTTTTGAGTCCACCCCCGCTCGGTAGATCGGACCGCTATAGGGCGTGCCGCCATCGGTGCCGAGTTCGGTGCCAATGATGCCCGCATCCGCGCTGCCGACGCCGCACGCAAACCCGAACCGCTCCGCATCCTCGCAGGTTCCCCCGTACTGCATCGGATCGGTGCAGCCGTTCGTGACTGTACACCAGAGGCAATCGGGCCCGCGGGCGGCCAAAACGCCGAGCGTCGTCACCGCCCGTTCGCCGCCGCCATTGTTGCCGCCATCGACGGAGCCGCGCCCGGAGTCGAACGGCGCTCCCGTATCGCGAGGCGGAGGGCGCTCGAGGCCGGTCTCGTCGTCGGTCATCCCGGTCCCGGCCTCCAGCAAGGCCGAGCTATCGACCAGCGAGCCGTCGAGACCGACCGACGCATCGGGAGCGCCCGGCGGGCCGTTTTCGAAGCCGACCGTACCTCCGCAAGCCGCCATGCTCGCAAGCGCGAGCGTGGCGACGCGGCGGAATCCGGCTGCCCGTCCACGCGCTGTGATGAGGCCAATCGCTGAATTCATCTCGAGCCCCTTCGTAGCCTGTAGCAGCGGCCACAGACCCCATTGTGAACATTCGATGAAGTCTCGATCTCTCGCGGCGTCCGCCGCGACGATCGACGGCGAATCATCGGCTCGCCTCCGCCGCGGCGTCGCCCGCGACGCCTCCGAGGCAGGCGGTGCAGCCGGAAATCGCGAGGCACTGGATGAGGGCGTTTGCCTGTCCGGAGCCGTTGGTCTGCAGCACGATCATCGACACGATCGTTTGTGGAACGGCCGTGCCGAAGTCACTGACATAATCCGGCCACGGCAGCTCGCCCGAGGGCGCGGCGGCGCCCACGAGACACGTCGCGGGGTCGGTCGTTCCGCAGACACACGGGGTCAACACCAGGGGACCGGCGGCGCAGCCCGACGCGAAGATATCGCCCAGCGTCTTTAGGCACATCGCCGTGTAGTCGCCCTTCCCCGAAGCCGGCGCGACGGCCCCGGCGGGCGGGGTCTCGCAGGTCCCGCCGAGCTGCGCGGGATCAAGGCACCCGCTCGCGGCAGCACAAGCGTCGGCGACCACGCCGCCATCCGGCGCCAAGGCGAGGCAGCCCGGCCCGCGCGACGCCAGGAGGGTGAGCGTGGTGACCGGGCCGCCGTCCAGTTCGGCCGGGCCCGCGTCTTTTCCGGAGGCCGAAGGGCCGAGCGCGTAGGAACCGGCGTCGCGGGGGGGGGCCGCGTCAGATCGCCTGTGCCCGGCGTCGAGCCCTCGACGACCGCGCCCGTCTGGTCAACCGACGCGTCGGGGCCCTGCAATGCGTCCGCCCCCCCGTCGTCCCCGGCAGACGCGCGAATGTGCTCGAGGCCGGTCGTGCCCCCGCACGCGCAGACCATGGCGAGACCCATCGCGGGGAGGCGTCCGCGGGACGGGCGCTCTCTTTGCGGGCGGCGATAGCGGGTCAAGGGCCCTGGCCCCCCCTAGGCGGGATCGCGCGCGTGCCCGGTGTCCGGCGCCGCGGCTCGCGCTTTCCTCACGCGGAGGCACCCGAGAGCGGCCAACAAGAGGCCGTAGAGCGCGGCCTTCCGCGGCGGCAGCGCGGGAACGGTCGCCACTCCTGGAAGCGGCGTGGTCACGGTCTGCGTGCTTCCCGAAACTACGAATGGAAGCAGCGGGCCGCAGCAGCCCGCGGGCGTGTTCGACGTGCCCGAACGGCATCCACCCGCCGGCGCCGGTCCGTAGCAAGCCTCGGCGGTGGGGTGTGTCGAATCGACCGGGACGACCATGGTCGCATTGGGCTGCTCCACGAGCCCAGGCGCCTGCACGGTCGCGCAGTATTGGGGAGTCGGGTCCGTCCCGAAGGGAATGCAAACGCCCGAATAGGGGCTCGAGCCGAGAAAGCCGATCGTACCCGACCCGAACCCCCCGATCGTGGAGAGACTGATGGTCAAGTCGCTCGGGCCTCGCGCGCAGCTCGCCAGGCCGTTGGGCAGCCAGGAGCACGTCGACGTCGGGGGTAGCGTGGCGAGGTCCGTGGGCGCCGCCGTGTCGCAGCACATCACCGTGGGGTACGTCACGCAGCCTCGCGGCGAGCCGATTCCGGCCAAGAAGGCGGAATTCGAGAAGCCCTTCTGACCCTGGTACGTCGCGCCGCTCTGGCCGATGACGCTCGCGAACGCGTTGTCGCCCTGCTTCGAGAAATTGCAAACGTCCCCGATTTCCCCGAAGCCGCCCAGGATGTCGGTCCACGCCGGAGCCAGGGGCTGCGGATCGGTGATGGATTCCATGAGCTCGTGAGAGGCCGACTTGGTCAGGTTCTCGAACGCCGTTCGGTCGCCGCAACAGCGCGCCGTCGTGCTGCTCTCGCAGCCGAACGGACCCGGCGCACAACCCCCGGATTGATCGGGGAGGACGGCATACGTGAGGCCGTTGCCATAATAGTGGTATCCGCAGTAGTCCACGCACGAAAGGCCGGTCGTCCCGGGGCCTTGCACGGTCACTCCCGGTGGAAAGTGGATCATGTAAATCGTGTTGTCGTCCGCGCTCGGCAACGCGCCGAAGGCAATCTGCTGCGCCAGCTCGGCCTGAATGTCGGCGTCGGTCACCGTGGAACTCGTATGGACCGGCCGGATCCTGAACGCGCCGAGGAATGTGCCGTAGGAGCCGACCCCCTGCGTCGGCGTGCTGTACTCCGAGACGAAATGCATGAAGGAGCCAGTCATCAGGCTGGCGTAAAAATCGGGGATGTTGCTGACCACCGTCCGGTCGACTCCGTTGCCCCAGAAGACGGCCGCCACCCGGGCCTGCGAGATGATCGGTCCGCCGTTGTAGGGGATCCGTCCGGGACGCGCGCTCGCGTCGGCGCTCGCGTCGGGATCCGTACTCGCGTCGCCGTCGGTGATCGAGACGGACCCCGAGACAGGCGCTCCGGACGGCCTCATCGAGTCGATCAGGTACGGGCCGGCATAGGCAGACGCGGGTGTCACGAGACAGGCCACGCCACAGAGCAACCGGGCCACTTTTCGCATCGGGAAATCTCGCTCGATTCTTCTTGAGATCGGCGCTCACGTCGTGAGTCGACCCAGAGAGCAACCGTGGCACTCACCCCCAGAAACACGGGCCGGTCGTATGCCACGGGCCACGCCGCAGCCGCAAGAGCGCCGGGCTCCCTCCCAGAGTGTTCGCAAGCTCGCCATCGTTTCGTTGCTTCGGCCTCCGAAGCGTTCCAGCGCGCGCCGACCATTCGGGCTAGGCTCTTTCGCGTGGTGGCTTCGAACAACGTGGGAGCGAGAGGGTCGTGGCGAGCTCGCCTCTCGCGCCTCGTGACCCTCGCGCCCCTGCGCCGCGGTCCCGAGGTTCGCTTCGTCGTCTCCTTCGTCTTCATCGCCGCCGTTCTCTTCTCCGTCTACTCGTTTCCCTATCGAGCCGACAGCTGGCCCCAGCGCTGGAGCGAAGGATACCTGCGGGCATACGCCCATCTGGCGGGCGGGGTGCTCTGGGTCTTCGACCGCGCGGTCGTCGTGTCGGGGCAGGACATCTCGGGCCGCTACGGGCTCCGCATCATTCGCGGGTGCGACGCGGTGGACGCGCAGATTCTCCTTCTGGCCGCGCTCTTCGCTTCGCACACGTATTCGTGGCGGTGGCGGGTAGGGGGGGCGCTGGCGGGCCTCGCCGTGATCACCGCCGCGAACGTCGCGCGTATCTGTTGCCTCTATTACGTGGGGATCCTCGCGCCGGCATACTTCGACTTTTTCCACCACGAGTTCTGGCCGCTCCTTCTCATCGTGTTCGCCACAGCGACGTTCGTCCTGTGGTCCAGGATCGCTGCCGCCCCGGGGGGGGCCGTGCGTGCCGTCGGGTGACGGTGTTTCGCGTCGATTCTGGCGGCGAGCGGGCCTCCGGTTCGTTCCCCTGATCGGGGTTCTTCTCTGGCCTTGGAGCTGGCTGGCAGGACCGTTCGCGGCGGGATTCGCGCGCGTGTGCGACGCGATCGTCGCGCCGTTTTCGGGCGAAGGCGCGCAGATTCACTTCGCCGTCCCCGACAGCGACCCCAAGCACCCGTGGTGGATTCTCCTGTCGGTGAAAAATGTCTTCACCGGTGAATTGTTCAGCATCCCGGTGGATACGCGAACGCTCGCCTACGTTCGAATCGCCGTGTTCGTCGCTCTCGCCCTCAGCTGGCCGGTCGCGATGACCCGCCGCGGCGCAGGCGCCCTCGCAGTCGGCATCGCGCTCTTCGCAATGGCCATGGCGCTGAGCGTCGGCCTCCCGCTCTTGCAAGTGCTGGGGATCGTCAGGATCCTCGGGCTCGGCGTGCTCGGCCAGTCGGTGATCTCGATCGGAATCTTGACCTTCGTCACGTACCCCAGCATGGCGTACGCGATCCCGGCGCTCATCTGGTGGTTGACGTGGCGGATGGCGCTGCCGCGTGGTGGCGGCACCCTCCAAGGCGCCCCCGCAGGTGAGAAACCAGCCCTCGCTCCCTGACCGCGCACGCTGTATTCGCAATCCGAGCGGAGTGTCGCGACGGGGCGCATCGATGGAGTGAAATGCGCCGATGGCGCAAGATGCGTCGACCCGCGGATTCTCCGCGAATTCCCATCATTCTCGTTCCTGGGGTGAACGAAACGGAAACGGGTGGCGCGAAACGCGCCAGCGGCCACCCCGGTGCGCCTTTCGGGAGCCGCGCGGGCGCAGACGGTTCCAGGAGCCTGGTTCACAGGCTATCGGCACCGTTTTGGGCGGGGCTGCTTCCGTTGGAACGACCGTTGCTCTGGGACCCGCCGCGGCGGAGCCCCGAGAGGCCCCAAACCATCGCCGCGGGAGTTCAATCATGAAAAAGCATTCGCTGTTGGCCGCTCTGGCCGTCTGCACCGCCGTCGCGACGGCGCCGTCCGCCCGGGCGACGACGCCCGGTACGTCCACCGCCAGCGCGGTCCGGATCAACGTCTTCGAGCCCCCCTTCGGAGACGACCCGGGAGCGAAGGAGTTTCGCACGTCGGTGATTCCGGGAGGCGTCGTCGCCGACGGATTCATGGTCATGCTGGAAAACGCGGCGGCCGGCAATGTCTGTTCGAACTGGAGCGACATCGTCGTGTTCTGGGATGGCACCAATTTTCCGAGCGGAGGCACCGGCTCGTCTGTGACCGTGATTTCGGACCCCCAGAGCGAGACGGGGTTCAATTGCGGCGCGGGGCCCCTGCTCTTCAATGCGGGTGCCCTTCGGCCCGAATACGTCGGACTGCCGGCTGCGCTTCAGAACATTACCGAGGCCCAGATCACCGGGGGGGCGGGCGCCAACGCGACCGCGTTCGTGCCGGAAGTCGTCAACGGAAATAGCGTGTCTGTCACGTATGCCGCCGGGACTTCGGTCTACCGTGTCGTCAGCGACGTTCCTGCCCTTCCGCCCTGGGGCTTCGCGCTTCTCGGGACCACGCTGGCCGGCGCGGCCGTGTTCCTCATTCGTCGTCGCCGCCCGGAGCTCTCCTTCCCCGCCACGTAGACTCTCGGAAGACTCGTCGACACCGACCGACGCCCGAGGCCCCGAGGTCTCGGGCGCTCGCCTCTTGATCAGCGTGACGAAGGGTGGTGGGCTCGAGCCCAGGCCGTCGCAATCTCACGCGCGGCGTCCTCGAGCGCGCGGTCTTTGAGCACGTCTCGTGCGAGTCGCGGATCGCGCGGCGGGGGTCGAGCGTCCGCGGCCCGGGGTTCCGGTGGAACGGAGACAAGCGCGCCCAGGTCGCCTCCCAGGGCCAATCGAGCCGGCTTTCCGTCGCTCGTCACGACGGGGAATTGCCCTTGAGCGCGCTCGACCACGACGTAAGAATCCGTCGCCTGCCGCGTGTTCGCGTCGACGTGCGTACGCAGGAAGACGAGCGACGGGCGCCCGAGCGAAAAGATCGCCTGACCCTCGGCGATCTGGGCAACGTCACCGACCGACCCGCCGAGCGTTCGCACCCAGGCATCTCCTTCGAGGTCCCCGGCAAGGCGCCGATCCACGCGGACGTGCGTATAGGTCGCGATCCGGTCTCCCTCCCACAGCGCGCGCTGCTCGGTCGGGGTCACCACGGCAACCGCGCTCGATTCCTGGACGAGCTGCTCGAACGTCGCGATGACCGATACGCTGGCGGCCGCATCGCTCGATCGGACTCCGATACCGGTGATGAGTCCGATGCCGAGCGCGATCCGGGCCCCAGCACGCCCTCGCGAGAGCGTTCGGCCGAGGCGAGCGAGCACGGAAAGCGCGATGAGGCCGCACGCCCAGAGATCGGCTTTCCCGCCGCCGGGCGCGCGGCCAACCGCGCAGTCCGGCGGGCACGATGATCCCGGGTCCCCGCTCCCCTGATTCACGCCCGGTCCGCCCGAACCGACCATCCCCATCCTGAGCGTGCCAGAATCGAGGGACCCGCACGCGGTCAGGAAGCCAAGGGGTGGAGCCGGGTTGCACGGCCCCGCGAGGATCCGCCCCGCGCCCGTCTCGCGGGTGCCGTCGGAGGGATAGATAGAGCAAATCCCGGCGACGTCGTCTGGCGTGAGAACGGTGGCGCCGGGGCTGTAGGACGCGTACATGACGGCGCTGGTGTCTGCGGTGTGTGCGAGGCCCAGGAAGTGGCCCGCCTCGTGCGTCAGAATGCTTCCGAGATCGTACTCCGTTCCATTCGGGTCAGTCGCCCCCGCATCCCCCGCGGAGGTTGGGAGACTGGCGACGATCTTGTATCCGAACGAGTTGATCTCGATGTCGGCCCCGTAGATTTCGCCCGTCTTCGTGCTGACCGTGAGGGTCGTGTAGCCGATGGCGTTGGACCCGTCGTCGTAGGGCCAGCTGTCGTCGTGGAAGATGATCGCGTTGTTGTGCGCTTGCGACGGCGGGGTCTCGCAGTCGACGACGGGGTACGGATCGGCGGCAATATTCGGTGAACCGCCCGGGCAGGCAGCGTGGCTCCAGGTTGCGAAGGCTTGAGCGGCGATGCGCGCGGTATCCGACGCGCTCAGCTGGTTGGTCCCGCTCCTCTGGAAGCTATAGCTGAAGCACTGGTTTCTCCAGAACAACGGAAAGAGCGTGACGCCCGCGTCGGGTTTCGTCGGGACGAGGCGACCGTCGGACCCGACGAGAAGTCCCCCGTCCGGGGTCTCGCGAGCGGTGAGCAAGCCTCCGTCGGCCGCCGTACCGAAACAACCCAGCCTGGCCGGATCGTAGTTGCTGGGCGGCCCCACCGAGACCTCTCGACAGTAGGCCGACGCGCGCTCGACCCAGAGCCACGCGGCGAACGCGACGAGCGCGACGACCCACGCGGCAGCGAGGAATCGCACCGATCGCCGACGACGCGTACGACCTCCCACGCGGTGCCCATACCACGAGCGCGCGTCCTCCTGACCCCAAGAGCGCCTCGAAACAAGAACGTCACAAGGGGACGCGACGGGCGGGGCAGCGACGGCACCGAAGGCTGCGCGCACTGGGCGTGCGGCGGCGGGGAGTGTCAAGTCGTTACTTGCCAATGAGTCGCCGGCGAATCCGACTCCTCGTGGCCCGCACCTCTGCGGGGAGCCGGAGCTTGCAAAGCATTGGCGGGCGGCGCTCGATCCCGGGAGGATCCGTCAACCTTTGACGAGCCGCTTCGAGGCCTTCGGGCCGAAGGAGACCGGCGCCGCTCGCTCCACTGTCGCGTGGCCGCGAACCAGGTACCTCAAGATGAGGTCTGCGAGCTCGGCAACGAGCTCTTCTTGTTCGACCCCCGGCGGGCGTTCGAGCAAGCCGGCGAGCATGGTCGCTCTCACCGATTGGAACGCCACGAAGGCTGCGGCGTCGAGGTTCTTCCGACGGATCGGAGCATGCGTCGCGGCCAGGTAATGCCGGATGGTGCCCACGACCCGCAGGTCGAACGCATAAACACGCTCGGCCTTCGCGACGCGCAGGCCCTCGATCGCGAGCATACGATGGAGCCCAGGACACGCGGCGTAAGTCGCGGCCAGTCCCTTGACGACCGCGGTCACCGTCTCGCGAGGGGTCCGTTCGAGATTGCCGCTCGACAAGATGCCCTCCATCAAGGAGAGGGCGCGATCGAACTCGCGGTCTTGCAGCGAGTTGAAGATCGCGTCGCGGTGCGAGAAGTACTGATAGAGCGTCCCGATGCTCACGCCCGCGACCTCGGCGATGCGCGTCGTCGTCGCGGCGTCGAGCCCTTCGCGCTCGAGAACCTGAACGGTCGCCTCGAGCACGGCGTTGACCGTGGCCTGCGCTCGCGCCTGCCGCGGCTGTTTTCGTAGGGTCTTCGTCGTTTGCTTGGGCATCACTCGGAACCTGAGGGGAAGGCGAATGGATCGATCTCTCCCCGCGATGGATACTGCTCGGCGAGAGTAGTACTCGACGAAACCCGCTAGACAAGCAAAAGAAGGGTCCTCGCCATGTGCCTTCGACGTCGCTCCGACGCGCGAACGCTCGTATGGGCGCTGTTGCTCATGCCGGCGGCCGCCGCAGCCCAGTTCGCGTGGCCAGCCCTCGCCGGCTGGCTCCTCCCGCTCTCGATGTACCTCGCCTACTGCGCCGGGGTCATCGCGCACAATCACAATCACTCGCCCACGTTCGCGCGCCGGCCGCTCAACACGCTGTTCTCGACGTGGATATCGTTCTTTTATGGATATCCCGTCTTCGCGTGGATTCCGACGCACAACCAGAACCACCACAAGTTCGCCAACCGGCCGGGCGACGCCTCCATCACCTGGCGCATGACCCCGAAGAACGGCCTCGTCGCCGCCGTGACGTACTTCTTCGTCGCTGCCGCGGCGCAGGGACCCTTGACCGACCGCTTCGTCGAGCGCGCGAGGCGCTCGAACCGGCGCGCGTACGCGAGCTACCTCGCCCAGTACGCGTTCGTCTACGGCGGGCACGCGGCGGCGTGCGCCCTCGCGATCGCGCTCCACGGATTCGTCCGGGGTGTCTGGGTCTACGCGTCGGCGCTGGGTATCCCCGCGCTGGGCGCGCTCTGGGGCCTGATGTTCACGAACTACGTCCAGCACGTCGACTGCGACCCGTGGTCGCGCTGGACCCACTCGCGCGACTTCACCTCGCGCTGGATGAACGCGCTCGTCTTCGACAACGGCTTTCACACCGTGCATCACGAGCGTCCGGGCCTGCACTGGAGCGAGCTCCGGAGGGAGCACGCCGGCGTCGCCCACCTGCTCGATCCACGCCTCCAGGAGGGATCCATCCTCGGATACTGCTTCAAGGTGTACGTGCTGGGGAAGGTCTTCCCGCGCTTCGCGCCGGTGCCGCTCGGGTCTTACGAAGCGCCGAGCCAGCCGCGCGCGGCGATCGCGTCGACGACCATCCTGGCCCCCGCCTCGACGGACGGAGCCGCGGAGGCCGCCCCCTCGATGACGAGCAAGCGTCCTTCGTCTTCGGCCGCCCTCGCCCGCTGCTCGTTGAGCGCGTCGGCGTCGATGGTGACCACCGCCAGCAGCCCGGCGCCGGCCACGGCTCGCGCCGCCGCGAGCCATCGCGCGCCGCCCTCGGCCGAGAGCAGCGCCGCGCTGCCTCCGCGATCGAAGAGCGCCCTCTCCACCGCATAGGCGAGCGGGGCCGACCGGCCGGCGCCTCCGCCGGCGGGGGTCACCAGGAGCACGATGCCCCCCCCGACGCCGAAGCGCTGCCGTCGCTCCTTCGGACTGACCTGCGAGCGCGAGCCGCCCGACTCGCCGCGCCGCGCGTCTTCGAGCGCGAGGTCGAGGTTCTGCCCCGTCCCGTCGGCGATCACCATACCGGCGGCGACCGTCGCGTTCGTGATCGAGTCGATGAGAATGAACGACCCCGTCTCGCGGTTCGCGACGTACCCGTCGATGAAGAGAGCGCGGTGCGCCGTGAGCGTCGCGCGGCCGATCTCGTTCAGCGCCAGGGTCTCGGCGGCGACGTCGGAAAGGGTGTCGAGGTCCTTCTTCGAGTGCACCCGGTCGACGTTGACCCGCGAGGTCTGCGTCGTGTGCTTGATGAAGTAGCTCTTGCCGGCGTCGAGGGGCGCTTCGGCGAGCCAGACGAGGTGAGCGTCGAACGTGCGAGCCACGCGCGGCGCCTCGCTCGGGCGTACGAGGAGATCGCCGCGGCTCACGTCGATCTCGTCTTCGAGGCGCAAGGTCACCGACTCGGGAGCGAACGCCTCGTCGCGCTCCCCATCGAAGACGTCGATCGCCTTGACCCGGCTCGTCTTGCCCGACGGGAGCACCATGACGGCGTCGCCCTTCTTGACGACTCCCGACGCGATGCGCCCCGCGAAGCCGCGGTAGTCGAGGTTCGGGCGGACCACGTACTGCACCGGATAGCGGAACCGAGCGTCGTCGCGCTCTTGCCGGACCGGGACGGCCTCGAGGAACTCGAGCACCGTCGGCCCGTCGTACCAGGCGGTCTCCGCGCCGCGGGTCACGCAGTTGGTGCCCTTGAGCGCGCTGATCGGGAAGAAGGTCACGCTGCCGAAGCCCAGGCCCCTGGTGAACGCGGAGAAGTCCTTGCGCACCGACTCGAAGACGTCCCGGTCGAACGCGACGAGGTCCATCTTGTTCACGCAGACCGCGAGGTGCGGAATGCCGAGCAGCGACGCGATGTACGCGTGGCGCCGGCTCTGCTGCAAGACGCCGAGCCGCGCGTCGATGAGCATGATCGCCACGGTTGCCGTCGAGGCCCCGGTGACCATGTTCCGCGTGTACTGCACGTGGCCGGGCGTGTCGGCGATGATGAATTTGCGCTTGTCGGTGGTGAAATACCGGTACGCGACGTCGATCGTGATGCCCTGCTCGCGCTCGGCGGCGAGACCGTCGGTGATGAGCGAGAGGTCGATGTCGGTCCCGGCCATGTGGCTGGCCTTGCGGGCGGCCGCGAGCTGATCTTCGTAGACCGAGTTCGTGTCGAAGAGGAGCCGGCCGATGAGGGTCGACTTGCCGTCGTCGACCGAGCCCACGGCGACGAACCGCAGGAGCTCCTTGTCCTGGTACTTGCGGAGATAGGCCTCGATCTCCGTCTGGATGAGGCGCTTGTCGTCGGTGAGCGTGGCCTCGTTCGAGCTGGCCGGGTCGGCGGACATCAAAAGTACCCTTCGCGCTTCTTGTTCTCCATCGAGGCGTCCTCGTCGTGATCGATGAGCCGCCCCTGACGCTCGGAGTACCTGGTGAGAAGCATCTCCTGGATGATCTCGGGAATCGTCGTGGCCTTCGATTCGATGGCGCCGGAGAGCGGGTAACAACCGAGCGTACGGAAGCGAACGAGGCGCGCCTCGGGCGTCTCGCCGGGCTCGAAGCGCATGCGGTTGTCGTCGACCATGATGAGCGTGCCGCGACGGGAGACCACGGGGCGCCACTTCGCGAAGTAGAGCGGGACGATCGGGATATTCTCTTTCCAGATGTAGAGCCACACGTCGAGCTCGGTCCAGTTCGAGAGCGGGAACACGCGGACGCTCTCGCCCAGGTTCGTTCGCGTGTTGTAGAGCGACCAGAGCTCGGGCCGCTGGTTCTTCGGGTCCCACTGGTGGAACCGATCGCGAAACGAGAAGATGCGCTCCTTGGCACGCGACCGCTCTTCGTCGCGCCGCGCTCCCCCGAACGCGCAATCGAACGCGTGCTTCGTGAGCGCTTGCTTCAGCGCATCGGTCTTCATCACCGACGTGTACTTGTTGCTGCCGTGATCGAACGGGTTGATGTTCTGCGCGAGCCCCTCGGGGTTCGTGTGCACGATGAGCTCCGCCCCGACCTCCTTCGCCATGCGATCGCGATGCGCGATCATGTCCCGGAACTTCCAGGTCGTGTCGATGTGCATCAGGGGAAAGGGCAAGGGCGCCGGCGCGAACGCCTTCTGGGCGAGGCGCAGCATCACCGAGCTGTCCTTGCCGATCGAGTAGAGCATCACCGGGTTCTCGAACTCGGCGACGGCCTCCCGCAAGATGTGGATGCTCTCGGCTTCGAGCGTTCGAAGGTGCGTGAGCCGGCGGTTCTCAGTGTCCAATCGGGGCGTCTTTCTGCGCGCGCGCGCCGGAGCCCGGGCCGCGCCGGCCGCAGCATAGTGTCCAAGTCCCTACACGCCAACGCTGCCTGTCGCGCTCGTCAGCCTCGCGAGCGAGCGAAACCGCCAAGACGCCAAGCACGACAAGACGCGAGGTGTCCGCAATGCAAGGACGCGGCCGCGGAGCTTGCGCAGGGCTTGCGTACATGCCCTCCCGAGCGTACGTTTGCCTCTCGCTCACGTGACGTTACCTGGCTCACCACGCCCTCTCCTCATCTTGGGATCGCGACTGGCTGCCTTCATGACGCATCGTGCGGCCAAGGCGGATAATCCGCGGCGGCCCTCCCTCCGATCCCGGCGGCTCAATTGGATGGCAGGCATTCGGCGCACCGAGAGGCACGCCTTCAAGGCGAGCTGCCTAGAGACACAGTGACGACCATGGGAAATCGACTTTATGTGGGCAACCTTCCGTTCAGCGCCACGACCGAGACGCTTCGCGAGGCGTTCGCGTCCTCGGGCGAAGTGGCCGACGTCCACATCGTGACCGACCGCGAGAGCGGCCAGTCGCGCGGCTTCGGGTTCGTGACCATGGGCAACGCCCATGAGGCCGCCAAGGCCATCGGCGCGATGAACGGCGCCATGCTCGAGGGCCGCGCCCTCCGCGTCAACGAGGCGGAAGAGCGTCCGCAGCGTAGCGGCGGCGGCGGTGGTGGCGGCTTCGGTGGCGGCGGTGGTGGTGGTCGCGGCGGCGGCGGTGGTGGCGGTGGTCGCGGCGGCGGAGGAGGCGGCGGCGGCGGACAGCGCAACCGCTGGTAAGCCCCTTGGCCAACGAAAAACCGCGACCGGCGGTGCGGATCACGAACCAGTTTCGCAAGCGCCAGGCGATGGTCTACGACCTCTCCTGCGAAGAGATCCGCCTCACCATCGAGGTCACCGCACGCGAGAACGACGACCAGCTCGGCGAATGGAACGTCGAGGCCCATGCGCGCCAGACGCAAGAGCAGGCGAGCATCGACGCTCCGGGAGCAACGCGTAGCGACGCGTTGCGCGCCGTAGCCCGGTCATGGACGGCCAAGCAAGGTAGCGGCGGCTTTCCGATCCTCGATTGGGAAGGCGTCGCCGAGGCGCTGCTGGCGGTTCGCGCGATTTGACGGTGGCACGGCTCGTCGAAGTCGGGGACGGCATCGACTTCGCGGGCCGGGGCTGGGCGGTGAAGGGCCGCCCGGACACGCAGCGCGAGCGCTGACCCCATCGGGAGGCCGACGCAAGGCAGGAGGCCGCGGGGCCCCGACCGCCGGCGCACCGGTTCGCCACGTCTCGACAGTTCGCGCCCTCGCCCTCGCCCTCGATACGGCGGGCGCGGGTGCTGCTGTCGCGCGCCCCAGCGCGCGCCAGCAGCTGCGGCCGAAGCGAGCGCGGCGAGCTGCGGGTAGCCCCGCCGGCGCCCCCCAAGACGTCCCGAGAGCCGTCGGGATGCAGGCATTCCGGGCCCCGGCGTGTGAGTGACTCTGCTCCATGCTGAACGGGCGGCGAGCGCTAAAGCCTTGCCTTGGTCATGAAGAGCACCGTATTCATGTCAATTCTCACAGGAGAATTCGAACATGGCTACGGCGAAAAAGAAGAGCAACAAGCCGCTCTCGAAGAGCGCGCTCCTCGAGGCGATCACGGACTCGATCGGCGAAGAGCTTTCACGCAAGCAGGTCAAACAGGTCGTCGAGACGCTCGTCGACGTGGGGCACAAAGAGCTCAAGAAGACGGGCATCTTCGTCTTGCACGGCTTCGCGAAGTTCGTGGTCGTCAAGAAGCCCGCGCGCCCCGCGCGCGAGGGCATCAACCCTTTCACCAAGGAGAAGCAGAAGTTCGCCGCCAAGCCCGCGAGCAAGGGAGTTCGCGCCCGCCCGGTCAAGGCGATCAAAGACGCGGTCATCTGACGCCGGCGCCGAGACAGCGCGGGAGACGATGGCGCGCGCGAACGCGAACGCGATCGACTCCGGCGCGGGCTCGTTTGGCGACGCGTCCCGAGCGCGTCGGTATCGCCACATCAGCGCCACAATCGAGCGAGCGCCGCGTCCATGTCGTCGAAGCATCACGATCGGCCGCGGCCGCAGCTCCTGTCACGAGGAGTTGGGGGGAGGATTAGGCTCGAATGTCTCGCCGCTAGCTGGTAGAGCGGGCGCCAGGCTTCGCCCATGGCGGATACACCGAAGAGAACGCGGCGCGCGAACCTCGTCTGTGGCGCGGTGGCAGCTTCCCTCTTCTTCGCCGCGAGCGGTGCGCCCGCAGAAGTGAGCGAGCCGTCGGAGCACCCCGACGCGTCGTTCGATTTCATGAATCTGCTGGCCCACCACGGCTTGCACGATCTCGACGATGAGCTGTGGAATGCCTACGGCCAGCTGACGGGCATCACGCAGCTGAAGCTTCCGTTCTCGCAGGCCTACGGCCAGTTCCACGGGAGCAACCATTCGCTGTCTCCGGACGAAGAGTCTTCTTTCACCGGCACGGCGACTTTCTATTTCGGTCTCGGGCTCTGGCCTGGCGGCGAGGCCTATATCGTGCCCGAGGTCATTGCCGAGCGACCGCTCTCCGGGCTAGCCGGCCTCGGGAGCGCGATTCAGAACTTCGAGCTCCAGAAGACGGGTGGCGAGGCGCCCGCGCCGTACCTGTCGCGGGTGTACTTGCGCCAGACCATCGGGTTCGGCGGCGGCACCGTCGACAAGGACTCGGACCCGATGCAGCTCGGACGAAAATACGACAAGCGCCGCCTCGTGCTCACGGCGGGAAACTTCAGCGGCCTCGATTTCTTCGACAAGAACACCTACGCGGGTGACCTCCGCCAGCAGTTCTTCAACATGGCGTTCTTGACGTATGCCGCCTACGACTTCGCGGCCGATGCGCGCGGATATGCGTGGGGCGCGATGGCCGAGCTCTACTGGGACGACTGGGCTTTTCGCGTCGGTCGATTGACGCCCCCGCATGATCCCAACCAGCTGCCGATCGACTTCCAGATCACCAAATATTACGGCGACCAGGCCGAGATCGAGCATCAACATCGTCTCTTGAGGCGTCCGGGAGCCGTGCGCGTTCTCGGCTATCGCAACCGGGAGAACATGGGCCGATTCGACGACGCCATCGCCGCGCTGGCCGCCAATCCGGCCGACAACACGACGAATTGCCCGGCGGATTCCGACACATCGTTCCGTTACGAGAACCCAGACGGGTCCTCTGTCTCGACGAACGCGTCGGCCCCCGATTTATGTTTCGTACGGAAGCCAAACCTCAAGCTCGGAATCGGCATCAACCTCGAGCAAGAGATCGTCGACGATCTCGGCGTGTTCTTTCGCGGCATGTATTCCGACGGCCAGACGGAGGTGTACTCGTTCACGTCGACCGATCGGTCGATCTCCCTCGGCGTCATGGGCAGGGGCACCGTGTGGCACCGCGGGGTCGACCGGGCGGGCATCGGCTACGGCGAGGGCTGGATCTCGAAGGCGCACGCGGAGTACCTCGGCCTCGGCGGCATCGACGGCTTCATCGGCGACGGGAAGATCAATCAGGCGGCCGAGCACGTCTTCGAGGTCTTCTACAGCCTGAACATCGCGAGCCCCCTCTGGGTGTCGCTCGACTACCAGCACATCTGGAACCCGGCCTACAACGCGGACCGCGGCCCGGTCGACATCTTCGGGGCGAGGCTCCATGCAGAATTCTAGGCGAGAGCGAGCGGCGGCGTCGTGGAACGGGCCCGTCTCGGCGCTCGCGGTGCTCGCCGGACGGGAAGTC